>NZ_JBIVLH010000004.1:0-415671 GCF_044751185.1 Streptomyces sp. NPDC088733
AGACTTCCTCCACACCTACAACCACCATCGCTGCCACACCGCACTCGGAGGCAAGCCCCCGATCAGCCGCGTCAACAACGCTCCGGGCCAATACACCTAGCGGTGGCCGGCCATCCAGGCCGCGACCTGCACCCGCGAGCTCATGTTGAGTTTCGCCAGGATGCGCTGCACGTGACCGTGCACGGTCCGCTCGGAGATGACCAGCCTGCGGGCGATCGACCGGTTCGTAAGGCCGCGGCCGATGAGGACGGCGACCTCCCGCTCCCTGACGCTCAGCGGGCTGCCGGAGGGCGCCGTCGCCGAGGGGGACGGCGGCGGCGCGGACTCCAGCAGCCCCCGCACGTCGCCCGAGGCGGCGAGCTCCCCGCCCGTGCGGTAGGCCACGGCGAAGGCGCTCTTCCCCAGGGCGTCCCGGAGGTTCCGGTCGCAGTGCCCGTGGTGGACCAGCAGCGAGGGGAAGAAGGTCGGCGGGCTGTCGGTGCGGTGGCTGAGCGTGTCGGCGGCCCCGAGGAGGGCGGCGGCGCGCCGGGCGTCGCCCTCCCCGTCGGCGATCCACGCGAGGACCTCCAGGCAGGCCGCGGTCAGCAGCGGATGGCCGATGTCGTCGGCCATCCGCAGGCTCTCCCGCAGCCGGGCCGCGGCGTCCTCGGCGTGCCCGCCGCGCCACAGCGAGAGGCCGGTGCCCCACAGCAGGTAGGACCGGAACACCGACTCGCCGCGTGCGGTGGTGAAGGCCAGCGCCTCCTCGAAGCGCCGCCGCGCCGACTCCCCGTCGGACCGCAGTTCGTGGGTGAGGGCGAGCATCGTCAGGGCGGACAGGTGCAGCAACTCGCAGGTGTCCGGCGCGTCGAGCGCGGCGACGGCGTCCTCCAAATGCGCCTGGGCCCGGACGAAGTCGTCGCGGAAGAGTGCGGCGGTGCCCTCGGACAGGGCGGTGATCCCGTGCACCGACGGGTCGGTGGAGGCCGCGTCGATCGCGCGCGCCCTGGTCAGCAGGGCGTCCACGGCCGCGCGGTCGCCCTGAGGGGCCGTCAGCGCGCAGTCGGCGTAGACCACTCCCGCCAAAGCGTCACCGTCCGCTTCCGCCTCCTGGCCGAGCAGCCGGTCCAGCCAGCGGCGTCCCTCGCGGAACAGGCCCCGGGCGTTCCAGTACGGGAAGAGGTCGCCCGTCGTCCGCAGGCCGGCCCGGGGGTCCCGGAGCACCTGGCGGTCCAGGACGTCGCGGAAGTTGGGCATCTCGCGGTCGACGCGGGCGATCCACTCCAGCTGGCGCGGCCCGACGAACTCCGCGCGGGCGCGCGCGGCGAGACCGGTGTACCAGTGGCACAGGCGGTCGATCGCCTCGTCGGCGCATCCGGCCTCCCGTGCCTTCGACCGGCCGTACTCGCGCAGTGTCTCCAGCATCCGGAAGCGCACCGCCGTGCCGTCGGTCTCCTCCCGTACCAGCACGGACTTCTCGTGGAGTGAGGTCATGACGTCGAGCACGTGATCGGATCCGCAGACGGCGGTGGCGGCCGTCATGTCGATGCTGCCGGCGAAGAACGCCAGGCACGACCAGACCCGTCGCTCGGCGGGGCTGCAGAGTTCGTGGCTCCACTCCACGGACAGCCGGAGTGTCTGCTGGCGGGTCGGGATCCCGCGGCCGCTGCGGGTCAGCAGCGCGAACCGGTCGCTCAGCCGGTCCAGGATCTGGGCGGGCGACAGGGTGCGCAGGCGCGCCGCCGCGAGTTCGATGGCGAGCGGCAGCCCGTCCAGCCGCCGGCAGACGGCCGCCACGACGCCCGCGGTGTCCGCGGTGAGTGCGAACCCGGGGGCGGCGGCGGCCGCCCGCTCGACGAAGAGGGTGACGGCGTCCGACTCCCCGGGCCGCGCGGAGGTGTCGTCGCCGGGAAGCGTCAGCGGGGGAACCCGCAGGACCGTCTCGCCCCCGATCCGCAGTTCCTCGCGGCTGGTGCACACGAGGTGGACCGGCGGGCAGGAGCGGAGCAGGCGACCGCACAGGGCCGCGACGCCTTCGACGATCTGCTCGCAGTTGTCGAGGACCAGCAGGCGGCAGCCGTCGGCGAGGAAGTCCACGAGCGCGTCCTCGGTGGACCTCCCGGCCGGCGCCCGGACGCCGAGGGTTCCGGCGACGACGTCGGCGAGGAGCGCCGCGTCGGACAGCTCCCCCAGGTCGACGAGCCACACCCCGCCGGGGAAGCTCCGGCGGGACCGCTCCGCGGCGCGCAGCGCCAGCCGGGTCTTCCCGACCCCGCCGGGTCCGGTCAGGGTCACCAGGCGGGCGCCGCGAAGCGCTCGTACGGTCTCGGTCAGCTCGTTGCGCCGGCCCACGAAGCTCGTCACCTCGGTGGGCAGGTTGCCTTCGGCTCCGGGGCGCCCCGGCTGCCTCCCGGTGGGACGGCGGCCCTCACGCGTGGTGCGCCCGGCGTCGTCGCCGGCCATACCTGCCATTCAACCACCACGGCCTCGGCGGGTGTCCCCGGTGACAACGCACCGGATGCACACCGGTACGCGGTGTGACCGCCGCACGGGGGTCAGGCGCGGGGGGCGGGGAGCCAGACGCGCATGGTGGCCGGGCCCCGGTTGCCCCAGCGGTGGTAGGGCACCAGCCGGACCCGCGTCCGCTCCCCCGGCGCCTCCGGCGGCTCGCCGTACGGCCAGCCCCGGTGCCCGGGCAGCACCGTGGTCGCCGGGGCCTCCAGCTCGACCAGGCCTGCTTCCTCGTGCTCGACGAGGGGGCCCGCCGTGTCCACCTGGACGAGCTGCTCCCGGGGGTTCTCCGCGCAGTAGACGATCGGCCCGCGTTCGACCGCGACGCAGCCGCGCACCGCGTCGATGCGGGGGTCCGGCCAGACCCAGCGCGGCCGGAGCGGCAGTTCGAGCCGGAAGCGGTCGCCGGGCCGCCAGGTCTTCTCGACGTGGACCTGGGCGCCCTCGCGGCGCACCGCGGCGGCACCGGCCGCGACCTCGGCCCCGGACGCCCAGGGCGGCAGGCGGAGGGAGACCGTGCGCGGGGCGGCAGGGGCGGCGAGTACCTCCACCTCGGCCCCGCCCGACACCGGGTAGCCGGTCTCCACCCGCAGGGCGAGGCCGTCGTGCCGGATCTCGGAGGGGGTCAGGTGGTGGATCTGCACGCCGTCGCCGGTCGCGGTGGCGAGGTAGGCGGGAAGGGAGGCGAGGGTGCGGGCGAGGTTGTTCGGGCAGCACGACACGGAGAACCAGGGGGCGCGCAGCCCGGTCCCCGCCCGCGGGCTGACGCCGTCGGAGGGTTCGCCGGGGACGCGGACCTGGAGGGGGTTGGCGTAGTAGAACGAACGCCCGTCCAGGGCCGGCGAGGTGGCGATGACGTTGTAGAGGGTGCGTTCGGCGAGGTCCGCGTAGCGGGAGTCGCCCGTGGCCAGCAGGAGCCGGTGGCACAGCATGAACGACCCGACCGCGGCGCACGTCTCGGAGTAGGCCCGGTCGGGCGGCAGTTCGTAGTCGTCGCCGAACGACTCCCCGGCGTGGCGGGACCCCATGCCGCCGGTGAGGTGGACGCGCCGCTCGACGGTGCGCTCCCACTGCTCCCGCACGGCGGTCAGCAGGGACGCGTCCCCGGTCTCGACAGCGACGTCGACCGTGCCGCACGCGAGGTACATCGCCCGTACGGCGTGGCCCCGGAACACCTTCGCGTCCCGTACCGGCACGTCGTCCTGGAAGTAGGCGCGGCCCAGCTCGATGTCGGCGAGCGCGGGGGTGCCGCGCCTCTCGACGAAGCGCCGGGCCATCTCCAGATAGCGGTCGGCCCCGGTGGCCCGGTAGAGCTCGACCAGGGCCATCTCGATCTCGGGGTGGCCGCAGACCTCCGGGGACTCCATGAAACGCCGGCAGATGTGGTCGGCCGCCCGGCGGGCGGTCTCGGTGAGCGGGCCCGGCCCGGTCCGGCGCAGGCGGGCGACGCCCGCCTGGATGAGGTGGCCGAAGCAGTAGAGCTCGTGGCCCCACTCGAAGTCGCGGTAACGGTCGCCGCTCCATCGGGTGTTGAGGTAGCCGTCGGCCTCCTGGGCCCGGGCGACCACCGATTCCAGCGCCTCGAACCGCGGGTCGCCGGCCCAGGCCATGGCCTCCAGCAGTTTGTAGACCTCCGAGTCGGCGAACTCCCTGCCGCGGGCCGGCTCGCCGCGGAAGTTGCCGATCCATCCGCTCCTGTCCATCCATTCGAGGCAGTGCCCGATGATCACGTCCTGGTTGAGGGTCTGCCGGTCGCCCCAGAAGCCCGGGGCCAGCCGGACGGTGTCCAGCCCCAGCGGGGTCAGTACGCCTGCGGACGGAACGACGGGGTCAGCCACGTAGTGCTCCTGTCATGAATCCGCGCACGTAGAAGCGCTGGAGGGCGAGGAAGAGGATCAGGCAGGGGACGGCCATGAACATCACGCCCGCCTGCATGACCGGGTAGTCCACGGCACCGAAGTTGTGCACCCGCATGTTGACCACCGCGACGGGCAGCGGCAGTTTGTCGCCCGAACTGATCAGAATCAGCGGGGCGACGTAGTCGTTCCAGGAGGCGAGGAAGGCGAACAGACCGACCGTCACCAGGCCCGGGGCCACCAGCGGCAGCAGCACCCTGACCAGGGTGCGGAGGCTTCCGCAGCCGTCGACCCTCGCGGCGTCGTCGAGGGTGCGGGGCACGGCCTCGAAGGCGTTGCGCATCATGAACACCGCGAACGGCAGCTGGAACATGACCATCACCAGGGCCAGGCCGACGAGCGAGTCCTGCAGGCCCAGTTCGCCGAGGAGCACGTACAGCGGGATGAGGATCGTCGGGTAGGGCACCATCAGGATGGCGAGGACGAGGGCGAACAGCAGGCCGCGGCCGGGGAAGGCGAAGCGCGAGAAGGCGTAGCCGGCGAGGGTGGCGACGAGGAGGGTTCCGGCGACGGTGAGCGCCACGAGCACCACGGTGTTGGTCAGATAGGTGCCCACGCCCTCGCCGTACGTGGCCAGCTTCCGGTAGTTGCCGAGGGTGAAGGAGTCGCCGGCCCGCACCGACGACCACGCGCTCCGTCCGATCGGGTAGACGAACACCACGGCGAGCGCCGCGAGGGCGAGACGTCTCACAGGGTCCTCCTCCTGATGGAGACGAGCTGCACGGCGTTGAGGACGACCAGCGCGACCAGCACGAGCACCGACATCGCGGCGGCCGAGCCCAGGTCGAACCGGACGAACGCCTCACGGACGATGACCATGACGACCGAGGTCGTGCTGTTGCCGGGCCCGCCCCTGGTGAGGATGTAGAACTGCTCGAAGCCGAGCAGCGAGCCGGTGACCATCAGGCAGAGCACCAGGGCGATGGTGGGCCGCATCAGCGGCAGCGTGATCCGCCGGAACGCCTGCACCGCCGAGGCGCCGTCCACCCGTGCCGCCTCGTAGAGTTCGGTCGGGATGGACTGCAGGCCGGTGAGCAGGATGACCATGTTGAACCCGGCCCACCGCCAGATCACCAGGGTCACCGTGGACCCGAACGCGACGTTCGGGTCGCCCGCGGTCCAGGACACCGGCTCGTCGATGAGGCCGATCGCCTCGAGCATCCCGTTCAGGGGGCCGATCTGCTCGCTCAGCAGGCCGAAGAAGAGCAGGGTCGCGGTGGCCCAGCCGACGGCGGCCGGCAGGAAGAACGCGCCCCGGAACAGGCCGGTCCCCCGCCCTCCGTTCTGGATCATCAGGGCCAGGGCGAAAGAGACGGCGAAGAGCAGGACGGTGACGATCGCGGTGTACTTCAGGGTGAACACCACCGCGTCCACCACGAGGGAGTTGTCGGCGATGCGCTGGTAGTTGTCGGGTGCGTTGAAGGACGGGGACGCCAGCAGCGGCCACTTGTTGAGGGACATCCAGACGACGAGGCCGAGCGGCACCAGGAAGAACAGGCCGACCACGACGGCGGCGGGAGCCGCGTAGGCGAGCCCGGTCAGGCCCTCGGAACGCCGCCGCCGGCGGCGGGCACGAGCGGCCGTACCGCGCGCGGCCGTGCGGGGTTCTGCTGAATCCGTCATGTTCTCTCCAGCTGCGGTCCGGCACACCGCCGGTGTGCCGGACCTGTCCTATTGCTGGTTCAGTGAGGCGGAGATGGTGCCGGCGCCGTCCTTCAGCGCCTTGGCGGGGTCGGAGCCGAACAGCGCGTCCCGCAGGGTCTTCACCCACGGGCTCTGCGGGTCGTTGTAGGACTCGTTGAACTTCAGCGCGTAGGGCGTCCGGCCGTCGGCCATGATCTCGTTCATCGCCTGCACCCGGGGATCGTCCGCGGTGATGTCGGTGCGGGCCACGGTGGACATGCCCTTGGCCTGCAGGTCCGCCTGCACCGTGTCCGAGAGGGTGTAGGCCAGGAAGTCCCAGGCCGCGTCGGCGTTCTTGCTGGTGGCGCTCACGCCGATGACGTCGCCGCCGACGAAGGTGGACTTGCCTCCCTTCACGCCCGGGATCGGGGCCACGCCCACGTCGATGCCCTTGTCCTCCAGCAGGCCGAGCCAGGTGGACGGTCCCGGGGCGATGCCGATGTCGCCGGCCTGGAGGGCGCCGAGCCAGGTCGTCCCGTTCTCGTCCTTGGAACCGGGCGCGGCCACGCCCTCGGCGTAGAGCGTGCGGTAGACGTCGAACACGGCGGCCATCTGCGGGTCGTCGACGGTGCTCGCGGTCCCTTCGGCGTTCATGACCTCGCCGCCGTCGGCCCAGACGGACGGCCAGAACGTGAAGACGTCGCAGCCGCCGCAGTTCCCGCCGAAGTAGGTGCCGTAGGTCTTGCCGCCGAGCTTCTTGCGGATCGTCGTGGCCTGGTCGGCGAACTCCTGAAGCGTCGCCGGGGCCTTGTCCGGGTCGAGACCGGCCTTCTTGTACAGGTCCTTGTTGATGAACATCACCGAGATGTCGACGGTGTGCGGGACCGCGAAGAGCCTGCCGTCCTGGGTCGCCTCCTTGATGTGGGCCGGGGCCACCTTGTCCTTGAACGGGAGCGACTCGAACCGGTCGGTGACGTCCTGCCACAGGCCCTGGGAGATGTAGTTCGGCGCGAACACCACGTCCGAGGCGAACAGGTCCGGCAGGTTCCTGCCGCCCGCCGCCGTGGCGATCTTCGCCGGGTACTCCTCGTTCGGGAACGCGGTCACCTCCACCTTGTTGCTGTGGGAGGCGTTGTAGGACTGCGCCAGTGCCTTGGTCTGAGCCTCCGTCGCGGCTCTGGTCCACACCGTGATGGTGGACGCCGCCGAGGACGTGCCGGGCTTGTCCGCCGACCCTCCTGAGTCGCTGCAGGAACTGGCCAGCACCGCCGCACACGCCACGGCGAGCGCGGCGGCGACCTTGCGTCCGGACGATCGCGATTCCATGTCTTCCCCCTCTGCATCCCCAGAGAAGCACCGAAAACTGACCTGAAAGGTTTTTGGAAACGTAGGATCGGCGGCCGGGGCTGTCAAGGGTTCGGAGTGAGGTACGTCACTTGTCCACCACGCATGTCCCCTCTATATTCAGGCAAATTGGAGCAGGCAGCCTGGGACGCAGCGTCCTCCCTCCTCACGAAAAGGTTCTCGGAACGATGAGTTCTCAGCGGCGACGGGCGACCACGATCACCGATGTGGCCTCGCTCGCGGGGGTGTCGATCGCGACCGCGTCCAAGGCGCTCAACGGCGGTAACCAGGTCCGCGCCGAGACCGTGCAGCGGGTGCTGCGGGCGGCCGAGGAACTCGCGTACCAGCCCAACGCGCTCGCCCGGAGCCTGATCTCCGGTCAGACCCGCACCGTGGGGCTGCTCACCAGTGACAGCGTCGGCCGTTTCGGCATCCCCGTGATGCTCGGCGCGGAGGACGCCTTCGGCACGGGGGAGATGGCCGTCCTGCTGTGCGACGCGCGCGGCGACTCCATCCGCGAACAGCACTACGTACGCACCCTGCTGGCCCGTCGCGTCGACGGGATCATCGTGGTGGGCGAGAGCACCGACCGGCGGCCGTCGATCAGCCGCGACCTGCCGGTGCCCGTCGTCTACGCCTATGCGCCCTCGGACGATCCGCGGGACGTCTCATTCGTGCCCGACGACGTCGGAGGGGCCCGCCTCGCCGTCCAGCACCTGGTGACCGTCGGCAGACGGCGCATCGCCCACATCACCGGGCCGACCGACTACCAGGCCGCGCAGGACCGTGCCGCCGGCACCCTCGGCGCGCTGGAGGAAGCGGGGCTCGCCCTCTCCGGCGGCCAAGTGCTCTTCGGGGCCTGGTCGCAGCGGTGGGGGCGGCAGGCGGCCGAGATCGTGCTCGGCTCCGACCCCGGGATCGACGCCGTGGTGTGCGGGAGCGACCAGATCGCCGCGGGCTTCGTCGAGGCCGCCCGCGAGCGGGGCCGTCGTGTGCCCGAGGACATCGCGGTCGTCGGGTACGACAACTGGGAGGTGCTGTCCACCGAGACCAGGCCCCCGCTGACCACCATCGACATGAACCTCGAAGTGCTGGGCCGCACGGCCGCCCAGCACCTGTTCGCCGCCATCGACGGCCAGGCCGGCTCGGGAGTGCACCGCATGCCTTGCAGCCTGACGATCCGTGACTCGACCCTGCCGCAGTAGCGCGACCCGCCGACGGGCTGCCGCCTACGCGCCGCCGGGACGCGGCGGTGCGCTGTCCTCCGGCGCTGTCGCGGGCCTGGTGTGGAGGACTTCGCGGGCCTGTTCGGCGGCGCGGGTGATGCTCTCGCTGATGAAGTCGAGGAAGCGGGCGATGTTCTCCAGGCGGGCGGCGGCCGGGGTGTCGGGGCCGAGGACGGCGACACCCTGACGGGCCGTCGCGACGAGATGGTCGTTGGCCCGGGCGCTGGCGATCGTCGCCTGGAAGAAGAGCTCGTCGTCGACGACGTAGCGGTCGCGGCGGCGTTCGTCGCGCTCCCGGCGCACCAGGCTCTGACTCTCCAGGAACGAGATCGCCTTGGAGACGGACGCCGGGCTGACCTGGAGGCGCGAGGCGAGCTCGGACGCCGTGAGGCTGCCCGCGTCCGTGGTGAACAGGCAGGTCAGCACGCGGGCCGGCGTCTTGCCCAGGCCGGAGCCCATCAGCACGGTCGTAAAGGTCTCCTCGTACGCCGCGACGGCCGCGGCGTCGCGTCCGTGCGACTGGGGATCCGTCTGCGGGGCCCGGGGGGACGCGGGCCGGCGCCGGTGCGCGCGGTGTTCGGTGGCGCGGTGCGCCAGGTCGGCGCGGTAGGCGGTGGGGCCGCCGTTGCGCATCACCTCGCGCGTGACCGTCGAGGTCGGACGGTCCAGGCGCCGGGCGATCTCGGCGTAGGGGAGGCTGTCGGCCAGCCCCAGCGCGATCTGCTGGCGTTCGGACTGGGTGAGCCTGCCTCCCGGCATCGCGATCTCCTCGGTGGTTCCTCACGGCGGTCCCTGACTCCCCCACCATAGCGTTCACTCCTTACTCATTGCAATGCACGAGAGATCTGTCGTTGCGTTACTTTCAGGTCCGTTGCAACACTTTCTAGTCCTTGAGCTGCGTATTTATGGATGCGATGCAACAAGCATGTTGTCGTGAGATGGAAAGCAACGTAGCGTTTCTCATGTCGGAAACAAGGAACGAGCACAGGAGAGAACGATGCAGAAGTTCGACACCCCGGCCCCGGTGACCGCGATCCTGAGCATCCCCGCCGGCCGCGTCCAGGTGATCGCCGCCGACCGCGCCGACACCACCGTCGAGGTCGTGGCCGCCGATCCCGCCAAGGGCCGCGACACCAAGACCGCCGAGCAGGTCACCGTCACCTACGCCGGCGGCATCCTGCGGATCACGGCGCCCGACGCCAACCGGCTCATCGGTCCTTCCGGTTCCGTGGAGGTCACCGTCCAACTGCCCGCCGGCTCCCGCATCGAGGCCAAGACCGGCAGCGCCGAGCTGCGCGGGGTGGGACGCCTCGGCGACGTGGTCTTCGACGGCGCGTACCGCCACATCAAGATCGACGAGGCGGCGGGCGTCCGCCTCACCGCGGTCGACGGCGACGTCGAGATCGGCCGGCTGGGCGGTCCCGCGGAGATCAGCACCGCACGGGGCGACATCCGGATCACCGAGGCAGTGCGCGGCACCGTCGTGCTCAGCACCCAGTCCGGTGACATCTCGGTCGGCGCGGCCGCCGGCGTCTCGGCAGCCCTGGACGCCGGAACGGGCCACGGCCGCATCGTCAACGCCCTCAAGAACGACGGCACCGTCGAACTCGACATCCGCGCCACCACCCCGCAGGGCGACATCACCGCCCGCAGCCTCTGAACAGCGCGGCGCCACCACCGCCCCGCCGGACCCGCCGCGGCCGAGATCCCTTCGGCCGCGGCGGGCGCGGCAGGCCTGGGCAGGGGCCCACGATTCCGCGCCGGGCCCCGCACACCACGTACAGGACATCTCACGCGAGCAAGGGGAATCCCATGACGAACAACAGCACGTCCAGGGCCGGTGCGCAGTGGTCCGGCATGGTGCCGGTCGAGGACACGGCCCTGGCCGTCACCGACTCCGGTGGCCCCGGCATCCCCGTGGTCTACCTCAACGGCCAGTTCGCCACCCAGGGGTACTGGCGCCGCGTCCTCGCCGAACTCGGCCCGCAGTGGCGGCACATCACCTTCGACGAGCGTGCCCGCGGCAAGTCGGGGCGCTCGTCGGACTACTCCTTCGAGGCGGCCGTCCGGGACGTCGACGCCGTCCTCGCCGCCAGGAACGTGGACCGGGCCCTGGTCATGGGCTGGTCCTACGGCGCGGTCGTCGCGGCGCACTGGGCCGACCGCAACCCGCAGCGCGCCCTGGGCGCGGTCCTCGTCGACGGCGCGTTCCCGCACAACTGGCTCGACGAGGCCATGGAAGTGCGCATCCGCAAGCTCTTCCGGCGCATGAGCTGGTTCCTGCCCCTGCTGCGCCCGACCGGCCTGGCCCCCCGGATGACCGCCGCACAGCAGGCCGAGAGCAACATCGAGCTGGGCGTGCTCTCCCGCGAACGCGAACTGGGCCCCGTGCTGGACCGCATCACCGTCCCCGTCCGCTATGTCGTCGCCTCCGGCACGTCCCTCGGCAGCCGCGGCGACGAACAGGAGCGCATCCGCGCCGGCCTCGACGCGGTGACCTCCCGGAACCCGAACATACGGATCGCCGCGAAGGTCGCCAGCAACCACGGTGCGATCCTCAAGAAGGACTACCCTGCCGTCGCCCGGGCCCTGCGCGACATCGCCCCGCAGGAGGGCACGAGTCACTGAGCACCGACCGGCGGACGCGGAGGCGCGGCGGGCGGGCGGGCGGGCGGCGAGTGACGCGGGCCACCACACAACGAGACCGGATGCGCGCACATCGGGCCCCGGGCGTCCGAACCGCCTCACCGCCGGGATCCCGGTCGTAGATTCCAGTTCAGCAGTGCGGGCCCGCGGACGCGTGGCACATGCACGCGGCCCGGACCACGGCCCGTCCGGCCGGGCTCACGGCGTGCGAGGTGCGGCGCCAGGAAGCCCGCGGCCCGCCGCCGTCATCCCTGGAGGAGTTCCGACCGATGAAGACCGTCACCCACTGGATCGCCGGCAAGCCGTTCACGGGCGCCCCGGGTGCCCCCGGCACCTGGGGCACCGTGACCGACCCCGCGACCGGAGAGGTCACCGCGCAGGTGGCAATGGCCGGCGCCGAGGAGGCCGACGCGGCGGTCGCCGCGGCCAAGCAGGCCTATGCCACCTGGCGCACGACCTCGCTCGCCGATCGGATCGCGATCCTCTTCCGCTACCGCGCCCTGCTGGACGCGCGCCGCGACGACATCGCCGCGCTGATCACCGCCGAGCAGGGCAAGATCCACGCGGACGCCCTCGCGGAAGTCGCGCGGGGCCTGGAGATCGTCGAGCTGGCCTGCGGGATCGGCACGGCGCTCAAGGGTGACACGTCCACGGAGGTGTCGGGCCGTGTCGACGTGGCGTCGTTCCGGCAGCCGCTCGGTGTGGTCGTCGGCATCTCACCGTTCAACTTCCCCGCCATGATCGGCATGTGGATGTTCCCCATGGCGATCGCCTGCGGGAACACCTTCGTGCACAAGCCGAGCGGAAAGGCCCCGTCGGCCTCCATGCTCCTCGCGGAACTGGCGGCCGAGGCCGGCGTGCCCGACGGTGTGCTCAACATCCTGCACGGCGACAAGGTCGCGGTGGACGCGCTGCTCGACCACCCCGACGTGGCCGCGGTGTCGTTCGTCGGCTCCACGCCGGTCGCCCGCCACGTCTACAGCCGGGCCGCCGCGAGCGGCAAGCGCGTCCAGGCCCTCGGCGGGGCGAAGAACCACATGCTGGTGCTCCCCGACGCCGACCTCGACGCGGCGGCCGACGCCGCCGTGACCGCCGCCTACGGATCCGCCGGCCAGCGCTGCATGGCCGTCTCCGTGGTGGTCGCGGTCGGCTCGGCGGGCGACGCACTCGTCCCGCGGATCGCCGAACGGGCCGCCCGGATCACGATAGGACCCGGGAACGACCCGGCGTCCGAGATGGGCCCGCTCGTCACCCGGGAACACCGCGACGAGGTCGCGGCCCACGTCGCGGGCGCTGCCGCCCAAGGCGCCGACGTGGTGCTCGACGGCAGGGATTTCACCGTCGAGGGTCGGGAGAATGGCCACTGGATGGGCGTCACCCTGCTCGACAGGGTCAGCACGGAATCGGACGCCTACCGCAACGAGATCTTCGGTCCCGTCCTGTGCGTGGTCCGCGTGGAGACCTTCGAGGAGGGCCTGGCCGTCGTCAACGGCTCCCGGTACGGCAACGCGAGCTCCGTCTTCACCCGCGACGGCGGCGCGGCCCGGCGGTTCCAGTTGGAGGTCGAAGCCGGGATGGTCGGCGTGAACGTGCCGATGCCCGTGCCGGTGGGCTACCACTCCTTCGGCGGCTGGAAGGACTCGGCCTTCGGCGACCACCGTATGTACGGGAGCGAGGCCGTGCACTTCTACACGCAGGGCAAGGTGGTCACGAGCGTGTGGCCGGAAGCCGCAGCTCGGGCCTCCCGCTGAACCCCGCGCCGGGAGGCGGTGCGCCACCGCCGACGATTCCGCCCAACTCCGCTGTCCCGTCGTCGCGTTGATGTCCCACAGACGGTCGGCCCGGCACCCGTTCTCTGTTACTGTCCCCGCCGACAGGCCAGTGCGGGCGACTCATCGGCGGAGGAACGCATGGGAGAGACCGTTGTCGTCGGTGCCGGGCCGACCGGTCTGTGGCTGGCGGCGGAACTGCGCCTGGCGGGCGTCGATGTGACCGTCGTCGAACGCCGCGAGGAGCGCTTCCCGCACTCGAAGGGCTTCACGATCCATCCGCGGACCATGGAGATCTGGGCATCGCGCGGGATCGACCACCTCTTCCTCGACGAGGGCAGGAAGATCCCGAACTCCCATTTCGGCCTGCTCGACCAGCGCGTCGACTTCAGCACGCTGGACACCCCCTTCCCGCACATCCTCGTGCTGGGCCAGCCGAGGGTCGAGGAACTGCTGGAGCAGTACGCCCTCGACCTGGGTGCGGACATCAGGCGCGGACACGCCTTCGCCGGCCTGACGCAGGACGCCGATTCGGTGGTGGCCCAGGTGGAGACCGCAGGCGGGCGGTACACGCTGGAGGCCGACTACCTGGTCGGTTGCGACGGCGCCGCGAGCGAGGTCCGCAAGGCCGTCGGCATCGCGTTCCCGGGAACGGACTCCACCGCGTACACCTGGATCGCCGACGTCACCCTCGACGACCCGCCGGACGTGCCGTACTTCCAGCGGAACAGCGCCGCGGGCCAGGCGCTCGTCGTCCCCATGGGCAACGGCGTCCACCGCGTCGGCGGGGTCAACGCCACCGGCGACGGCGACGACGACTGGACGCGCCATGCGGGCGCGGAGGAGCTCCGCGTCCGGCTGGCGGCCGTGGCCGGCTCGGACTTCGGCCTCCGCGATCCCCTGTGGGTGTCACGGACCGGATCCGCCAACCGGCTCGCGGAGCGCTACCGGTCCGGAAGGGTCCTGCTGGCCGGGGACGCCGCCCATCGCATCTTCCCCGTCGGCGGCCTGGGCCTCAACGTCGGCCTCCAGGACGCGTGGAACCTGGGATGGAAGCTCGCGGCCACCGTGCGGGGCTGGGCGCCCGGCGGGCTGCTGGACAGCTACCACGACGAACGCCATGCGGCCGGTGTCGCGCTGATGGAACTCGTCCGCGCGCAGACGTCGCTCATGACCGATTTCCGGCCGGATCTTCTCGCCCTGCGCTCGGTGCTGAACCGGGCCATCAGCGAGGTGCCCGCGTTCTCCGCTTCGCTGGCCAAGGAGCTGTCCGGGCTCGCCGTCGCCCATCCGCCGGGCGGCGACGCCCATCCGCTCGTCGGCCACCGGGCCCCGGACCTCCGACTCGCCGACGGCAGGGGGCTCTTCTCCGTCCTCGCCGCCGATCGGTACGTGCTGCTCATGGCCTCGAAGGCGGACGCGGAGACCGCGTCGCCGCGCACGGACGGCGGGCGTCCGCCGCACGTCCTGACCGTGGTCACGGACGCGCCCGACCGCGTCCGCCCGGAATGGGACCGGCTCCGCGCCGCACTGATCCGCCCGGACGGCCATGTCGCCTGGGCCGCGTCGACCCGCGACGGAACGGCGCTCACCGCCGAGGCGGCGGACGCGATCGCCGCGGTCCGGCGGCCGGGGGCCTGAGAACCGCTCTCCTCAAGCGGGTGCCGCAGGTACGAATCCTGCCTGGGTGCTCCCCTTCGGCTCGACCAGGCCGTGCATCGCCGTGATCGACGCGCAGGTCTAGCCGGTGTGCAGGGCGGCAAGGAGCCTGGCCCGCAGGAGTTGTACGGCTGGAGAAGACTGGCCATGGCGGGTGACGAGTCCGAGCCGGGCGTGCGTGGCGGCGTCGGTGAGCGAGACAGTCCGCACGTCGGCGCCCTGCACGGAGGACGCGCTCAGGACGGCAACCCCGGCGCCGCGCTCAACGAGGCGGAGCAGGGTGACCGGGGAACTGGCGTCGATGTCCACGCGTGGGTCGAGACCGATCCTGCGGCAGGAGTCCTCGTAGGCGGCGCGGATGCCGGTGCCTCGGGAAAGGCAGAGGATCTTCTCACCCTCCAGGTCGGCGAGACTCAATTCCTTCCGGTCGAGAGGGTGCCCGGCCGGGACGGCGACGGCAACCGGCTCGTCGAGGACGACGCTCACCTCCAGGCCCGGGGCGACATCGCCCGCATAACCGATCAGGGCCAGGTCGAGAGTGCCGGAGAGAGCGTGGGTCTGGAGGTCACCGGAGTAGCCCTCGTGAAGGCTGAGCTCGACGCCGGGGTGGGTACGGCCGAGATCCGCGACGGTATCGAGGAAGGCCGGGATCGAGCAGCCCATGATCATGCCGAGACGGACCCGGCCCCGGACGGCATCGGTGAACTCGGCGACGGTGTGCTCGATGGCCTCAAGGATGGCAAGGGCGCTCTTCGCCAGAGGGAGGACCGCCTCGCCGGCCGGCGTGAGGCGAATTCGTCGGCCGGAGCGGTCGAGCAACTGCTGGCCCAGTTCCAACTCCAGCTTGGCCACTTGGGTGCTGATGCCGGACTGGCTGACGTGCAGGCGATGAGCGGCAGCGGTGAAGGTGCCCTCGTCCATGATCGCGGCGAAGTAGCGAAGCTGATGAATCTCCATATCCAATGATGATAGAGGCCATCGGATCCATCTGTTGGACGGATGGAGGGAGCTGCTCAAGGATGAGGGCATGACGACAACGAAGACGGTGCGAGAGCTTGCCGAGACCTACTTCACCGCCTGGGAAGCAGGCGACTTCCAGACCCTGCGGGGGCTGCTGGCCGAGGATGTCGACTTCGTCGGGGCACTGGGAACAGCGTCCGGGGTGGAGGAGGCGCTCGCAGGACTGAAGGGGCTCGGTCAAGTGCTGGAGAAGATCGACGTGAAGGTACGGGTGGCGGAAAATGATGACGCGATCACCTGGTTCGACCTGCACACAAGCGTTGCGCCGCCCACCCCGACGGCGAACTGGATGCACGCGGAGAACGGGAAGCTCACCCGGATCCGGGTGACCTTCGACCCCCGCGCACTGCTGGCGGGATTCGAGAAACACCACTGACGACGAAGACCCCGGCACGGCCGGTGCTCCGGCCCTCGGACCGGAGCACACCCCGGTCGCCCCGGAAGCCCGAGGAAGCCGGTCCGGGGCGTCGGGACCTTGCGCGGATCACCGAACACCGGCACGGGGCCGGGCGTCAGTCAGGCCGGTGAGAGTCCGCTCCCCTTGCCCCCCTGCTGCAACCGCAACTCGCGGGGGCTCACTCCGTACGCCGCCTTGAAAACCCGGCTGAAGTGGGCCGG
Source organism: Streptomyces sp. NPDC088733 (assembly GCF_044751185.1). Classification (NCBI taxonomy): domain Bacteria; kingdom Bacillati; phylum Actinomycetota; class Actinomycetes; order Kitasatosporales; family Streptomycetaceae; genus Streptomyces; species Streptomyces sp. NPDC088733. The sequence continues at coordinate 16,312 of NZ_JBIVLH010000004.1, forward strand.
GCCGGCGAACCCCCACCGGTGGGCGATGGCCGCGATCGTCATGAACTGATGCACCGGCGACGCCGGTTCCCTCCTGCATTCCTCGAGGCGCTGCGACCTGATCCATTCACCGAGGGTGATTCCCGCCCGGGACAGGGTCAGGTACAACCACCCTACGGAGACGTCGTGCTCGGCGGCGATGCGCTCGGCAGTCAGATCGGGGTCCGCCAGCTGAAGGCGGACGAATTCCTGAACCCGCTCCAACAGGGTGCTGTTCAGGGACTCCTTGGCCAGGTCGTCCCGGCCCAGGCCCAAAGTGACCACAGCCCCGACCAGATCGACACAGGGCTCCGCGAACAGGCCGGTCTCAGTCTCGCCGACAGCGGTCCGGTCGTGGGCCAGCCGGGCGAAGAACGCCGCTGTGGCGCCCAGGACCGTGGGCTCTGCTTTATCACCGGTTGATCGTGCGGTACGCCGATCGCCGGTTCGGCACAGGGGCACCGGCCGGTGTCGCACGCGTGCCGGAGGTCGGCGGCGACCTCGGCGGCGAGATCACTCCTCTGCGGCCCGAACGGCACGCCGCGGAAGTCGAGCGCCAGGGAGGCGATTCAGCCGCAGGCATGTGCGAGCAGCGTCCCGGACGAGGAAGCGGTAGACGTTCCGCGGCTCCACCGGGCGGCCGGCGCAGACGTGCCCGGCCTCGGACCAGGCGACGCCCGTGCGCGCTCCAACGTCACCCGAAGAACCCCGAGGGGATGTATGGCTCCGGTGGCCGCATTCCGCGCAGGCAGACCCAGGCGGACGTGCTGAGTTCCAGTCCGGCGGTCAGCCCCACGTCCACGGCCCACTGCTGCTCGGCCGTCACATTGGCGATCTGTGCCGGGGCACCCTCGGGCAGGCTCAGTAGTGCGGCCGTGAGCAGCCGGGACGCCAGGCGGCGTGAGGTGGCGGCGAGCAAGCGTATGTTCCCGTACGGGTCGATGTAGCAGTAGCCGCTGCCGGCCAGATCGTCGACGATCAGCAGGTCGCTCTCGGTGAGCAGTTGTTCGTGGTCGGGGCCGTGGGCGCTGCCCCGGGTACGCCGGTCGACGGAGTCCACCAGGTCGCGGTGCTTGGCCGAGCCCTCGTGCACCGCCCCGTCGGGCGTCGGCAGGTCGTCCTTGCGGACGGCGCCCTCCAAGCGCATCGCCGGATGCAGCACGAAGCCTGCCCGACGGTAGGTCGCCGCCGCCCGCGGATCGGGGGAACTGCAGATGATGCCGCGCAGGCAGCCACGCCCGTAGGCCATGGCGGCGGCGAGCAGTTCGCGGCCGACCCCCTGCCGCTGCGCGGACGGCAGCACGGCAAGGAGCGCCAGCCCCCAGGTCCCCTCGCGGCGGGTCGACAGGGCGACCCCGAGCGGCATGCCGGAGGTCTCGTCCACGGCGAGCCAGCAGCCACCGGGGTCGGTGCGCGCGACCCACCGGTTGCGCCGACGCAGCATGGCGGCCACCTCGGGAGGCATCTCCTCGGGAGGGCCACCGCTGGGCAGGGCATCTGAGGCACCGAACGCGGCGGAGGCCACAACCGCTATCGCGTCGGCGTCATCGTCGGAGTCACGCAAGGGGCGCAGCATCATGCGGCCTTCCTGCCCCTTCGGCAGGGCGGGCATCCGCTCCGGCATCACCTTGGCGAAGTGCCCGATCCTGCAGTCGGCTCACACGCGGTTGACGACGGTGCCGAAACGCCGAAATTGCCTCGTCACCCCGTGGGCGGTCACTGCCGTGCGCAAGCCCTACAGCCCCGAACGCAGGGCAGCGACCAGTCGACGTTCGAACGGTCGCACCTCACTGAGACGCGTCACCCGCGACAGTGCCGTACAGCAACAAGCACAGCCACCTCCGCGCCACGTGAGGTGGCGCCGAGCGGGTACTTCACCCAGGGCCGCGGGCTACGATCGGGCACAGGGAGGGGACATGGAGGGGACATGGAGTCGTTCGGAAGTGCTGTCGGCGCGTTTCTCTACGGAGGGCCCGTCCTGGCGGCCCTCGTCCTGGCCTTTGTCGCTCTCGTGATTCCTCGGTGGCGCCGCCATGTGGTCGCCGAGATCGAACGCGAAGAGGCTCGGGCCGCCCGTGAGCTGTCCGAGGTTGGCCCGCAGCCGACGACAGCCGACAACGCTGGGACAGCCGACGTCGATTAGGGCACGGAGCCGCACACCGCAGGTGGCACCGATCATGCCGCAGCCCGTGGGGCTCCACCGGCCTTCCGAGGTCAGCCCGATCAGTGGGGTGAGAAGCGTGCGAGGCAAGAGGCCAGGGAATCATTGCCCGGTTTGCGGCTTCGACCTCGGGTACCCGCCCTGGGGCGGGAGCGGGGATGTCGCGACCTTCGACATCTGTGCATGCTGCGGCATCGAGTTCGGATACGAGGACGCGTCAGACGCGGGCGTGATCAAGGCCCGTAACGACTGGGTCGCCCAGGGGTACCCCTGGAAGGGCGACGTTGGGGAAAGACCGGCCGACTGGGATCCGGAGGCGCAACTGCGCGCGTCGCTGCCGGTCCCGTGGCCCATGGGTGATCACGGTGCCGAATCAGCGCAGGATCCGAAGTCGTCCCACTGAGGTCTGCGACACAGCAAGGGCCGCGCTCACATCGGACTCCCCGGCCCGGGGTGCCGCGGAGCGGCCGGTGGCGGGCACCGGCCGCTCTGCGGAGGTCACTTCAGGCCGAAGGCCCGGGTGACCGTCTGGGTGATGCCGCCGCCGTTGCGCTGCGCGGCGGTGACCCGGATCGAGACGTAGTGCGCCCCGGCCGGTGCGTGGAGCTGGGTCTGCCAGGTGCCCTTGTTCTCCTTCATGTTCTGCGGCTGCCAGGATTTACCGTCGTCGTAGGACACGTCGAGCCGGACTGAGGAGACCGCGTCCTTCGCGGCGTCACTGCCGACGACGGCGGGTGTGACGGAGAAGGCCGACGTGCGCTTGGCCCGTCCGTCGAGGTCCACGTCGGTGGTGTAGTCGAGTTGGGCGAGCGGCAGGGCCTGGTCGTCGGCGGTGCCGGACAGGAACGTCCACTCGGTGTGCGTGGTGGCGGAGTAGGGGGTGAATTCGGCGTTGGCCCTGGTGTCGACGACCAGCCGGTACGGGAGCTTCTGGGGTGCCAGGTCGCCCACCCCGAAATCGGGCCGCGGCCCGCTCTGCACCAGCAGCCGGTCCCCCTGGTAGAGCGCGAAGCTGCGCGACCACAGGGACGACGTGTCACCGCTGTGGGCGGATCCCCCGTCGCCGAATCCCGCGATCATGCCGCCCATGGCGTTGCCGACCCGGTGCGGGACCTCGAAGCCCAGGATGCGCGGCCGGGTGATCGGGCCGAACCAGTGCTCGCTGTGCACGCTGCCCGGCTGGTAGCCCACGACGTCGGTGAAGGTCCCCCAGCCGTCGGTGGACGCGTACTGCTGCCACTTGACGCCCTTCCCGGCGGACACCCAGTCGGTCCGCTGCCCACGGGCGACCGGTTCCCTCGGAAACGGCGGGACCCGCACCGATCCGTAGACGGCGTACGGGTAGCCGGCCGGCCAGAACTCGTACGGCGGGCTGTCCTCCCGGCTCTCCACGACCTGCACGCCGGCGGGCGGTGCGAAGACGTTGTCGATGCGCGCGAGGCTGCCGGGGTCGGTGGCCGCCGACGGGTCCTGCGGGATGCCTCCCTGGTGGTAGTCGGCCAGGTCGTACAGGTACGCGGGCGAGGGGTGGGCCTCGACCGCCAGCTTCGTCGCGGCCCTGCCCGCGGAGGTGATCCGCCGGATCAGCGCCTCACCCTCGTCCGTGGTGAGCGAGGCGACCGGGACCGGACCGGTGCCCGTGCCGTCCGGGGTGCCGTACCAGTCGGTCCCCCGGCCTTCCCCGTCGTTGACCACCAGGAGCATCGCCGCACCCGCGGCGCGCGCCGCGGCCGCCTGGTCCGCGGGGGCCACGTCGGCACTGCGGCGGACGACCGCGGCCTTGCCGCGTGCGGACAGGCCCGCGTAGCCGGCAGCCGTTCCGTCGCCGGCGAAGACGGCGTCCACGTGCGCGGTGCCGTCGCGGAACTGAGGGGATCCCGGCTGCACCAGCAGTGTGTCGTCGAGAGAGCGTCCGGCGTAGCTGATCCTCAGCGGGGTCTGCTCGGCCCGGATCCGGGTGGTGAAGACGAAACTGCCCTTCTTCACCTTGCCGTTGGTCGGGAGGGCCCAGAGGCTGTCGTACGCGGGCGAGGGCAGCAGGATCTCGTGCAGGGCCTGCGTGTCGCTGGGCGTGGGCTCGGCCGAGGTGAAGGAGCGGAAGAGGTCGATCCTGCTGGTGGTCACGGACGTGGGCTTGGGCGTCGCCACCTTGACCTGGCGGATGCGCGAGGCGTCGAGGTCGACGGTCCGGTCGGCCGTCAGGTCGACTTCGGGGGCGGTCAGCACCGCGAACCCGAGGGAGTGCGGGCCGTGGCGGCCCTCCACGTCCAGCGTGGACACCACGGTGTAGGAGCCGGGCGCCCAGCGGCTGCTGAGCGTGCCGTCCGGGGCCCACATGACGGTGGTCCTCCCGTCGGCTCCGGTGATCTCGACCTCACCGCTGACCGGCTTGCCGGAGCGGTCCTTCAGATGCACCGTCAGGGTGTGCTTCTCGGACTCGACGGACAGGCCCACGGCCGTGTGCACGGAACCGGCCTGCGAGACCGCGGTGACCTGGGCGGCGTACTGGCCGGGAGCCAGTCCTCCCGGGTTCGCCGTGATGCCGACGGTCGCGGATCCGCGCGCCGGTACGGTGACGCGGTCGGCGGCCAGGGTGAACACCCCGGCGGGCGAGGCCCCGCGATCGGTCGAGAGCCGCAACGACACCGCGCGGTCCGTGGTGTTGGTGTACGTGATCTTCCGCGTGACCGGATCGTGCTTCCGGTCCTTGGCCCAGCGCACGAGTCCGGCGTCCACCGAACCGGTCGCGACGACCTGGTCCTTCAGGTAGGCCGCGGCCACGTCCAGCCGCCCGGTGCCGGCCTGGTACGGGCTGTAGTCGGGCGTCAGGACGCTGGTGCCCATCAGCGCGTCCTTGATCTGCCCCCCGGTCCACGACGGGTGCTTCTGGGCCAGCAGGACGGCCGCGCCCGCGACATGGGGCGCCGCCATGGACGTGCCGCTGTCGGAGCGGTACCAGCCCTCGCCGCCGTCGGTCATGTACTGGGAGCGCGCCGCCGTCACGTCGACACCGGGGGCCGTCAGATCTGGCTTGAGGCCGTCGTCGTTCAGTCGGGGTCCGGCGCTGGAGAAGTCGGCGAGGTGGTCGGAGCCGTCCACCGCGCCGACGGTGAGCGCGGCGTCCGCGGTTCCCGGCGCGCTCACGCTGTAGGGGCTGTTGCCGCTGTTGCCCGCGGCGATGACGAACAGCGCGCCCGTCTCGGCGCTCAGCTCGTTCACCGCCTGGCTCAGCGGGTCGTCCTGGGTGTGCCAGGCCGGCGTGCCCAGGCTCATGTTGACGACCTTGGCGTGTTCGGTCCGCACCGCCCACTCCATGCCCGCGATGATCCCCGATATCGCGCCCGAGCCGTTGTCGCCGAGGACCTTGCCGACCACGAGGTCGGCGCCGGGGGCGACACCGCGCTCCTTGCCGTCGGAAGCGGCGCCCGTCCCGGCGACCGTGGAGGCGGTGTGGGTGCCGTGGCCGTAGCGGTCCACGACCTCCTGGCCGGGGACGAAACTGCGCGACGCCACAATGCGGTCGGCCAGGTCCGGGTGGGTGGCGTCCACGCCCGAGTCCAGCACCGCGACCCGCACCCCGGCGCCCGTACCGCCCGCGGCCCACGCCGCGGGTGCGCCGATCTGCGCGGTCGAATCGGCCAGCGTGGCCTGCGCCTTGGCGTCCAGCCACACCCCGTCCACACCGGCGGCGAAGGACGGCGCGGACGGGCCCGGGGAGGCCTCGGCGGTCCTCGCCGCCGGCAGGTCGCCGTCCCCTGCACCAGTCAGGGTCGACCAGAACGCGGTGGCCTTCGACCGCTGGGCGCGAACGGCCGCTCCGTGGACGGAGGGCAGGTCCACGGTGGTGGCCGTCCCCGGCAGTGCCTTCTCGGAGGCGCCGTTCGTGCGAGCGGACGCGGCATTGGAGCGGGTGATGATCAAGGGGAGCGCGCCGGCGTGGGCGTCGTCATAGCCCTGGGCCACCAGCCGTGTGACGTTGAAGAGTTGCTTGTCGAGTCGGCCTGTCGCGAGGTACGCCATGGCCTCGTCGGGGTACACAAACGTGTCCCCGCCTTCGGCGACCACACGCACGGACCCCTTGGCCCCCGGCGCGCGCTCGACATCCATCAAAGGAGCCTGGCCGCCCGCCTCCTGAGTCATCGTCACCTTGTCGCCGGTGATCAACGTCACGGTGACCGGCGCGTGCTGGGACCCGCCGGTTCCGGCCGGGGACGTGGCAGCGGGGAGGAGTGGGGCGGCGCCGTGGGCCGCCCCGGGAGTGCTCAGGGTGACGGCAAGAACCGCGGCAACCGATGCCGCAGATCTTCGGGCGAATGGAACGCGCACATTTCCTCCAGAGTCGACGATGGACGGCATCCGACCATCCCCGCAGGGGAAATGTAAAGGCCTTGAACTAATAACTTTCCTGGGCCGTCGTCAGATCGGCCGACGGCTGGACAACCCCCGCCACAACGGCACTTGACCAGACAGAACAGCCCGGGAACGGGCATCAGGAAACGCCCGCGAAATACCCCTTTCACCCCGCACGCAATTCGACATCCGGTGGTTTTCGAAGTTTTCACACATACGGAACAACGCGGAAATCCCGCCTCGGTACCGCCGATGAGAACCGAACGCGCGGAACCCCGGCGCCGCACCACCGGCGCCGGGGTCCGGGCCCCGCGGTCACCAGCGCGGAGCGGTGTCCGCGAGTTGGAGTTCGCCCCTGCCGAAGGAGAAGCTCTCGTTCGGAACGGGGATCAGCGCGATGAAGATGTCGTCCGGCGAGACGCCGACAGCCTCGGCCACCAGCCTGTTGATGGCGGCCGCGACCGCCCGCTTGTCCTCGAGGGGCCGGTGCGCCCCGAGGAGGACCGTGATGATCATCGCGTCGCTGCTGCGCTGCATCCCCATGAAGGTCGGGTCCAGGAACAGTTCGCTGTCGCTGTGCTCACTGATCACGATGAAGCGGTCGCCCTCGGGAATGCCGAGCCCCTGAACGAGCGACTGGTTGAGCGCGTCGGCGAGTGCGCCCTTCTGCTCCGGCGAGAAGCGGCCCGCGGGGACGTAGGCGTTGAAGACGGGCATGGCATGCTCCTTCGGCAGGGAGGCCCGGGGTCCGCGACGCGGTCCGGCCGGGCGTGGACCGTGTGCGGAGGCGAGTGTGCGGCGCCCTCCGGAGACCCGGCCGTCCGGGCACGGCACGCGCGTCCGCCCCGAAAGGGCTCACGAGGGCATTCTCATCGAGGGTGCACTCCCCCGCGAGGCGGCCGCACGTACGATGCGCCGACTTCCCCGGGCCGAACACGCCCTACAGGCGTGCCGTCATCCCGCCGTCGATCGCGAGCGCGGCCCCCGTGATGAAGCCCGTCTCGTCGCTCAGCAGGAACGCCGCGAAGGCGGCGACCTCCTCCGGCCGCCCCATCCGCCCGAGCGGGTGCATCGCCTCGGCCGCGCGCCAGGACTCCTCCCACGTCACGCCCGGCAGGCCACCGGCCAGCCCCCGCGACAAGGGGGTGTCCACGCCGCCGGTGATCAGGGCGTTGATCCTGATCCCCGCCGGGGCCGCGTCCAGCGCCGCCGAGCGCGTCAGCCCGATCACGCCGTGCTTGGCGGCGTTGTAGGACGCCATGTTCGGGTAGGCGGCGACGCCGCAGGCGGAGGCGTTGTTGAGGATGGCGCCGCCCCCGGCGGCCCGGAGCGCGGGGATCTGGTGCTTCAGGCCGTAGAAGACACTGCTGAGGTTCAGCTCCAGCTCCGCGCGCCAGGCCGCGCCGTCGATCCCGGTGATCGGGCCCATGGCCGTGGGGGCGCCGACGTTGTTGAACGCGCCGTCGAGCCGGCCGTACCGGCTCACCGTCCACTGGACGAGTTCGGCCACCTCGGCCTCCGCGGTCACGTCGGTGGGGACGAAGACCGCCTCGCCACCGGCCGCGCGGATGCCGGCCACCACCGCGTGGCCGACCTCCTCGCCGCGCGCCGCCAGGACGACCTTCGCGCCCTCGCCCGCGATCCGCTCCGCGGTCGCCCGGCCCACGCCGGACGTGGCCCCGGTGATCAGGACGACCTTGTCTGTGAATCGGGCGGACACGCGACCCTCCCGTGCTCAGTCGGGCCGGAGGCCGGGCACGAGCCTCCGGCGGGGCCCTGCGGGCAGGTGGTTCACATCCCGCCGTGGGCCGGCGCGGCAGTGGTTGCCAGGGGGGCCCGCTCGCGGTCCGCTGCCGCCGCCCGCTCCTCGACCCAGGTCCGGGCCACGTTCCACGCGTGTCCCGCCGGGTCCACGACGTCGAAGTGGCCGGCGCCGGGCGAGGCCACGAAGGTGACGTCCGCGCCCCTGGCGGCCGCCGCCTCCGCGTACGTCCGGCCGTATGCGGGCGGAATGACGTCGTCGGCCGTGCCGTGGATCACGAGTACCGGCACGCCTCCATTCTCCAGCAGAACGGGAGACGCCGCCGCGTACCGCTCGCCGTACTCGGTGACGCGCCCGCCGAGCAGGAGCGGCACGATCCCGTCGTGCGCACGCGAGGCGACGGCGTTCCAGGGGTCCGGCAGGGACGGCGACGGCGCACCGGCCGGCGGCTGAGCGTCCGCCTCCGCGAGCTCCGCTCCGAGCCGGGCCTCGTCGGCCGCGACCAGGTCGAGCACGCCGGCCAGGGTCACGACGCCGAGCGGCCGCACCTTCGGACGGGCACCCGGGACACCGTCGGGCAGCACGGACCGGTGCGCGGTCCACGTGGCGAGCTGGCCCCCGGCGGAGTGGCCCACGACCAGGATCCGGTCCGCGTCGATCGAGGGGTCGAGGTCCGGTACCGCGTCCACGGCGGCCGCCACGTCGTCGAAGGTGCCGGGCCAGCCGCCGCCGGGCTCGCCGATGCGCCGGTACTCGATGTTCCAGACCGCGAACCCCCGCGAGACCAGGTCCTCCGCGAGGGCGGTCGACTGCCTGCGGTCGAACATCGCCGCCCACCAACCGCCGTGGATCAGCACGACGGTGGGGAACGGGCCGTCGCCCTGCGGCAGGTACAGCTCTCCGACCTGCGACGGTTCCGGGCCGTACGCGATGGTGCGGACCGCGCGCGGGCCGTCCTCCGCGTCGTCGTACCGCACGGCGCTCTCGGCGCTCACCAGCGTGTCGATCGTGGCGAAGAAGGCGGCGATGCCGGGGAGGTTGCCGCCCTTCGCGCTCGATTCGTCGTACGCCTGCGCGTCGGTCCACTCGACGATGTCGAGCCAGGTGTCGTCCGCCACGCGGACCAGTCGTGCGGCGATGAATCCCCGCCGGTCCTTGCGGAAGTCGGCGAGCATCCCGCTCCGGGCGGCCAGCATCGCCGACGTCCGCTCGGGCGTGACAGTGAAGGTGGTCAACTCGATCACAGACATGGAGGAGCTCCCGGCGGTGCGGCATCTCGGAACAGAGGCTGACAGTAAGTTTTCATGACTATCAAGATTACTTACCAATGAGCCTAAGGAGTCGTCCGCGCGATGGCAACCCACCGCTCCGCCCACCCCTCCAGGGCTGCTTGCACGGGTGGAAAAGGAGCGTTACGTTCGCATTGGTCATGAATTTTGACTGTCGCGATGAGTCACCATGCGTCCATCGGAAAAGGTGAGCACGTCATGCCCGACACGACGTTCCGCGAGTTTCTGACCACCGACAACGCGGCACTGGTCCTGGTCGACCACCAAGTGGGCCTCTACAGCGGGGTCCGGGACACCGACCTGCTGGAGCTGAAGCACAATGTGGTCGCCCTGGCGAAGGCGGCGCAGGTGCTCAACCTGCCGATCGTGGTCACCACCACGGCCGCGGACAGCATGTGGGGACCGCTCGTCCCCGAACTCGCCGAGGTCCTGCCGGACGATGTCGACGTCATCGACCGCGGCACGGTGAACGCCTGGCACGACAGCCGGGTACGGGACCGGATCAGGGCGACCGGTCGGCAGCGGCTGATCTTCACCGGCATCTCGCTCGAAGTGTGCGCCACCCTGCCGGCCATCGCCGCGGCTGCCGAGGGCTTCGCCACGTACGTCGCCCTCGACGCCTCCGGTACCTTCTCCGACGCCAAGCGCGAGGCCGGGCTCATCCGGCTCCAGCAGGCAGGGGCCGTCGTCAGCGACTACGCCACGCTGATGGTCGAGATCCTCGCCGACAACGCCTCGCCCCTCGCCGGGGACGTGTACGGAGCACTCGACATGCCCTTCTCGGTCATCGTCGGCCAGCTCTCGGCGGCGTACACCAAACACGCATGACGGGCACGGCGGTGCGCCGGCGGCGTCAGTCGGCAGCGACCGTGCTCGCGTCGCGGCGCTGCTGCTCGACGACATCCACGAACAGGCGCTTGAACTCGGCGTAGACACCGACCCCGAGGCGCTGCGCGTGGCGTGCCTGCATCTCCGTCATGATCTTGTCCGCGGCGGCCATCTGGGCGCGACCGCGCTCGGTGGGGCACACGAGCTTGGCCCTCCGGTCCGCGGGATCGTTGTGCCGCTCGACGTAGCCCAGCTCGGTGAGTTCGTCGACGAGCGTCCCGATCACCTGCTTGTGCTGACCGGACACCCGGGCCAGGTCGGTCGCGCGGATGCCCTCCGCCTGGAGGTAGGCGAGGACGGCACCGTGACGGGGCTTCAGGTCGTCGAACCCGAGGTCGTGCAGACGGGAGAAGAGTTCGGCCTGGACGGCGAACAGCAGGCGCCCGGCCAGCACCCCGAGATCCGGGTCAGCAACGTTGCGCACCGTGCGGCTCACGCCCCTTCTCCACTGCCTCACCCCGGGAGCTGACGCCCCGTATCCCGATCCGGTGATTGTAACGGCGCGGCGGACGGCCGTACGGGCGGCATGACGAGGGTCCGCCCCCGTCGTGTCAGCGGCGGCTCGCCGTGCCGGCGGCGCCCAGCCATTGGGCGAGGACGGCGGCCTCGCTGCGGTCGAGGTCCTTGGTGGCGGTGAGCAACGTGACCCTGCCGTGGGCGGCGAGGTCGCGCAGGTGCCGGACGGCGGGCCGGTGATCGGCGTCCTCCAGCTCGCCGATGTAGCGGTCGCGGAACTCCGCGAAGCGCTCGGGGTCGTGGTGGTACCACGTGCGCAGGTCCGCGGAGGGCGCCACGTCGCGGAGCCATTCGTCGAGACGGGCCCGCTCCTTGCTCATCCCGCGGGGCCACAGGCGGTCCACGAGCACGCGCTTGCCGTCGCGCGGCGAGGTCTCCTCGTAGATCCTCTGGCAGCTGAATCGTCCGGCCATGGCCGTCGTCACCTTCCCGGTGGGACTGCCCGGCGTCCGGTCCGAAGCCGGCCGTGCCGGGGCGGGAACCTCTGGTGATCACTCTATCGGCGGTACGGCGCCGTGGCCCGGCGAGCGCGGCGACGGCGCCCGGCGGTGCCCGTGGACGCCCGTGGACGCCGCGTGGGCGGGGCCGCCGGCTGCGGCCCCGCCCACGCGGTAGTGACCCGGGTGCCCCGGGGGGGGGGACGTCAGCGCAGGCCGAAGGCCCGGGTGATCGTCTGCGAGACGGTGTTGCCCGCGTTGTCCCGTGCGCCGACCCGGAGGGTGACGAAACCGGCCGACCGCGGCGCGCGCAGGTTCGTCCGCCATCCGTCGTCGCACCGGCTCAGGTCGGACCGCTGCCAGGTCTTGCCGTCGTCGTACGACACCTCGACGGACGGCTTGCCGATGGCGGCGGTAGTGCCCGGCAGGTGCGAGGCGGTCACCGTCAGCGGGGCGCGCCGGTCGGCACGGCCCGAGGCGTCGGTGTCCACGCCGTAGTCGAGCTGGATCAGCGGCAGGGACACCGCCGCGTCGCTGCCGGTGACCGCGGAGGTGAAGTCCCACTCCGTCAGGGTGTGCGTCGAGTACGGACTGGCCCAGGTGCCGCGGTCGTTGTCGAGGACCAGCCGGTACGGCAGGCGCTCCGCGCCGAGCCCGGGAACCTGCAGGTACTCGGCGTTGCCCCAGTCGAGCTGCTGGTCGCCCTGGTACAGCGACATCCAGTCCTTGACGTCGAAGTTCGCCCCGGCCTCGCCGACATGGCCGGAGCCCGAGTCGCCCCAGCCGGGCGCGGTGATGTACATCGTGTCGAGGTAGCGCACCGGCTGGTAGTTGACCGGGCCCATGCGGGGCCGCTGGATCGGGCCGAACCACTTCACCTCGGCGGTCCTGCGCGCCGGGTAGGTCAGCGGCCCCATCGCGTGCTGCCCCGTCTCGCCCTGGATGAAGGCGTCGTCCAGCCACGTGGTCCCGGCGGTGACCCAGTCGGTGCGCTCGCCCTGCGCGGGCGCGGTGAGCTGGTTGCCCACGGCCCAGCCGCGCCAGACGTCCGGACGGAACTCCATGGCCTTGCCCTGCCGGAAGTTCCGGAAGGAGACGTTCACCCGGCCGAGGTCCTTGGTCTCCTCACGCCAGGTGGGATCCTCCGGCACGGCGCCGGTCCAGTGGTGCACGACGTCGTAGACGTAGTCGGTCGTGGGGTGCGAGGTGACCTTCAGCGGGACCGATCCGTGCCGGAGCGAGCCGATCAGCTGGGCGCCCTGGTCGGCGTTGAGCGTCGCCACCGTCACCGGGGCGGGGCTCAGCGGGCTCCAGGGGTTCTCGTCCCAGGGCTCCAGGCGGCCGGTGCCGTCGTTGACGACCAGCAGCAGCCGGGCCCCGGCAGCCGCGGCGGCGTCGGCCTGCGCCTCGATGGCGTCGGTTCCGGCGCTCCGCACCACGACGGCCTTGCCGCGCACATTCTGCCGCGCGAGTTCCTCGGCGGTGCCGTCACCGGCGAAGACCGTGGTCAGGTTCCGGGTCCCGGCGGGCAGCGGCGTGGCCGCGCGCTTGACCAGCGGGTCGTCGAAGGTCGTGGACTTCGTGCCCAGGGTCAGCGCGGGCTGCTCGAGACGGAAGCGCGCGCCGGCCTCGAACTCGCCGTCGGTGACCTTCTTCCCGGTGGGCAGGGCCCAGATGCTGTCGTACGAGGGGTCGGGCAGCATCGAGGTCTCCACCAGGCTGTCGCTGTACGACCGGTGGGCGTCCAGACGCGGCGCGACGGCGGTGGTGTCCTGCGGCACGTGCGCCAGGATCCGGCGTGCCTTGCGGCCGTCCAGGGTGACGGTGCGGTCCTGGTCCAGCTTCACGTCGTTGAAGGCGAGCAGCACCATGCCGCGCGAGTGCTCCCCTTCCGCGCCCTGCACGTCGCCGGTGAGCCAGCCGCTGTAGGAGCCGACGGGCAGCCGTGCCGTACCGGTGCCGGACGCGTCGAGGTCCAGCACCGAGAAGAGGTGCTCGGCGCTGAGGACGACCCGGCCGGCCAGCGGCTTGCCGGAACGGTCCTTCGCGACGACCGTCAGGTTCTGCCGCTGGCCCTCGCGGGCCGCGCCGATCAGGGTCCGGGCGCGGACCGCTCCGGCGCCGTCGGTACCGGTGATCATGGCGCTGACCGACTGGTCACCGGCCAGCTTGTCCAGGGACGCGGTGAGCGTGACCGCGGCGGTGCCGTGCGCGGGCACGGTGACGTGGTCCGCGGAGAGGCTGAACAACCCCGCCGGGACGGTGCCGTTCACCGCGAGGGCGAGGCTGACCGGGGCGTCGCCGACGTTGGTGTACGTCACGGTCTGGACGTTGGTCTCCCCCGGCTTCGGGGGCCAGGTGTAGAAGCCGGAGTAGGCGCTCGTGGTGGCGAAGACCGTGGTGTGCACGGCCGCCGCCACGTCGAGCCGGCCGGCGCCCGCCTGGTACGGGGTGTACGCCGGGGTCGCCTTGGCGCTGCTGACCAGCGCCTCCTTCAGCTGGGCGCCCGTCCAGTCGGGGTGCGCGGAGGCGAGGAGCGCGGCGGCGCCGGCGACGTGCGGCGTCGCCATCGACGTGCCGCTCATCGTGGTGTAGTAGCCGGAACCCCGCTTGTAGTGCGAGCGCGCCGCGACGATGTCGACACCGGGCGCGGTGATCTCCGGCTTGAGGCCGCCGTCGCCGTCGCGCGGGCCCTGGCTGGAGAAGTCGGCGAGCGTGTCGGTGGAGTCGACGGCGCCGACGGTCAGCGCGGAGTCCGCGGCACCGGGGCTGCTGATGGAGTGCGGGCCGCCGTTGCCCGCCGCGATCACGAACAACGCGCCTGTGTCGCGGCTGAGTTCGTCGACGGCCTGGCTCATCGGGTCGGACTTGTCGCCGCTGCCGCCCAGGCTCATGCTGATGATCCTGGCCTTCTGGTCGCGGGCGGCCCACTCCATGCCCGCGATGATCCAGGACTCCTGGCCGCTGCCCTCGGAGTTGAGCACCTTGCCGACGGCCAGCCGGGCGCCGGAGGCGACACCGCGCTCCTTGCCGTCGGAGGCGCTGCCCGTGCCCACGATGGTCGAGGCGACGTGCGTGCCGTGGCCGTTGTAGTCGGCGATGTCGTCCTCGCCGGGGACGAAGCTGGCGCTGTCGGACACCTGTCCGACCAGGTCGGGGTGTTCGGTGTCCGCGCCGCTGTCCAGCATCGCGACCTTCACGCCCTGGCCGGTGTCGCCCTCCGCCCAGACCTTGTCCGCGCCGATCTGGGCGGTGGAGTCGGCCAGATCGGCCTTCACCTTGCCGTCGAGCCAGACCTTGGCGACGCCGCCCGCGAACGACGGCTCGGCGGAGCGGGCCGCCGCGGCGGAACCACCGGTCAGCGAGGACCAGAACGCCGGTGCCTGCCGGTGGTTCTGTGCGAGGGCCGCGCCCTGGATGCTGTCCAGGCGGCGGACGCCGGTCGAGCCGGCCATCTTCGCCCGGGTGCGGGACGTGGCGGCGGCGCCGGTGTAGCGCACGATCAGCGGCAGTCCGGAGCTGTGCGCGTCGTCGTAGCCCTCGGCGATCAGCCGTGTCACATTGAACAGCTGCTTGTCGAGCTTCCCCGTGCTCACGTACGGCAGGGCGGCGTCGGGGTAGACGTAGGTGGCGCCGTCCACGACGGCACGGTGGAAGCCGGTGGTGGCTCCGCTCGCGGCCTGGAACGAGCGCACGACGGTGCCGTCGGCCGCGGTCCCGAGGGTGACCTTGTCACCCGTGATCAGCGTGACGGTGTGGGTGCCGGGGGTCTGATGGGCGGCGTCGTTGTGCGACACCTCACCGGCGGAGTACGCGGACACGGCGGCGGTCGCCGGTATGACGCCGAGTGTCAGCGCGGCAGCCACGGCGAGGGCGATCGGCCCGGGCCGGGGAATGGGAACCTTGGGCAAGGAGGACTCCTGAGGCGCGGCAATGAGCGAAAGATCACTGGATCCTCCGGCCGCCCTCGCCGTTGTTCAAGGGGTCGCACGCGTCACTCTTGCGCCATGGCACAGGTGCGCCGCGATCAGACGCGTTCGTCGGCCGTCGCGCGTCCGGGGGGACGGCGGTGGATCTCCACGTGAATTCGCCGTGTTCGGGGTGTTCGGGGTGTTCGGGCATGGGGCGACGGCCCTGTGGCGCCGGCCGGTTCGCGCAGCTCGCCACAGCACCGGTCCGGGCAGAGCCGCGCCCCGGGCGGCCTATCCTCGGGCTGTCCGGGCTCGCCCGCTCTGCCGGGACTTCCGCGCCACGACCCTCGCGCCGACCGGGGTCACCGCCTGACCGGCGGCCCGGCACCGACAGAAAGGCGAAGCCTTGGAGATCTGGATCAACCCGGCCTGCTCGAAGTGCCGTTCGGCCCTCACCGTCCTCGACGCGGAGGGAGCGCAGTACACCGTTCGGCGCTACCTGGACGACCCGCCCACCGCGGCCGAGCTCACCGCGCTGCTGGACCGGCTCGCCCTGGAGCCGTGGGACATGACGCGCCTCGGCGAACCGGTCGCGGAGGAGCTCGGCCTGACGGCGTGGGGCCGGGACGGCTCGACCCGCGAGCAGTGGATCGAAGCCCTGACCCGGCACCCGGCGCTCATCCAGCGGCCGATCATCACCGCGGACGACGGAACAGCCGTCGTGGCCCGCAGCGAGGACGCCGTCCGCTCCGTCCTGCCTCCGTCGTCATCGACGTGAACCGGGCACGGGCGGTGCGTATCGGCTCCCCTGTGGTCGATACGCACCGCCCGTGCCCGCGGCCCGGCCGGCGGAACCCTCAGGAACCGACGCGCGCGGGGCTGGCCGTTCCGTGGACCGAGCGGGCGTGGGCCGCGTAGCGGCGGCGCCCCAGGGTCGGGACGATCAGCCGCACGGGCAGCGGGGCCGTCGCCAGGACCGCCTTGACGACCTCCGGGTCGCCCTCGTACATCGCCATGCGGAAGACGAGCGGCAGGTCCTTCTTCGGCGTGTGCGCCATGCCGTGCTCGCCGAGCTGGTGCCATTCCGCCGCGGTGACGTGCTGAGCCGCCAGCGGCAGGATCTCCGTCTCCTCCAGCGCCATGTGCTCGATGAGCACGGTCAGCAGCCGCTCGAAGGCATCGGCGAGCCGCTCGCCGTCCCGTCCCGTGGAGCGCCAGCCCGCGATGAGTCCGGTCACCTCGGTGTGCAGTGCGTCGATCGCGTGGTGCTGCTGCTCCATCGTCGGCACGATGGCCTCCGCCTGCTCGCCGGCCCGCTCGACGAGCTTGGGCCACAGCAGGAGGTCCTCGCCCTCGTGGTGCGTGTGCAGCACCCGGCACACCAGCGCCGCGTGCGCGCCGACGACCTCCGCGCGGCGGGTGTCGTCCGGCGCGACGGACCGGATGAGGGCGGGAAGCAGCCTGAACTCCCGGCGCAGCGCGGTGTGGGCCATGTACATGTCGCGCGTGTCGGCCATGGGTTCGTCAACGAGTGGAGCCATTGTCTCTTCCTCTTACGGCCGCCTGGCATCCCGGAGGATGGCGCGGCCCGGTCGGGCAGGACCCTGCGCGGTGGCGTTGCGGAACCGCCCGCCGCACCGGGCGTCGGCCGCCGGGTGCCACAGAGGGCGCAGGGTGATCAGGGCAGGGAAGGCACAGGTCGGTGGCCTCGCCCGCTGCCCAGGTCACTGTGCCAGGGCGCGACGCCCGCCGCATGCGTCAAATGCCCCTGCCCGGCGGCCGCCGCATGGGTCGTCCGACTCTGCTGCCCCTCGCCGCGCGGGCCTTGGCCGCGCCCGCGGACCCGATCGCCCGAGGACCGCATCCGGGGACAAGGACTTCAGGCGGACGCGGTCGCACGACGGCCAAGGTCCGTCGCACACGTGACGCTTGACGCGTCCGGGCCACGAGCGGCCGCCCCCGCTCCCTGGGGCGGGGAGCGGTCGGCGTCCCCTACGCTGCACACCGTGATCGGAAACCCCACCCCCGTGTGCTCGTGCTGCGGCACCCCCGTGCCCGACGAGGAGCGGATCGACGTCCGCTTCGGCCTGCCCGACGCCGCGCTCGACGTCCCGGAGGACGCCCGGCACGAGGTCGGGGTCGCCGCGCTGCTCCGCGTCGACGGCGCGGGCAGCTTCATCCGCTGCCTGCTGCCGGTCCGGCTCACCGGCGGAACGGAACTCGTCCTCGGCACTTGGATGCGGATCAGCGACGACGACCTCGACCACGCCCACCGGATCTGGGACGACCCGGCCTACCGGGGACTCACCCTCCGGGGCGCCATGGCCAACGCGATCATGTCCTGGGGCGCCGGCCTCCTGGACGCCCCGGCCACCCTGGTCGTGCGCGACCCGGACGAGATCCCGTACGTCGACGGCAGCGACGACGAACTGCTCCGCAGTGTCCTCACCACGACCTGGGACCGCGACGACGTCCTCAGCCGCTTCACCCACCCCCTGCCCGTGCCGGTCCGTACCCCGCTGGACGAGCACTGGTCCGTCGAACGCAGCCGCGGCTTCACCGCGCGCGTCGTCGACGGCACGCACCGCTTCCTGACACCCGGCCGCACCGTGCACTGCGACGTGTTCACCGACCGGATCCGCCGCCGCCCAGAGGAGTTCCTGACCGCCCTGCTGAACGGCGCACCCACCGTGCCGCCGGAGCGGCAGATCACGGAGGACACCGGGAACGGGATCCGGCACGCCTTCTGGACCGTCGCCACACCGAACGGCCGCACCCAGCACGAGTTGTACGGCTTCACGGTGGACCGCGACGGCAACGCGGCAGGTGTCGTCTGCATGTGGGACAAGCCGGACGACCTCGCCTGGGCACTGCACGTCTGGCGGTCGGTGCGCGGCGTCGGGTGACCCCGTCGAACCGGTGACCGAGTCCTGGGTGATCGACGGCGACAACGCGGCACCGGTTCCGGACGCACTTCGGGCGCGGGTGCGCCGAGGGGTGCTCGAGACGTGGCTGACCAGTTCGTCCGGGCGCTCGCTGTCCTTCGTGACGAACACCGAGCGGGCGATGGTGATGCTGCTCGACGGGGACGGCGATCCCGGCGAGCATGCCGTCGACCCGGGAGCCGAGGGGGCGAGCGACGGGTTCGTCCTGTCCAACGGGCAGCGGGACGCGTACCCGGACCGGGACACCGTGCCCGTCGAGGAGGCCTTCCGGCTCGTGGAGCACCTTGTCCGCACGGGATCCTGGCCCGCGGACGCGCGCTGGATCGCCGACCGCTGAGGCGACGGCCCACCGGATCGGTGCGTCCCCAAGTCCCCCGCTGCCCGGGGCTGTCACAAACACGGGGGTCGCCTTGTCGTCAGTGCGGACAGTCCCCGTTTGGAGGAACAGATGAGCGCTGAGCACACGCACATGCCCCCTGGCGTCGAGGTGATCTCGACCCTGCCGGAGGCGGCGGCCCGCATCCCGGACGGCGCCGAGGCCAGGACCGTCCGCGTCACCCTGTCGCCCGGTGACCCCGGCGCGCCTCCGCACCGGCACCCCGGGCCGGTCTTCGGTTATGTGACGCGGGGCGAGATCCTCTTCGAGCTGGAGGGGCAGCCGCCGCGGGTACTGAAGGCGGGCGAGGCCCTGTTCGAGCCCGGCGGCGACGTGATCCACTACCAGGGCGCCAACAACCTCCAGGACGCGGAGTCGCAGCTGGTGGTCACCATGTTCGCGCTGCCGGGCACCCCGGTGCTGACCGTGGTCGGCGCTGAGGAGCTGGCCGAACGACGGCACCTGCGGTACGCGCAGTCCTGAGCACCACCCGCGGGCCGGGCGGCGTCCGGCCCGCGGCGGGCCGGGCTGCCCCGGCGCCGATTTCCGCCGGGCGGGGGTGGGGTGCGGACGGCCCCGGCGGAGCAGGCGGCCTCCCCGCACACCGAAACACTCACCACCCGCCTCGAAAGGGCCTTTCATGCAGCGCCATTCCCCGTTCCGGAACCTCCTGACACCGCTCTCCCTGGTGGCCACGGTGACCGCCGCCGCCGGCCTCCTGGCAGTGGCCGTGGCCCCGGCGGGGGCCGCCAGGGGCAGGAACTCCTCGGGCGACCGCAAGCCCACCGTGGTCCTCGTGCACGGCGCGTTCGCCGAGTCCTCCAGCTGGAACGAGGTCGTCAAGACCCTGAAACGGCACGACTATCCGGTGGTGGCCGCCGCCAACCCGCTGCGCGGACTGGCCTCCGACGCCGCGTACATCAGAAGCCTCCTGGCAAGCATCGACGGACTGGTGGTCCTCGTCGGGCACTCGTACGGCGGGTCGGTGATCACCAATGCCGCGCAAGGCTCCGACAACGTCAAGGCCCTCGTCTACATCGCCGCGTTCATGCCGGACCGCGGCGAGAGCGCCGTCGAACTGTCGGCCAGGTTCCCGGGCAGCTCGCTGGGCAGTGCGCTGCGCCGTGTGCCGTTCACGCTGCCCGACGGCTCCCAGGGCGTCGACCTCCTCATCGAGCAGGACAGGTTCCACCACCAGTTCGCCGCGGACGTGCACCCGTACACCACGAGTCTCATGGCGGCCACCCAGCGCCCCGTGACCGCGGCCGCGCTGGAGGAGGCCTCCGGCGAGCCGGCCTGGAAGTCGATTCCGTCCTGGGCCCTGGTGACCGGGGAGGACCTCAACATCCCCCGTGCGGCCCAGCTGTTCATGGCCGAGCGCGCCCGGGCCCACGTGGTGGAGATCCACTCCTCGCACGCCGTGGGCGTGTCGCACCCGGACGACGTCGCCGACATCATCGACAAGGCGGCGCGGGCGGTCCGCTGACCGGCCCCTCGCGGCGCCGGGCTCATCACGAGTGACGAGAGCCCGTCCGAACACCCCTATCACTCCCAAGTATTGGTCAAAACATGGCCAGGCCGCCGAAAACGGCCGTCCGTTGCGGTGACCGCCATCTGCCGTTCACACCTGTCTCACCGCTCCGGTCGATCGTGCTTCCTAGCGTCCGTGAGGGCGCGCACCGCTGACCTGCCGCAGCCCGCTGTCAGGTTCGGGGCGCTGCTGTCCGGTCGGTGTGCGACTGCACCCGACGACGCGAAAGGCCCCTGGCATGTCGGAAGCACCCAAGCAAACCAGAATCTCTCGTCGCAACGCGCTCGGCCTGTTCGGCGCGACAGTGTCCGGCGCCGCCGCCGGGCCGCTGGTCCTCGGCGCCGGAACCGCCGAGGCGGCCCCGGCGCAGTCGGAGGTCACCGGTCTCACCACCGGCTCGCCCACCACCCCCGTCCAGGGCCTGCACCTGACCTTCGGCGCCGACCCGCGCAGCCAGATGGTCGTCTCGTGGATCACCGACGCGGCCGTCAAGAACCCGCGGGTCGTCTACGGCACGCTGAGCGGCGGTTTCGGCTCCACCGTGCACGCGAAGTCGAAGTCCTACGTCGACGGCACCTCCGGGCGGACCGTCTGGGCCCATCACGCGCTGCTCAGCAAGCTGAGGGCCGACACCGACTACCTGTACGCGGCCCAGCACGACGGTGCCACCCCCGACGCCGGCACCTTCCACACGGCCCCGTCCGGCAGGGCGCCGTTCACCTTCACCAGCTTCGGTGACCAGGGCACGCCCAGCGTGACGTGGAAGACCGGTGCGAACCCGGCCGACGCCTCGGGCCGCGACTTCGAGCCCAACGCCACGCCCGCCGCCGCCGACATCGTCACCGGCATCGAGAAGGTCGGCCCGCTGTTCAACCTCCTCAACGGCGACCTCTGCTACGCCAACACCGGGCCGGACCGCGTCCGCGTCTGGAAGGACTTCCTCACCAACAACAGCCGCTCGGCGCGGTTCCGTCCGTGGATGCCGGCCGCGGGCAACCACGAGATCGAGCTGGCCAACGGCAAGCTCGGGCTCGACGCGTACCAGACCTACTTCGAGCTGCCCTCGACCGAGACCCAGCCCGAGCTCGACAACCTCTGGTACTCCTTCACGGTCGGCTCGGTGAAGGTGATCGTCCTGCAGAACGACGACATCGCCCTGCAGGAGGGCGGCGACATCTACATCAAGGGCTACTCCGGCGGCCGGCAGCTCGCCTGGCTGGAGAAGGAGCTCAAGGCGGCACGGGCGTCCAAGGACGTCGACTGGATCGTCATCTGCATGCACCAGGTGATGATCAGCTCCGCGACCGCCGCGAACGGCGCCGATGTCGCGCTGCGCGCGGCGTACGGCCCGCTGTTCGACAAGTACGGCGTCGACCTGGTGGTCTGTGGCCACGAGCACGACTACGAGCGCTCGCTGGCCGTGCGTGGCGTCGTCCCCGGCAGCGTCACCCTCACGCCCAACCCGAGCCAGACCGCACTCGACGTGATCGAGAGCGAGCACGGCACGACGCACATGATTCTCGGCGGCGGCGGCGTGTCCGGCATCACCAACAACAGCTTCACCAACGACGACGCCGACGGTCACGGGCACCACTCGGCGTACGTCCAGATGGAGCACGTCGGCAAGTTCAACTCCGTCAAGGAGCAGGAGACGGCGGTCTGGATCGGCGTCCGCGACTCGGAGCACCCCTACGGCTTCGCCGAGTTCAGTGTCGACCCGGGCCGACACGCCGGTGACATGACCCGCATCCACGTCACCTACTACAACATCATCACGCCCACCGGTGAGCTCTCGGTCTTCGAGAAGTTCACGCTGCAGCGCCGTCGTAGCGACGGCAGCAACGGCGACCACGGCGGCCACGGCCACCACTGACCCGTCGCGGGTCAACGGCAGCAGTAGCCGGAAACGCCGGGGGCCGGGACGTCGTCCCGGCCCCCGGCGTTTTCCGCCGCCCCCGGTCCGTCACCTTCGGTGACGAGCCAGATGCATCTTGCCACCGGGCGGTCCGGCCACGCGGCTCCCGTGCCGGGCGGCGCGAAGTCCGTTTTCCCCGGGGCGGCCAGGCACACGGGCCGTGCGCCGAAAGGGCCAATCGGCCGGGCACAAAGTCGTAGGACCATGAGCCGGTTCCGGGACGCGAAGAGCGATCGGATAGGGTCGCTGTCACCGCGGAAGGGCTGCTATTGAGCCCGTTCCGCGGTACCGCAATTCGGGAGGAGCCGCTTTTATGTCACGTCCGATCCGTATAGCCATCGTTGGTGCAGGTCCCGCTGGAATCTATGCGGCGGACGCGCTGCTGAAATCCGATTCCGCGCAGGAACCGGGCGTGTCCATCGACCTGTTCGAGCGCATGCCCGCGCCCTTCGGTCTCATACGCTACGGCGTGGCACCCGACCACCCCCGGATCAAAGGCATCGTGGATGCCCTGCACCAGGTTCTCGACAAGCCGCAATTGCGGCTGTTCGGCAATGTCGACTATCCCGGGGACATCGACCTCGACGATCTGCGCGCCCTTTACGACGCGGTGATCTTCTCGACCGGGGCGCGCACCGACCGGGCCCTGGACATTCCCGGTGTCGGCCTGGACGCGTCGTACGGCGCCGCGGACTTCGTCTCCTGGTACGACGGCCACCCCGACGTACCGCGCACGTGGCCGCTGACCGCGGAGAAGGTGGCCGTCCTCGGCGTCGGCAATGTCGCCCTGGACGTGGCCCGCATCCTCGCCAAGACCGCCGACGAGCTGCTGCCGACCGAGATCCCGCCGAATGTGCACGACGGCCTCAAGGCCAACAAGGCGCTGGAGATCCACGTGTTCGGCCGCCGCGGCCCCGCGCAGGCCAAGTTCACCCCCATGGAGCTGCGGGAGCTGGACCACTCCCCGAACATCGAGGTCGTCGTCGCCCCCGAGGACATCGACTACGACGACGGCTCGATCGCCGCCCGCCGCGCGAGCAAGCAGACGGACATGGTCGCCAAGACCCTGGAGAACTGGGCGATCCGCGACGCCGGCGACCGGCCGCACAAGCTGTTCCTGCACTTCTTCGAGTCCCCGGTCGAGGTCCTCGGCGAGGAGGGCCGCGTCGCCGGGCTGCGCACCGAGCGGACCGAACTCGACGGCACCGGGAACGTCCGCGGCACCGGCCGCTTCACGGACTGGGACGTGCAGAGCGTGTACCGCGCCGTGGGGTACTACTCGGACGAGCTGCCCAAGCTGCCGTTCGACATCGTCTCGGGCACGGTCCCGAACGCGGCCGGCCGCGTGCTCGACGGCGGCGAGCACATGACCTCGGTCTACGTGACGGGGTGGATCAAGCGGGGCCCGGTGGGCCTGATCGGCCACACCAAGGGCGACGCCAACGAGACGGTCGCCTGCCTCCTGGCGGACCACGCGGCGGGCGCGCTGCCCGCCCCGGCCGTACCGGACCCCGACGCCGTCGTGAAGCTCCTGGAACAGCGCGGCATCCGGTACACGACGCGCGAGGGCTGGTACCGGCTCGACGCCCACGAGCGGGCCCTCGGCCGGCCCGAGGGGCGCGAGCGCGTCAAGGTCGTGGACCGCGAGGCGATGCTGGACAACTCCGGGGCCTGACACCGTCCGTGGCCCGGTACGGACCAAATGCCGCCCCACGGCCCGGCCGTGGGGCGGCATTCCGGCACCCGGCGGGAGCTTCGGACCTAGTGCTTTTTGCCGATGCGCGATGCGCCGCGAGACCGATTTCCCCCGCGCCGGGAAGCAATAGTGTCGGCCGTATGAGCGAGCACCCGGGGAAGCCCTCCCACGAGCGCGCGATCGACGTTGTCCGGGGTTACGCGAACCACGACGCCGTCGCGGTGCGCAATGCCCTGGCCGATCTGGATCCCGGCGGCTGGACGGACGTATTCGGGGTCCTGAACGGCCTGCTGCGCTCCACCATCGGCATCGTGGAATTGACCGGCACGGAGTGGAATACCGGCCAATTGGTCCGGCACGCCGACGAAGTCGCCGCCGCGGCCCCGCTCCACTACGAGTTCGCCGTTGCCGAAGCGACGCGGGCATGGGCCCTCGGCAACGTGTCGCCGCTGCGCACCTTCGCCGACGGGGACCTCCCGGCGGCCGTGCACATCACGGGTGTGTTCGTCGCCGTTCTGGGTCTGGCGCTGTGGGGCAGGGCCGGCTTCCTCGACGTGGTGAACCGGCTCGACGAGTCCGCCACCGCGCTCATGAACGACCCGGACTCCGCAATTCCCACCATCCGGCCGTAGCGGCCGGACATCAGACTCTCGCCGGCTTCGTCGTCGTCGATGCCACGAGTTCACGAAGCCGGCGAGACCCCCTTGCCGCTTCTCGTGCGGGAGTCACGCGCCGTGAATTTCCAGACCCCTCTGTCCGCCCTGGTCCCGGGAACCTCCGGCCGGCTGCTCACCGCGCTCGTGGCGCACCACACCGCCGACGCGAACCGCCCGCTGGCGCTGGACGAACTGTCCCGCGTCGCCGCGGTGACACCGGCCCAGTTGGAGACCGCGCTCTTCCGCCTCGGCCTGCTCGGCCTCATCGCGCCCCGGCGCGGCGGCGAAGCCGTGTGCCTCGTCCCCGGCCACATCGCCTGGGACGCCCTGCGTCAACTGACCGATCTGCGCGGTCGCGTGGTGGACACGGTCCGCGAGCGGACGCGGGCCCACCTCCACCCGGCACCGGAATACCTCGCGCTGAGCGGCCCCGTCATCGAGGGGACCGCGACGCATCCCGCGGACGTGCTGGAGCTGATCGTCGTCCCGCCCACCGCCGCCCCGGCGGACTGGGACGACCGCCTCGCCGCCCTCGTCACCCAGGTGTCCCGCGCCCTGGGCAACGTCGTCGTCCCCCGCCGTGCCCGCAGCACCCGGGAGGCGGAGGCCGTGGGCGGCGAGAGCACGGTGCGCATCCTGCCGGCCTGACCGGCCACGCCGGCGGGCTCTCGGCCGGATCACCGAGTGGGGGCGCGCGTCCAGATCTCCAGGCCCGCACCTTGCGGTTGCCGCGGGAGCCGGGCCCGGCCGGCCAAGGGCCTCCGGCACTCCGCGGATGTGGGGACGTCTCCCGGGCCGACGTCCCGGGGCGTCCCGCCGCACGCGCCCCTCCCTATCAGACCGCCGCGTCCGCGGCCAGGCGCGTGCTCACGAGACCGCGATCACCGTCCCCGGGACGGACAACCCGTGCCGCCCTTGCCACCTTTCCCACTTCGGCTCGCGGGCGACCCGCTGGTGCCGGGGCGATCCGGTCGGACGCAAGGAAGCCGTGCGCGCGGCACGCAGGTGCGGTGGCCGTGCCCGCCGGGAGCCCGAGCCCGGACGGCCACGCGGAACTTCGCCCTGTCGCCGGGGCTTCCGCGCGGTGCCCGCGATCGGGCTCTCCGCGCCGCGAGCCACACCTTCCGCACCCCCCAGGGCATCGTCAGCAGCGGCCTGACGATCGGCGCACAGGCGATCACCGCGGACACAGTCCCGCCCCGGCAACGCGGCCCCTACAGGCACCCCACGCAACGGCGGCGGCGGGGGCCGCGGTGTCGCACCGGCACGCGCCGAAAGGCGACGTCCGCGGTCGGCCGAAAGTCGTAGTGCCCTGGGGCAGGTCCGACTTCTGCCCGAAGCCGGGGCGTGGGCCGCCTTCATAGCCTGCTGGTCATGAGCTCCACGTCGTGGACTCGGCACTTCGTACGGCCGGCGACCCAGGTCGCCCCCTCGGGCACGGGCCCGGTCGTCACATCTCAGGAAAGGCGCCGCATGCACTGCGTACCATCGATCGCTTCCGGCGCCCGCGTCGGCGAGCCGCCCCGGCGGACCGGCCGCGGGGACCGGGCGGAGCTGACGCTCGACCCGGCGGCGATCGCGGCCAACACCCGGTTCCTCGCCGCGCGGGCGACCCGCCTGATGGCGGTGGTGAAGGCCGACGGTTTTGGGCACGGGGCCGCCGAGGCCGCCGCCGCCTCGCTCGGCGCGGGCGCGACGTCGCTCGGTGTCACGTCGGTGGAGGAGGCGCTGTCCCTCCGGGAGGCCGGCTTCCGGGTGCCGATCCTGAGCTGGCTCAATCCCGTGGACGCCGCCTTCGACGAGGCGCTGCGTGCCGGTGTCTCCCTCGCCGTCCCCGGCTGCGCACACCTGGCCGCCGTGGTGCGTGCCGCCTCCCGGACGCGCCGCCGGGCGCGGATCCATCTGCAGCTGGACACAGGGATGGGCCGCGAGGGCGCAGAGCCCGGAGCGTGGCCGGAGCTGTGCCGGCGGGCGCGGGCGGCGGAGGCGGAGGGCCTGGTCGAGGTCGTGGGCGTGATGAGCCACCTCGGCTGCGCGGACACCCCCGGCGACCCGTGCACCGACCGCGCGCTCGCCCTGTTCCGGTCCGCGGTGTCCACCGCGGCGGAGGCCGGGCTGCGTCCGCGCCGCCGGCATCTGGCGGCGACGTCGGCGACCCTCACCGACTCGCGGACCCGGTTCGACCTGGCCCGCGTCGGCGCCGGCCTCTTCGGCATCGACCCGACCGGGACGACCCGGCTGCGCCCCGCGCTCACCCTGACCGCACCCGTGGTGTCGGTCCGCGCCGTGCCGGCCGGCGCGGCTGCGGGCTACGGCCACGCCTGGAGCGCGGGACGGCGCACGCATCTGGCCCTGCTGCCCGTGGGGTACGCGGACGGTCTCCCCCGCGCCGCGTCCGGTCGGGCGGAGGTCCTCCTCGGCGGGCGCCGGTGCGCTGTCGCGGGCCGCATCTCGATGGACCAGGTCATCGTCGACACCGGTGACCGCCCGGCGGTGCCCGGCGAGCTCGCCACCGTCTTCGGTCCCGGCGACCGCGGCGAGCCGACGGTCAGGGAATGGGCCCGGTGGTCCGGGGCCCTGGAGCACGAGGTCGTGACGGGGCTGGGCGCCCGCCTGCGCCGTACCGTGCGCAGCCGGGCGGTGGCGGCATGACCGGCACGACGGCATCGCGGGACGGCCGCGTCCGCGTCGCGGTGATCGGCGGCGGCCGCAACTGCGAGCACGAGGTCTCCCTGGCGACCGCGGCGTCCGTGCGTTCGGCGCTCGACCCCGCCGTCTACGACGTCCTCGCCCTCACCATCGGCCGGGACGGACGGTGGCAGGACGCCTCCGGGCGGCCGCTGGCGGCCACCGCCGCGGAGAGCGTGTCGGCCGCGCTGACGCTGCTGGCCGGCTGCGACGTGGCCTTCCCCGCGGTCCACGGCCCGTACGGCGAGGACGGCACGCTGGCCGCGCTGCTGGACCTGGCGGACGTGCCGTATGTCGGATCGGGGGTCCGGGGCGGCGCGCTGGCCATGGACAAGTGGGCGACGAAGCTGGTGGCCGAGGCGGTCGGTGTGGCCGTGGCGCCGGGGCTGCTGGTCACGGCGGACGACGCCGACCAGGTGGTCTTCGACGGTGCCGTCGTGGTGAAGCCGGTCGCCGCCGGATCCAGCCACGGGGTCTCCCTCGTGACGCGGGCCTCCGAGCTGGCCCCGGCGCTCGCCGAGGCACTGCGGCTCGACGAACGGGTCCTGGTCGAGCAGCTGGTCGTCGGGCGCGAGGTGGACCTGGCCGTGCTGCGGCGGGCGGACGGCGGTCTGACGGTGGGGCCGCCGCTGGAGATCGTCCTGGACGAAGGGCGCCTCTTCGACACCGAGCAGAAGTACGACGGAGGGGCGCGGTTCCTGATACCCGCGCCGCTGACCACCGACGAGCACGACCAGTTGGTCGAGGCGTCCCTCGCCGTCTTCACCGCGCTGGGCTGCCGCGGAGTCGCCCGGTGCGACTTCTTCCTCACCGCCGCCGGACCCGTTTTGAACGAGGTCAACACCATGCCGGGCATGACCGCGCAGTCGCAGGTCCCGAAGATGTTCGCGCGCCAGGGGCTGAGCTATCCCGAGCTGCTGGACGAACTCGTGCGCGGCGCGCTGCCCCCCGGGCCCCGCACCCGCGGCGCGTCGGCCGCCGAGCGGAGCCTCGCGTGACCGCGCCGCTGAACGCCGTCCTTCCCAGCCCCCGCCGGGCCCCCGTCCACCGCCACAGGAGGTTTCCCATGTCCCTTTCCCTGCAACGGCTGCTGCACTCGGCCCGGGTCTACACCGTGACCGCCCTCGAAGTGGCCGTCCTCGGCGGCAGCACCGACCTGATGTCGGCCGACGCAGACACGGCCCGGAGCGCGAGCCGCGACGCGGAAGCGCCGGCCGCCCCGGGGTCCGCCGGCACGGGGCGCCATCGCACCGCGGTCCCCGGGGTGAGCGGTGTCTCAGAGGCATCCGAGGCGCTTCGGTGACACTGGAGGGGACCGCGGAGGGCCTGCCGCCCGTCCGGCGAGCCGGAGCACGGCACGACAGTAAGGAAGACGAAGGCGTGGACAGCAGCACGGACCGCTTCTTGGAGCGGCTGGTGCGCGGTGTGGTCGGGCTGGCGGGCCTCGGGGTCCTGCTCGGTCTGGGCATCGTGGACCTGACCATGGGAACGGTCCTCGCGCCCATCGTTCTGCTGGCCGCCGCCGTGGCCATGGTGACGTGGCGGCTGTCCGGCCGGGCACTGGGCACCGTCGCCGTGGGCCTTGGCGTGATCATGGTGGCGGCGACGCGGGAGGTCAATCCCGGCGCCATCGACGCGCTGCCGTTCGGGCTCACCATGACGACGGTCATCCTCCTGGTCATCGGTCTGGCCGCCTGGCGGGCGGAGCCCGTCCGTGCCGCGCTCGCGGTGCCGCTGCTGCTGGCGAGCCTGGTGCTCCAGCCCTTGACCATGCTCTCCGTCTCGCGGGCCACACCCGTGGTCTCCCTGGCCCTGGCGCTGGCGGGTGTCATCGCCGGCGCCACCGGCCTGTGGGCGCGCATGCTCCGCACCAGCCGGCAGCGTCAGGCGACCGCCGAGCAGCTGGCGCAGCGCACGAGCATCGCGTCCGACCTCCACGACTACGTGGCCCACCACGTCACCGGCATCGTCGTGCTCGCCCAGGCCGCCCAGAGCGTCGCGGCCAAGCAGCCGCAGGCGGTGCTGCCCGCGCTGGAGCGCATCGAGGCTGCGGGTGACGAGGCGATGACCGCCATCCGCCGCATGGTCGCCCTGCTGCACGAGCCCGGCTCGCAGGCCCGGCTCACCCCCATGGGCACGATCGCCGACATCGCGTCCCTCGCCGACCACTTCACCTCCGGGGACGACGTGAAGGTGCGGCTGACGATCACCGGGGACTTCGACGACGTGCCGATCGACGTGCAGTCGGCGGCGCACCGGGTGGTGATGGAGGCGCTGACCAACGTCCGCAGGCACGCCGAGGAGGTGCGGACCCTGGAGATCCTGGTGAGCCGCGACGCATGGCCCGACGCGGTGACGGTCGAGGTCTCCAACGACGGCCGCGGCCGCGCCGGCCACTCCGCGGGGGGCGGCTACGGGCTGAGCGGTCTGCGCGACCGGGCCGTGGCGCTCGGCGGCTCCTTCACCGCCGGTCCGAGGGACCCGGAGGGCTGGACCGTCCAGGCCCGTATCCCGGCGGGAGGCGCCCGATGACCATCCGTGTGCTGCTCGCGGACGACCAGGCCATGGTCCGCACCGGCTTCTCCCTGATCCTCGGTGCCGAGGACGACATCGAGGTGGTGGGCGAGGCGAAGGACGGCGTCCAGGCCCTGGAGATGAACCGGCTCCTCAACCCCGACGTCGTCCTCATGGACATCCGCATGCCGCGGATGGACGGCCTCCAGGCACTGCGCGAGCTGAACCGCTCCAACGCCGCGCCGAAGGTCGTGGTCGTCACGACCTTCGACGACGACGCCTATGTCTACGAGGCGCTCAACAGCGGCGCCTGCGGCTTCCTCCTCAAGGACTCGGGTCCGGTGCTGCTCACCGAGGCGGTGCGCGCGGCCCATTCCGGCGAGGCCCTGGTGAGCCCGGCGATCACGGTCCGGCTGCTGCGGGGCATCCAGCCGCCGCGGACGGTGTCCCCGGCCGCGTCGGACCTGTCCTCCCGCGAGACCGAGGTGGTGCGGCTGGTGGCCGACGGGCTGACGAACGCGGAGATCGCCGCCGCGCTCTTCGTCTCCCTCGGCACGGTCAAGACCCACCTGGGGAACATCCAGACCAAGCTCTCCGCGCGCAACCGGGTGGAGATCGCGCTGTGGGC
The DNA here is from genome assembly GCF_044751185.1 of Streptomyces sp. NPDC088733. Lineage (NCBI taxonomy): Bacteria > Bacillati > Actinomycetota > Actinomycetes > Kitasatosporales > Streptomycetaceae > Streptomyces > Streptomyces sp. NPDC088733. The sequence continues at coordinate 46,593 of NZ_JBIVLH010000004.1, forward strand.
GTGGCGCTCCGGTCTCGTGGACGGGTAGCACGGGCGGTTCACACCGGGGGCCGCGGGACCCTGGGCACGTAGGGCAGCAGCAGGTGGGAGGGGTGGTCGGGCCCGGACAGCAGGGTGGTCGTACCGCCGAAGACCTCGGCCGGACGGTCCACGGGGTCGTTGTGCAGGAAGATGCCGTGCCCCTTCATCGGCACGCCGTGGACCTGCGGCCAGGGGCCGCTTCCGGGCAGTTCGAAGTCGCGGCCGGTCACGGTCAGGGCGAGCCGGTGGCCGGCGGGCACCACGACGGAGGTGGGCCAGATCTCGATGTCCAGCGGGACGGCGGTGCCCGGCGTGAGCGGTTCGACGCGGTCATGGGGGTGCCAGGGCCGGTACGGCAGGCTGCGTCCCGGGTCGGTGGCACGGTGCGAGGCCCTCAGCCAGCCCATGCCGATCACGCCGGCCGGATCGAGGCCGCTGACGAAGGTCACGTCCACGCCCTCCGGGTCGAGGACGCGCAGGGTCAGGAACAGGTCCGCGTCGGTGGTGGTGGACGCGACGTGCAGCCGGGCGGCGGCGGGCCCGGTGATCTCGGTCTCCTCGGGGAACGGCTCGGTGGTGAGGGTCAGCCCCTCACCGGTGGCGGCGAAGTCCGCCCGCTCCTCACGTGTGAGCGCCTTCTCGCTCAGGGACCGGCTGTCCAGGTGGAGGTCGAGCTCGGTCCACCTGGTCCGGGCGAGCGGCCACTCCTGTTCCGCGCGTCCCTCGAACGTCCCGTCCACGTGGCGGACGTTGAGCAGGACCGGCGGCTGCCGGTGCCAGCCGGTGTCCTCCCCCTTGAGGAAGTGCCCGAAGAAGCGCTTCTGCAGCGCCACTCCGTAGTCGGTGTAGAACTCCGCGAAGTGCTCGTTGCCGTGCACCTCGAGCCATTTTGCGGCCGATCCGGCGCGGGCGTACCCCTCGAAACCACCGCGGGTGTGGAGGTGGTGGGCCCAGTTGACGGCGGAGAGGACGGGGACGTCGATCTTCTCCAGCTCGGGCGTGCGGTCCCGGTACCAGTCGTCGTCGAGGGGCCGGGAGAGCATTTCGGCGGGGGTGTCGGTGCGGCGCGCGGCGCGTTCGGCGTCGGAGAGGGTGCCGGGCCCCGCGACGGGTTCCCCGGTGCGGGGGCTGCGGGCGCCGTCTTCGCCGACACCGTGCTGCACTGACGCGACCTGCACCGGGAACCACACCGAGGTGAACGTGTTGAGGATCCCTCCGTGCCGGGCGAACTCGCGGTAGAGGTCGGCGGCGCCCTCCCACGGGCAGATGGCCGCGAGATGCGGCGGCCGCAGAGCGGCGACCTGCCACTGGTTCATCGCGTAGTACGAGATGCCGAGCAGGCCCACCTTCCCGTTGCTCCACGGCTGGGTGCCGGCCCACTCGACGCATGCGTAGTAGTCCTGCGTCTCGCGCGGGGAGAGGAGGTCGAGCAGACCCGGTGAGCGGCCGGCGCCGCGCGAGTCCACGCGGACGCACACGTATCCCTCCGGCACCCATTTCTCGGGGTCGACGGTCTCCCAGTTCTGGTAGCGGTTGGACGAGCCGGCCGTCGCGTCCGGGTACTTGGCCGCGAGCGGCGCCCACATGCCCGGATAGCCCTCCTGGAAGGCGAGCCCCTTCGCGTACGGGCCATGGGTCATGATCACCGGGTGGCGGCCGTCGGCCGCAGGCCGGAACACGTCCGCCCGCAGCACCGCTCCGTCGTCCATGCGGATCGGGACGTCCCAGTCGATGCGCATTCCGCCGGGCACCGCGTCGTCGCGGGTCTCCATGGTCCACTCCGTTCATCGAGCCGTGCGCTGACGGGACGGGCCGTGCCGGTGGCCCTGGTCAACGGGCGATGAGCGCGACGGTAACATGAGTTCGTGCGCAAGCAAACAGGTTCGGACGCGTGTCCGCCAGGCGGCACGCAGGGGTGTGCCCACCCGTGCCCTGCGGGCCCGTCGCGCGGGACCGAGCGGGCCGCAATGGCTGCGACGGGCTGTCGTTCCCGTCCCGCGAAAACGCATGACCGGCCTTGCCCGCGAATTTCCGGCGACGGCAGTCCAGAGCAATGTGACGCATCGGGAAAAGGACCTACTCCCCCGGACTTAGGCCTGGTCAGCGCGGTCTTGACGGGAACGGAAAATAGACCCTCGCCGGTTTTCGTGCTAGAAATCCGATCGGATCGCGACTCACCGCGCCCTGCCTTTGCGCCAGGGTTTTCCCTTTCCTGCCCATCCGTGTTCCCACCCGTGTTCCCGCCCGCGGCGCGGGGCGCGGACCGACGGCCGCCGAGGCCGCCGAGGCCGCCGCGATCCTGCCGAGGACGGCTCGCCCGTCCGCCACGACCACCGGCCTTGTGCTGTGCCGCGAGCGGCCGGCATGCGATCCGGCCCCGCTCTGTGCCCGCCGGGCGGCCATGCCATCAGCCAACGGCCCACACCTGGAGACCTCCATGCCCGACTACGGCCGCAACCTGCAGTTCGGATCTTTCGTCACCCCGCTCAACCGCGACCCGGAAGCGGTGGTCGACCTCGCCCTGCTCGCCGAGCGGGTCGGCCTCGACCTCGTCTCGTACCAGGACCACCCCTACCAGAACGGCTTCCTGGACACCTGGACGCTGATGTCCTGGGTCGCCGCCCGGACGACCTCGATCCGGCTGGCCACCAATGTGGCCAATCTGCCGCTGCGCCCGCCGGCGGTCCTGGCGCGCGCCGCCGCCAGTCTCGACCTGCTCTCCGGGGGACGCGTCGAACTCGGCCTGGGGGCCGGTGGTTTCCGCGACGCCATCGCCGCGATGGGCGGCCCGGACCGCACCGTCGGCGAGAGCGTCAGCGCGCTCGGCGAGGCGATCGACGTCATACGCGGCATCTGGGACGAGGGCAACCGCTCGCCGCTGCGCGTCAAGGGGAGGTACTACACGGTCGACGGCGCCAAGCGGGGCCCCGCCCCGGCCCACGAACTGGGCATCTGGCTCGGCGCGTACAAGCCGCGCATGCTCCGCCTGACCGGCGCCAAGGCCGACGGCTGGATCCCCACCATCAACTACGTGAACTCGCCGGACATGGCCGAGAGCAGAAGGATCATCGACGAGGCGGCGGCGGAGAACGGCCGCGACCCGCGCGAGATCCGCCGGGTGCTCAACATCTTCGGCGGTGTCGGGCGCGGTACGGAGCCCTGGCAGGGCCCGGCGGACGACTGGATCGAGCGCATGCTGCCGCTGATCCTGGAGCACGGCTTCGACACGATCATCCTGGGCTCCGACAACCCGTCCGACATCGTCGCCTTCGCCGAGGAGATCGCCCCCGCCGTGCGCGAGGCCGTCGCCGCCGAGCGGGCCGCCGCCGGCACCCCCACCGGCCGGGTGCGGTCCGCCGCCGCCCTCGCCAAGCGGGCACCGGGCATCGACTACGAGGCACTGCCCGCCCCGCTGGCCGCACGGGCCGTGGAGCCGGGCGACCGCGGCTACGCGGCCCTGCGCTCCACCTACTTCACCGCGGGCACGCCCGGTCTGGTGCTGCGGCCCTCGAACGCGGAGGAGACGGCGGCCGCCCTCTCCTACGCCCGCGCGCAGGGCGTTCCGTTCGCCGTCCGCAGTGGCGGCCACGGCATCAGCGGACGGTCCACCAACAACGGCGGCATCGTCATCCACCTCGGGGCGATGAACGGCGTCGAGGTGATCGACCGGGAACGGCGCCTGGTCCGGGTGGGGGCCGGCGCCCGCTGGGGCGAGGTCGCGCAGAAGCTCGCGCCGGCCCGACTGGCCATCAGCTCGGGCGACTTCGGCGACGTGGGTGTCGGCGGGCTGGCGACGGCCGGCGGCGTGGGGTTCCTGTCCCGTTCGTACGGGCTGACCATCGACCACGTCAGGGGCGCCGAGGTGGTGCTGGCCGACGGGCGCGTCGTACGCGCCGACGCGGAGAACCACCCCGACCTGTTCTGGGCACTGCGGGGAGCCGGCGCCGGCATGGGCATCGTCACGTCCTTCGACATCGAGGCCACCGAACTCGGCGACGTGATCTACGGGCGCTTCGCCCACGAGGTCAAGGATCTCGGCGCCTTCCTCCAGGCGTGGGGGCGTCTCACCGAGAGCAGTCCCCGCGAACTGACGCCGTTCCTCGTCGTGGCGGCCCAGGGCGGCCGGAGGATCGCGCACACCACCGTCCTGTGGGCGAACGACGACACCGAGCGCGCGACCAAGGCGCTCGAGGCATTCCTCAACCTGGCGCCGGTCCTCGACCAGCAGGCCGCCATCACCCCGTACGCCGCTTTCATGGCGCCGCAGAACAACCCGCAGGACGGTCACAGCGGCCCGAACTTCCGCTCCGCGCTCGTCGATCACCTCGACGAGCGGACCACCGGCGTCATCAGCGGGATGTTCGACAAGGGCGAGACGGGCTACTTCCAGATCCGAACCGTGGGCGGGGCGGTCAACGACACCCCCGCCGACGCCACGGCCTACGCCCACCGGACCCAGAACTTCGCCCTGGCCGTGGTTCCCCGCGGCAGCGCCGCCGACCTCAAGAGCTGGGACGACATCGACTTCCGCGGCCTGTACCCCAGTTTCGAGAGCCACGCCCAGGATTCCGCGCTGTCCAAGGCCTTCCCGCCCGCCACTCTGGAGCGGCTGCGCCGCATCAAGGCGGCGTACGACCCGGAGAACGTCTTCCGCGGCAACTTCACCATCCTGCCGGCGACGGGGGTGTGACCCCGGCTGCCGATGTCCCCGCGCGGCACGGCGCAACGGACCCGGCCGCCCCTGATGCGGGGCGGCCGGGTCCGTGCGGGAGGCGGCCCGGATACGTCGTCAGGCGCCCACGCGGGGCGGCGTGCCGGTGCCGTGCACGCGCTCGGCGTGAGCCGCGTACACCGCCCGGGCGGCGTCCGTCAGAGCAGTGCGGTCGGGCTCCGGCACGTCGGCGAGGAGTGCCTCGACGACCTCCGGGTCGGCCTCGTACATCGCCATCCCGAGAGACAGCGGCAGCGCCTCCTGCGGGGTGCGGGCCATGCCGTGCTCGCCGAGCTGCTTCCACTCGGCCGCGGTGACGTACTGCTCGGTGAGGGGAAGGATCTCCTTCTCCTCCAGCGCCAGGTGCTCCACGAGGGCGGCCAGCAACCGCTCGACGGCTTCCGCGAGTTGCTCACCGTTCCGGCCCGTGGCCCGCCACTGCGGCAGCAGCCCGGCCACCTCCGCGTGGCCGCGCTCGATGGCGTGGTGCTGCTCCTCCATCGCGGGCACGATCGCGGTCGCCTTGTCGCCGGCCCGCTCGAGCAGGCGCGGCCACAGCAGCAGGTCCTCCCCCTCGTGGTGCAGATGCAGGATGAGGCAGACCTGTTCGGCATGGGCCCCGACGACGTCCGCGCGCTCGGCATCACCCGGCGTCACGTCCCGCACCAATTGCGGGAGCAGGCGGAACTCCCGGCGCAGCATGGTGTGCGCCATATACATGTCTCTCACGTCCGCCATGGGCTCGTTCACCCGGGTCATTTCAACACCTCTATTGCTGTGGTAACGCAGTACGTGTGGCCGCCCGGTACCCCATGGCAGCCAACTCGACGGGCGCGCGGAATTTCGCCGGTCCGGGAATTCACGGGTCGGCGCACTGCGGGCAGCTCTCCACCCGCGATGCCACCCTACAAGATGTGTGCGTACGCAAGCAAATATGCGCGAACGCCATCATCGCGCGCCCCTGAACTGGTATTTCCCATCGCCAGGTGCCCGTCCGGGCGGCGCTCCCTCCCCGAGGGCACCGGCACACCGGCCGGATCGGTCCTACACCCGGAGCCGTAGACCCAATGTCCCATTCACATCCGCTCTCCCCTCACTTGACGAGGGATAAGCCGACTTTTTAACTGGTGGTGCCGGCGCCCTGTTTGCCGCGGCGACGGAACTTCCGCCGGCGGAGGGTGAATTCCTCAAATTCTCGAGAACGGGACAAAAATGAGCACTGCCCGCACGGCCCGCATCATGGGGCGCGACGTCGACGTCTCCCGGGCCGCACCCGATCTGGTGCGATTCCTCGCCTCCTACTTCGAGGCGAAGTCGGCGGACGACGTGGACGTCCTGATGGGCCACTTCCTGCCCGAGTCGGTCACGTACACCGACGCCACGCTCGGGTGGATCTTCCGCGACTGGCAGACCCTGTACGACAAGTTCGCCGAGCTGCTGGCGGCCTGGCCCGCGGAGGCCGTCGCCTGGCCCACCCGCATCGTCGGCGACTTCGACAGCGCCGTGGTGTTCTTCACCGACTCGCCGGAGATGTTCGGCCGCGAGCTGCGCGCCGCCGGCACGGTCGACTTCCGCGAGGGGAAGATCGTCCGCTGGGTCGACACCTGGGACGGGCGCTCGCTGACCGCCGAGACCGCCGCCTCGATGCGTGTTCCGCACGACGTCTACCCCGCGGACTTCGGCGAGCAGAAGCTCGGGGAGAAGGCCGCCCCCGTCCTGCGGCGCACCGCCCGCGAGTTCGCCGCGGCGCTGGCGGCCGGGGATGCCGCCCGGGCCTCGTCCCTGCTCCACGAGGACGTCGCCTTCGAGGACACGTCCCTGCACCTCCTGCTCGAAGGGCGGTCCCGGACACGGGACTTCCTCGACCGCACCCTGGCCGACCTGGCCTACGGCCCGGGCTCGGCGCTGCGGCACGTCGTCGGCAGCGCTCAGGGCGGCGCGTACGAGTGGAGCACCGGCGGCCGGGTTCCGGCGGGCGTCACCGCACTCGAACTGGACGGGGACGGCACGATCACCCGCGTGACGTCCACGTGGGACGCCTCCTTGACCCCGGAGACCGTCCTGCACCGGATCCAGAACGCGGCCATCGTGCCGTGACCAGCATCCGGGCGCCGCACCGCCGGGGCCGTGCCCCGGCGATGCCCGCCCGCCGACCTCACCATCCCTGATCCAAAGGAAGTTTCGACGTGTCCGGCACCAAACCGCGCCACCTCGGGGCGGTGCTCGCCCTGCTGGCATTCGCCCAGATGATCGTCGCCATCGACTACAACATCGTGTTCGTCGCACTGCCCGAGATCGGCGCCGATCTCGGTTTCACCGCGCACAACCTCCAGTGGGTGGTCTCCGCCTACGCCGTCGCCTTCGGGGGGTTCCTGCTGCTCGGGGGCCGCGCCACCGACCTGTTCGGCCGCAAGGACATGTTCCTGCTGGGCATGTTCCTCTACGCCGCCTCCTCCCTGGTGGGAGCGCTGGCCACGGCGCCCTGGGTCCTCGTCGCCGCACGGGCGGTGCAGGGTCTGGGGGGCGCGTTCCTGGCCCCCGCGACCCTGTCCCTGGTGACGACCCTCTTCCCCGAAGGACGGGAGCGGATCCGGGCCCTGTCGGTGTGGGGCGGCGCCGGCGGCGCCGGCATGGTGCTCGGCTCCATCCTCGGCGGGGTGCTGACGGACGCCTTCGCCTGGTCCGCCGTGTTCTACGTCAACGTGGCCATGGCCGGCGCCGGACTGATAGCGGCGTTCGTCCTGCTGCCCGGGACCGCCCGGGCCGCCCGCGGCGGCTTCGACCTGCCCGGCGCGGTACTCGGCACCGCGTCCTCCTCCCTGCTGGTCATCGGCCTCGTGCAGGGGCCGGACCGGGGCTGGGCCGCTCCGTTCGTCGTGTGGTCCCTGGTCCTCGCGGTCGTGCTGTTCGCGCTGTTCGTGGTGGTCGAGGACAGGTCGGCCTCACCCCTCGTGCCCTTGAGGCTGCTCCGCAACCGGGACCTGTCGACCGGCACGGTCGTCACCTTCCTGTTCATGGCCACCTTCGGTGCGCTGGCCTACTTCCTCACCCTGCTCTGGCAGTCGGTCCAGGGGTACAGCGCTCTCACCACCGGCTTCGCCTTCGTCGTCCCCTCCGGCCTGGCCCTCGTCGGCACCTTCGCCGGGGGACGGGCCGCCACCCGGGCCGGTACGCGCACGACGCTGCTCCTCGCCCTGGCGATCAGCACCGCCGGCGCCGCCGGGCTCGCCGTCACCATCAGCGCCGACCGGCCCTATGCCGTGATCGCCGTCCCGCTGGCCGTGCTGTCGCTGGGGCAGGGCATGGTGTTCGTGACGATGTTCGCCGCCGCCTCGACGGGCGTTCCCCCCGAGGACCAGGGCATCGGCAGCGGCATCGCCACGACCGGCCAGCAGATCGGCGGCGCCGTCGGCCTGGCCCTGCTGATCGCGTTGGCCGGCGCGGTCGACGGGTCGCACGCCGAGGCCGATCCGGCCCGGGTCGTCGACGGCATCAGGGCCGCCGTCTGGGCCATCACCGCCGGCATCGGCCTGACCGCACTGGCCGTCCTGAACCTGCGGCGGCCACCCTCCGCCATCCGTGCCACGAACACGGCCGCAGCCGGGACCGCCGCAGAACTGTCCGGCGACCGCGGACGCTGACCCGCCCCCCAGTGCGCGGTGCGGGCCCGGTGACCCCGGTGTCCGGCACCGCCCGTGTGCCACGATGTGCGGCCCGGCGATCCCGGGCCGCACATCGGCATGCGCGGGCACCGCGGTTCAGGGCGCTTCAGGGTCAAGCACCTGCTCGGCCCAGATGGTCTTGCCCACGGGCAGGTACCGGGTTCCCCAGCGGTGCGAGCACTGGGCGACCAGGAAGAGCCCGCGCCCTCCCTCGTCGGTGGTGGCCGCACGGCGAATGTGCGGGAAGGTGCTCGACGCGTCGCTGACTTCGCAGATCAGCGTCCGGTCGAGCACCAACCGGAGCCGTATCGGATCATGGCCGTGGCGGATGGCGTTGGTGATCAGCTCGCTGACGACGAGTTCCATGTCGAAGGCCAGGCGCTCCAGGCCCCACTGCTCCAACTGCCGTCGCGCCAGGGCCCGCATGCTGCCCACGACGCCGGGGACGGGGGGCACGGTCCACGTGGCCACCTTCTCGGGGTCGAGGGTGCGTGTCCGGGCGAGGAGGACGGCCAGACCGTTGTCCGTCGGGAGGTGGGGGGCGACGAGGTCGGCGACGACGGTGCACGTGTCGTCGAGCGGACGGCTCCGGCCTGCGATGACCGTGCCGAGCCGGGCGGCCAGGGCATGCGCCTTGTCGGGGTGCAGGAGGGCGTGGCTGCAGAGCACCAGGGTGCTTCCTTCGCCGAGTTCCACGTCCAGCGGCTCGAACACCGGGTCCCCCAGGCCGAGCGGGTTGTTGACCGGCAGATCGGGAAACGTCACCTCCCCCTCCCGGCTGACGACGGCCGGCGGGTGGTGGCCGGCACTGGCCATCACGCAGCGCCGCGAAATGGGGTCGTAGACGGCGTACAGGCAGGTGGCGCCCTTCAGGGCCTCCACCACGGGTGCGGAGCCGGAGGCGTGTTCGCGCTCCAGCAGGCGTGGCACCATCTCGTCTATCTGGCCGAGCAACTCGTCCGGTGTGAGATCCAGTTGGGCCAGCGTACGGATCGCGGAGCTCAGGTGGCCCATGCACGCGGCCGCCTGGAACCCCTCGCCCGGCACCGCGCCCACGACCAGGGCCACCCGCGCACCCGACAGGGGGATCACGTCGAACCAGTCGCCGCCGACCCCCGCGTGCCGGCGGGACGGCCGGTAGTGGTGGGCCACCTCGACCGCGCTCTGGTCCGCGACGCTGCGCGGCAGCATGCTCTCGTGGAGGGTGAGGGCCGCCGCGTGCTCGTTGGTGTAACGGCGGGCGTTGTCCACGCAGACCGCGGCGCGCGCGACGACGTCGTTGGCGAGCACGAGGTCGTCCGCCTCGAAGGGCCGCGCGCGCTTGCGGTACAGATGCACGAAACCCAGGGTCACGCCCCTGGCCCGCACGGGCACGAGGATCAGGGAGCCGATGTCGTACTTGTGCATGGCCCGGACGCGCCGGTCGGCGGAGTTGCGCAGCCACGCGCCGTCGAGGTCGAGGTGCGGGATGAGCCGCGGCTGCCCATCGACGAGGCTTTGCACGTGGGGCGAGTCGATGGTGTAGCTCCGCAGCTCCCCGAGCTCGGAGAGCCCCTCGAAGACGCCGGGGTCGGCGGCCTTCCGGGCGACCAGGCGCACCGCGACCCGGCCGGTGCACGCCGGCTCGGGGTCCGGCTCCGTGCCCGCCATGACGCGGTCCAGGAGGTCGACCACCGCGACGTCGGCGAATCGCGGCACCAGCATGTCCACGAGCTCCTCGCACGTGCGCCGCACGTCGAGCGTCGTACCGATGCGGACCGCGGCCTCGCCGATGAGGGCCAGGCGCTCCCGCGTCCGGTACTGGTCGGTGATGTCGATGATCAGGTCGGCCACTCCGAGGACGCCGCCGTCCGGTCCGGTCAGGACCACGGACGACACGTCCCACACATGGTCTCGGTCCGGATCCGCGGGGGTGCGCCCCTGATGGACGGCGTGGACGATCGGCTGCCCGGTCTCCAGGACCTTCCTGATCCTGCACTCGATCGCCTCGGCGTCCAGCCCCGGCAGGAGCTCGCCGATGGAGCGGCCGAGCGCCTCCTCCTCCGGGAAGCCGTGGATGCGTTCCAGCGCGCTGTTGACCCGCGCGACACGCAGATCCCGGTCGTAGACCGCGACGCCGATGGGCGCCTGGGTGAACAGCGCCTCCAGGAGCGCCTGCCCCTCGACCATCGTGTGCGGGCCGACGGGGACGGCGACGACCACGCAGCCCTCTCCCCGCCGGCCTCCCGGGTCCTGCATGCGCGAGGTGTGGAGGACGACATCGGCGGGCGGGCCGTCCCGGCGGGCGAGCACGACACGATGCCCCGACAGGCCCCCCTCCGCCGGTCCCGCGGCCCGTCCCGAGTGGTGCGCGAAGGCCTCCGGCCACAGAGTCTCCACCGAGCGCCCGACGACCTCGGAGGGGCGGTAGCCGAAGAGTTCCTCGGCGGCGGCGCTCCATGCGGAGACGAGGCCGTGGCGGTCGAGTACGAAGCCGGCGACCTTCTGGTCGCCGGGCGGGGGACGGCTCGCGGCGCGATTGCCCATGCTCGGTCCTGTCACGCGGGGGACGCCCGCGGGCCGGCGTCGACCGCGGACGGCCGGCGCCGGTGGTTCCGCGGCCGGGACCACCGACGGGTGGCTCTCACGTTCAGCCTAAGCAGACCGCCTGGCTCCCGCCCGGCTGTCGGCCTCCTCACAGCTCCCCCGTATCTCCGGGGCACACTGTGTGCTACATGCCGGTCGCACTGCGATGCGCGTGGGTACACGTGACGACAGCCACATCATGCCGCTTGACCTGGATTTTTCAGGGAATTGGCCAGATCGGGGACCAGCGGAACACACTGTCTCCACTGATCGGTCACCGGCACATGTGATCATAAGTAGCATGAGTTGCCACTCCCTCGAGTCCGCCCCCGCCGAAGTGCACGGGGCGGACAGCCCTTTGGCCGTCCTGCCCGGCCCGCGTCCCGGCGATCGAGAAGAGGGGGCGACTCCTCTTCCGCGGCCCGATGCCGCCCTCCGCGAGGTCTTCGACGCCTACGAGGCACTGGGCAGCACCGGACCGGCCGAGGCATGGGCCGCGTTCACGGAGGGTTTCCAGTGGACGGCGCCGCTGCCTGCCGCCGAGCCGGCCGGGGACGACCCGCAGGGCGCCCCCACGGCCCGTCCGGCCGACGGCGGTCATGTGGTCACGGGAACGTGGCGTCCGGTGGCCGCGGCGCGGGAGGCACGCTGGATCGCGCTGCCGGTCCGGGCGAAAGGCGGCACGCCGGTCTTCGCCGTGCGCCGCTCGCAGGGCACGCACGACGTCGCCGGCGACGCGTTCCGGGTCCGTGATCTGTTCGTACCGACCGGCATGACGAGTTCCGCCGAGGGCACGGCTCTGGGCAGCCGGCACACGGCTTACGCGTGGTCCGCCGCCCTGGGGATGGCATTCGGCTTCGGGCGGCTCCTCCTGACGGAGCCCGACGGCGTGCCCGGTCGTCCGGAGGGAACGGCCGCCTCCCACTTCGGGGCGCTGCTGACCCGCGAGCGCGAGGCGGTACGGAGCCACCTGCGGCGCCTGCCCGTCGCGCCGGGCGGCGACGAGCCCCTGGCGGAGCGGGTGCGAGCGGGCGCCGACCTCGTGCGCGACGTGTACGCGGCGGGCGCGGCCGGGGCGGACGGACTGACCGCGCCGGCACCACTGCTCCTCGCGGGCGCGCCGCTGCTCCAGTTCGCGAGGTTCGCCACGGAACTGCTGCCGCCGGGCGCCGCCGGGGCGTGACCCCGCTCTGTGCGCCCCGCGCACGGGCACGCGCCTGCGTCACAACGTTCTCCAGGACGGTGGCACAAGTTGCACCCGCGCCTCACCATATTACTTGCTTGCGAACGCACACATTGGTAGGTTCATTGGGGACAGGATCGCGCCTGCGGGGTCCGCCTCGCCAATCAACCGGGTGCGGGCGAAAACCCTCCGCCGCGCGACGGTACAGTCTCACCCCGACCTCTTGGGCCCACCGTTCGAATGGAGCCGGAGATTCCGTCACACATCCTGGTACCGGAAGACCCCGTCTTCGCGTCCAAGTTCCGTACCGTCGAAGAACCGCTGCTGTATTCCTTGCATTTCTGGTACCGGGGCGAGATTCCCGCCCACCAGAGCGACGTGGTGGACACCGCGTACTCCAGTTACGGGGAAGTGCTGCGCTCGTTCCCGGCACGGCTTCGCCGGCTCGTCTGGGAATGCACTTCCGGGCAGAGCGACCACGACTCCCCCGGCGAATCCGGCGACCCGCCGTTGCCCCGCCTCCATCCCGTCGTGATCCGGCAGTCGGACCTCGATTCCCTCGACCGCTGCTGCCGGATGCTGCGCACGGCGCACCGGGAGAGCCCCACGAACCCGCTCGGCGAGATCCTCGACGAACTGGGTGAGGGGATCGACCTCGCGGACACCTTCTCCCGCGTGCTCCAGGTCCTGAGACTCCCGGCCCCCCAAGGACTGATCGCGCGCTCGTTAGAGGGCCGGACGTCCTGCGGGGAGCACGTCCATTACTGCACCGAGATGATCCGGGCCCTGAGCGACGGCGACGAGTTCCAGCAGCTCGCCCATCGAGCTCTGTACCGGACTTTCGACTCGGCAACGAACTAAGGTCTGTTTCAACAGCTTGCTTCGAGTGAGCGGTCAGTCGGCGGTGAGGATGCCGGAAAGGCTCACGGCGGGGCGGCCGAGCATCGCTGTCAGCACGCGCTGCTGGCGCTCGGTCAAAGAGGCGACGAAGACCACTGCGTCGGCATTGACCTGATCACAGGCCTGGGCCACCTCGCGGACCTTTCCGCAACTCAGCAAAGTCCGCGACGAGTAGGGCAGACCCATCTTCTGGACCCCGCCGGCCGAGACGCCTCGTCGCTGCACAATCCGCACGACGACCCGAGCGCCCCGCGCTGTCAGTTCTGCCGCTGCCGACGCCATGAGCGCTTCGAAGTCCTTCTGCTTCGCCGAGAAGTAGCCGACCAGGACCACATCAGCCCCCGCGGCCGTGAACTGCGAGGACTGACGCCGGGCCCGCTCCGGCGGCACGCGGCGAGCAATGCGGCGGTCGCGCCTTCTGGGCTGATGCATGGACCACAGGCTAGGAGCCAGGCCCCCTGCAGCGATACCGCGTTCCCCCGGGGGCATGCGGAACTGGGGCCGGGCCCGCAGTGCGCGTGTGCGGGCGTGCGGCTGTGCGTCAACTCCACCGTTGACTACAACCGGGTCCTGGGAAACACCGTGCATGTGCACATGCGCCCCGGTGGGACCGAGCGGGCACACGACCCGGCCCACCACGTGGGACAGGCGGCCCTCGGTCCGGCCGGCGACGGCCGACGGCCCTGCCGGTTCAGTCGAGTCCGGCGGCGATGGTTTCGAGTTGCTCGGCGAAGCCGGCGAGCGTGGCCGCTTCCAGGTGGTCGATGACGCGCTTGCGGGCGCTCGCCAGATTCGTGGGGTACGCGGACTGCAGCCGCCGCAGGCCTTCGGGCGTCAGGCGCGCCACGCTCCCCCGGGCGTCGTTGGCATCGCGCTGCTTCACCACCCAGCCGCGGGTCTGCATCGCGTCGGCCACGCGCGAGATCCGGCTGACGGACAGCGCGGTCGCGGCGGCCAGGTCGGTCATGCGCATCTCGCGCTCCGCGGCCTCGGACAGGTGCACCAGCACCGCGTACTCGGACATCGTCAGCCCGGTGACCTTCAGCAGGTCGTCGTCCAACGCCTTCGGCAGTGCCACCATGACGCGCATCAGCGCACGCCAGAAGCGGTCCTCGTCCGGGTTCAGGGGCGCATCCGATGTCACCGGAGCAGAGTACCCTGCCCTCTCTTCCTCACCCGGCCTTTCACTGTTTTGCGTGCGCACGCAAAGCAGTGGTACGTTCCGGTACGGCCAATGCGGACTCGCCACGCGACTTCGCACGGCGGCCGCGGGTCCCCGACATTCCCGGCTGCGGCACCTCCGCGGCGGGAAGGACCCGTGGCGCCTTGCGCGTCCGCTCCCCGCCACACCCTCCCCACGACCGGAGCCGGCGCCGCCGTCCCCGTCAACGTCAGCCCCCGGATGCGGCGTTGCGTCATGTGGTGAGCGATCGGTCCACCGTGCGCGACGACCGAATCGACTCCGCCGGAAATGGATTCGATGCCTGAGATGAACGACATGCTCGAGGTCGAGGAGAGCGCGTACCGCCTGCTGGTGACGGTCGGCACGGTCTCGGTGGACCAGGTCGCAGCGGAAACGGGCGTCTCCGCCGAAGCGTCGGAGGAGGCACTGACGTCGCTGGTCGCGAAAGGGCTGGCCGACCGCACCTGCCGGCCCGACGCCCGGTTCAGCCCCGCGTCGCAGCCCGTCATGGAGGTCCAGTCGCGGCTGCGGCAGCAGGCAGAGGCCCTGGACCGGGCCCGTGCCACCGTCGACGCACTGTTGACGACCTATCACACCGTCGCCGACCGCACGGCGTGCCTGCCTGTCGAGCGGATCACCGGCGCCGCGGCGATCGGCCACCGCGTCGAACTCCTCCAGGAGGGGGCCCGGCACGAGATGGTCTGGCTGGTCAGGTCCCAGGGCTTCCTGACGGACGGCCACCGCTTCGGCCACCACGTCCGCCACCGCGTGCTGTGCGGCGGCAACGTCGTCCGTGGGGACGCCGAAGGCGATGTCGCACGGCATCTGGCACGCTTCGACGGCCTCGCGCGCGTCGTCCCGCACGTACCCGTGGACCTGGCGATCTCCGACCGCGACGCGGGCCTGTGCCTGCTCGCTCCCGAGCCGCCGGGGGACGAGTCGCTGCCGCCGACGGCTGTCGTCGTCCGCGACAGCGGGATCCTCGACGCGCTGAGACTCCTCTTCGAGACCCAGTGGGAGATGTCGCTGCCCTGGCAGGGCGCCGTCCGCGAGGGCGCCTCGTCCGATGCCGCCCCCGCGGCTCCGGACGAGGCGGATCTGCGGATACTCACCCTGCTCATCGAGGGCGCCACGGAGAAGGCGGCCGCCCGGCACCTGGGGGTGAGCCTGCGCACGCTGCAACGCCGGATCGGGCGGCTGATGACCCTCACGGGTGCGTCGAGCCGCATGCAGTTGGCATGGCAGGCGGCCCGCCGGGGGTGGCTCCGGTGAAGCGGGTTCACACCTGCGGACCGCTGTCGGGCAGCAGCCGTCCGGCCCTGCTCAGTGCGGCCTCGGCCTGCGCGGCCAGCGTGGTGACGAGGTCGGACGCGGACGGCAGGTCGGTGACGAGGTCGACGGCCTCGCCCGCCCAGACCGGCAGGGGCGGGATCGCCCCTCGTGCCACGTCGTCCCGGTACTCCTGACGGGCGCGAGGGTCGCCGGCCAGTTCGGCCTCCCGGCCGCGCCAGCGGTCGAGATAGGGGTGGCCGAGGGTCCGGGCGGTGTACTTCGCCGTCGGCCAGCTCGCGCCGCGGGCGAGGTCCAGCACGCTGCTGCGCTCGGTGTCCTGTCCGCGTCCCTCGACGACGGCCTTGTGGACGGAGGGGTCGGCCAGGGCCTCGGTCGTCGCCAGGAAGCGCGTGCCGATGAGGGCCCCCGCCGCACCCAGGGCCAGGGCCGCGGCGACGCCCCGGCCGTCCGCGATCCCGCCGGCCGCCAGGACCGGTACGGGTGCCGCGAGGTCCACCACGAGCGGGACGAACGGCAGGGTGGACCGCCCGCGCCGGGCGCCGTGGCCGCCGCTCTCGGTCCCCTGCGCCACGATGACGTCGGCGCCCACGTCCACCGCCCGCCGGGCCTCGTCCAGATCGGTGACCTGGACCATCAGGACCGCGTCCGAACGGCGGATCCGGTCGGCGAACGGGCCGGGGTCGCCGAACGACAACATCACCGCCGCGGGCCGGAATTCGAGAGCCCGCTCCACCGCTCCCGCGTCCACCGCCCAGGCCAGGAAGCCGACGCCCCACGGCTGGTCGGTGCCCGCCGCGACGATCGGCAGCTCCCGCTCCAGCCATTCCCGGTCCCCGAACGCGCCGCCCAGCAACCCCAGTCCGCCCGCCCGGGAGACGGCCGCGGCCAGCGCGCCCCCCGCCGAACCGCCCATCGGTGCCTGCACAATGGGGTGCCGCAGGCCCAGCAACTCCGTCAGCTCCGTCGACAGCGCCATGCGCACATCATCGTCCTCTCATCGGTGCGCCGGCCTCATCGCGTCCCGATCCCGTGAGCGGTGCCGCCCGCGACGGCGCGGAGCTTGTCCGGGTTGGCCACGTTGTGGATGGCGGTGACGCGGCCTTCGGTGTCGAAGTCGAAGGTGACGGTGGCGATCACGCGGTCCGGTCCGCTGAACAGCATGCCCGGTCCGCCGTTGATCTCGGCGAGCTCGGCCCTCATGTCGGCGGGGTCGATTCCCTGGTAGCTGACGGTGCCCATGGCCGCGAACCACGAGGCGACCGTCCACGCGCCCACGACCGGTTTCAGGGCCTGGCGCACCTTGCCGCCTCCGTCGGTCCACAAGGTGACGTCCGGGGACAGCAGTTCCATCAGCGCGTTGACGTCACCACCGGTCGCGGCGGCGAAGAACCGCTCGGTCACCTCGCGTTGCCGGGACCGGTCGGCGGTGAAGCGCGGCCGCCGGGCCCGCACATGTCCACGAGCGCGGTGCGCGGCCTGCCGCACGGCCGTCTCGGAGCGCTCCAGGGCCTCCGCGATGTCGGCGTGGCTGAAGTCGAAGACCTCCTTCAGCACGAACACCGCGCGTTCGAGCGGGCTCAGGGTCTCCAGTACCACCAGCATCGCCATCGACACCGACTCGGCGTCCACGACGACTTCGGCGGTGTCACGGCTGGTGAGGATGGGCTCCGGAAGCCACGGGCCGACATACGTCTCCCGCTTGTGCCGCGAGGAGCGCAGCCTTTCCAGCGCCAGGTTCGACACGATCCGGGTCAGGTACGCCTTGGGGTCGGCCACTTGCGAGCGGTCGGCGGCCGACCACTTGATCCAGGCGTCCTGGACGGCGTCCTCGGCGTCGGCCGCGGTACCGAGGAAGCGGTAGGCCACGGAGAAGAGCAGGCTGCGATGGCGGTGGAACACCTGCTGATCGAGGTCCGCGGGCATGCGGCTCACCGTACCTTCGGTATGCGGGAGAACCGTCCGCCGCGGGGCCAGAACGCTCCCGAGGCCGGCATCTTCTTCATACGGCCGAAGGTCGGCCAGGGCGAGGCGGTCACCGTCTCCTTGTACCAGGTGGCTGCACGGCCGGTCAGATGAACACGTCGCGGGCTGTCGTCGGGCCGGGTGAACTGCACGACCGCGTCGTGCCGTCCCAGGCTCACCGGTGTGTGGTAGTAGCCGAAGCGGAACGGCCTCGGCCGCTTGCCCCGCAGGGCGCGGACGATCGAGACCGCGGCGTGCACCCCGGTCGGCATGCCGCCCTGGCAGGTGCCGTGCATGACGCCGTAGCCCTGGCGGATCGCGGCCGCGTCGCCCACCGCGTAGACGGTCGGGTGCGACAGCGAGCGCAGCGCGGCGTCGGTGACGACACGGCCGCGTTCGTCGACGGTCAGTCCGGCGGCGGCCGCCAGCGGTGACACGCGGGTACCACTGGCCCAGACGACCGCGTCGGCGGCGACGGACTCACCGCCCGTCAGCCCGACGGCGCCGGGCAGCACTTCCGCCACCTGGACCCCGCTGCGCACTTCGACGCCCAGCCGGTCGAGCGCGGCCCGCAGATACGCCCCGGCCTTCGGGCCCAGGGAGGCACCGGGCTCGGTCCGGCCCAGGAGGACGACCTTGAGCCCGGGGTGCCGCTCGGCGATCTCCGCGGCCGATTCGACGCCGGTCAGCCCGGTCCCGGCGACCACCACCGTGCCGTGGCCGAGCCGCGACAGCCGGCCGGCCAGCGCCTCGGCGTCCATCGAGCTGTTCAGGGTGTACGCGTGGTCCGCGACCCCCGGCACCGACGCCGTGTCGGCCACGCTGCCCAGCGCGTAGACGAGCGTGTCGTAGTGCAGGACCGACGCGTCGTCGACCCGTACCGTCCGCGCGTCCGCGTCCACCGCCGTCACCCAGCCGCGCACGAACCTCGCACCCGTGCCGGCCAGCAGCTCCGGGACGCTCCGCTCGGCGACCGGCTGCCCGGTGGCCGTCATGTGCAGCCGCATGCGCTCGGTGAACCGCTCCTGCGCGTTGACCAGGGTCACCTGCACGTCCGCGTGCCGGCCGGTCCTGGCCGCGAGCTGGACGGCCGCGGCCATGCCCGCGTAACCCGCTCCCAGGACCACAACACGGTGGACGCCCGCCCTTCCGGCTTCCTGCTGTGCGCTCATCGCTTCGCCTGCCTCTTCCTCGGCTTACTCGGCTTACTCGGCTTACTCGGCCCGCTGCCGACCACCACCAGATGGAGGCAGCCGCCCGCTCCGTGACACGAGGGCGATGTGACGCGCGCCACAGCCTGTGCCGCCCGCCGGCACGAGGGCCTACCGCCGGCCTCCCGGCCGGAAGGCATGTCCCGCGGCGTGGTGCAGGGAGCGCCACGCCACCACGGCCCAGGCGGCGACGAGCAGCACATAGAAGCCGACGGCGCTCCACACGAACACCTGGGAGCCGGTGCGGACGGCGAGGGCGCCGGTACCGGTGACGCACGCGCCCAGGGGGAAGATGAAGGACCACCAGGTGGGTGCGAAGGGCAGGCCCGCCCGGACCTCCCGTACGGTCAGCGCCGACGCGAGCACCAGCCACAGCATGGCGAAGCCCCACACGCCGAGGCCGCCGAACAGCGCGAGGACGGCAGCGCCCCGCGCGGAGGGCGCCGGGAGTGCGCTCGGTGCCGCCGTCGCCAGGGCGCCCAGCGCGGTCACCGACTGCCCCAGCGCCCCCACGCCGATCCACACCGTGGGCACCACCGCCCCGGTGGGGGCCTCGTGGTGCACCAGGCGGCTGTACACCATGGCGAGCACGAGCAGTATCGCCACCAGGCTCAGCCCGACCATCGCGTAGCAGGCCAGCAGCAGGGTCAGTCGCGGCTGGCCCGCCGGGGCGTGCGGGACGAGCAGCGCCCCTGTCGCGGCCGACACCATCGGCGGCACGATGGGCATGAGCCAGCCCCCGAACGCGGCGTCCGGGGCGTAGCGGTGCCGCGTGACCATCAGGTACGGCACGGTGCAGGCCGTCACGAGGCCGAGCGCGGTGCCGGCCGACCACAGCACCCAGTCCGCGTCCAGCGCCGCCCGCGGCCCGATGATCCGCCGGCCGAGCAGCAGCGTTCCCGCGCCCACGATCAGCAGGGCCATGGGCGGCGCACCGAAGAACTGCGACAGCGCCGGGTCGGCGGCATGGTGCCGCAGGGCCCGCTGCCGGACGTATCCGGCGGCGAGTACGACGAGCAGCAGCGCGGCCCCCACCCAGACCACCGTCGCGGCGTCCCGCAGCCCGGGGAAGCCGCGCGGCAGGGTGGCCGCCGCGTTGGCGACGATCCCGGTGCCCATGACGGCCGCGAACCAGCCGGGGACGAGCGGTGAGGGCCCGCCTCTGCCCGTTCTGGGCCGGCGGGCACGGGCGTGGACGGGGCGTCTCGGGCCGGCTCCGTCCGTGGTCGGGACGGCTCGGTCGCTGCTCGAATGGGGCGGCACAGCGCAGTACGCCTCTTTCCTCGTCGTGGGGCACCGTCGGTGGTCGGCCGGCGGCGCGGGCCCACGCGGTAGCGGCGCACGGGGCGGAGCCGAGTCGTCGGCCCGTCGGCTCGCCGGCCTTAGGAGGTTATGGCGGTGTCCCGTGCACGGTGCACAACAGCGTGTGCCACGACAGCCTCAGTTCAGGACACGGCGGCGGGTGCCGTACGGCGGGCCGTCGTGGACACCGGCGGTTTCCTTCCCGGCGGGGGCCCGGGCGATGTCCTGATGTGCCGCCGTTGTGGCACGTCCGGCTCTCTCTTCCCGCGCCGTGTCGCCGTACGGTCGATTGCGCGACACGGCGGATGGGTTCGCCTCAACGACGAGCAGCGGAACCGAGGACCTCGGACGCCATGGGGAACGGCCGAGGAGACCGGCCGCGTCCACCATCGCACGCTCCGAGTGAGGAAAGAAGGCGACCACCCAATGGTGTCGCAGTCACACGCCGGGGAGCCGGCGCTCCGCGGGCTGGAATTCGGGCTCAACGAATGGCTCGTGGACGAGCAGTACAAGCGCTACCTGGAGGACCCGGCCTCGGTCGACCGGACGTGGCGGGACTTCTTCTCCGTTCCGGCCGCCGCGATCGGCCGGCAGGAGCGCCACGCGGCGACGACCACCGTGCCGGACAGCGCGGGCGACGCGGCGCTCAAGGCGGTTCGCGTCGCCGCGCTGATCGACGCGTACCGGGTGCGCGGTCACCTGGTGGCCGACACCGACCCGCTCTCGGCCGAGCCCGCGGACGTCCGTCCCGAGCTGGACATCACGGCGTTCGGGCTCGGGAACGAGGACCTGGACAGGGAGTTCGTCGTCGACGGCTTCGCCGGCCGTGACTCGATGACCCTTCGTCATGTGCTGGACGCCCTGCGGGAGTCGTACTGCCGCTCCGTCGGCGCCGAGTACATGCACATCGAGGCCGCGGAGGAGCGCCGCTGGATCCAGCGGCGGGCCGAGTCGCCGCAGCCGGTGCCGGACCGCGCCGAACAGCTCCAGATCCTCTACCGGTTGGGGGCCGCGGAGGCCTTCGAGACGTTCCTGCAGACCAAGTACGTGGGCCAGAAGCGGTACTCGCTGGAGGGCGGCGAGTCGGCGATCGTGCTCCTCGACGCCCTGCTGCACCGCTCGATCGAGCACGGCGTGGGAGAAGCCGTCATCGGCATGGCGCACCGGGGCCGGCTCAACGTCCTCGCCAACATCGTCGGCAAGTCCTACGGGGAGATCTTCCACGAGTTCGAGGACGCGGGGGACATCCGGTCGGTCCAGGGCTCCGGCGACGTGAAGTACCACCTCGGCGCGGAAGGCACCTACCGTGCCTTGGACGGCGGCGCGATCGCCGTGTCCGTCGTGGCCAACCCCTCGCACCTGGAGATCGTGACGCCGGTCGCGCAGGGCGTCGTGCGCGCCAGGCAGGAGCTGGCCGCGGACGCGGGCGAGGGCCTGTCGGTGCTGCCGGTCGTCATCCACGGCGACGCCGCGTTCGCCGGGCAGGGCGTGGTCTCCGAGACGCTCAACATGTCGCAGCTGCCGGGGTACCGCACCGGCGGGACCGTTCACGTCGTCATCAACAACCAGGTCGGCTTCACGACCTCGCCCGCCGGCGGCCGCTCCGGCACCTACGCGACCGATGTCGCCAGGTCGGTCGAGGCCCCGGTCCTGCACGTGAACGGGGACGACCCCGAGGCCGTCGTCCGGGTCGCGCGCCTGGCCTTCGACTACCGCCGGACCTTCCACAAGGACGTCGTCGTCGACCTGGTCTGCTACCGGCGCAACGGGCACAGCGAGGTCGACGACCCCTCCATCACCCTGCCGGGGATGTACGACCGCATCGACGCCAGGCCCTCGGTGCGCCGGCTCTACGCCGAGGCGCTGGTCCGCCGCGGGGACATCGGGGAACGGCAGGCGGAGGGCGCGCTGCGGGACTACCGGGCGCGTCTGGAGCAGGCGTTCACCGAGACCCACGCGGCGGTGCGGCCCGCCGGCCCCCCGGCTGTCACGGAGGCGACCGCCCCAAGGCCGGTCACGGCCATCGCGGAGGCCACGGCCCGCCGGGTCATCGCGTCCCAGACCGGCCTGCCGCAGGGCTTCACCGTGCACCCGCGCGTCCTGCCGCAGCTCCGGCGGCGCGCCGCGACGCTGGACGCGGGAACGGTCGACTGGGCCACGGCCGAGACGCTGGCCCTCGGCTCCCTGCTGCTGGACGGGATTCCGGTGCGGCTGTCGGGACAGGATTCCCGGCGCGGGACCTTCGGCCAGCGCCACGCGGTCCTCACCGACCGGCGCACCGGCGCGGAGCACACCCCGTTGAGCTCGCTCGGCGCGCCGGCGTCCTTCACGCCCTACGACTCCATGCTGTCCGAACTGGCGGCGCTGGCCTTCGAGTACGGCTACTCGGTGGCCCGGCCCGGGACCCTGGTGCTGTGGGAGGCCCAGTTCGGCGACTTCGCCAACGGCGCCCAGACCGTCGTCGACGAGTACATCGCCTCGTCCGAGGAGAAGTGGGGGCAGCGCTCAGGAGTGACGCTGCTGCTGCCGCACGGCCTGGAAGGACAGGGGCCGGACCACTCCTCGGCCAGGATCGAGCGGTTCCTCCAGCTGTGCGCGCGGGGGAACATGACCGTCGCCATGCCCTCACTGCCGGGCAACTACTTCCATCTGCTGCGGCAGCAGGCGCTCGACGGGCGCAAGAGGCCGCTGGTGGTCTTCACCCCCAAGTCGATGCTGCGGCTGAAGGCGGCCACCTCGCCGCTGTCGGAGTTCACGACGGGCGGGTTCCGCGCGGTCGTACCGGACGGAACGGCGGACCCCGCCGGGATCAGGCGCGTGCTGGTGTGCTCGGGCAAGGTCTTCTACGACCTGGACGCCCACCGGCAGGACGCCGGCGTGTCGGACACCGCGATCGTGCGCCTGGAACAGCTCTACCCCTTCCCGGAGGAGGAGCTCGGGGCCGAACTCGCGCGCTTCCCGGCCGGTGCGGAGGTGCGGTGGGTGCAGGAGGAACCGGAGAACCAGGGGGCGTGGTCCTTCGTCGCGCCGCGCCTGGAGCGTGTGACGGGCCGTCAGGCCCGTTGCGTCAGCAGGCCGGAGGCCCCGGCCCCCGCCGTGGGCTCCGCCCGACGCCATGCCGCCGAGCAGAAGGCCCTGATCGAAGCTGCCTTCGCCTGACCGACCCCCTGAAACGGGCACCCCCCGGACCCCCGTCCGGGAGGTGCCCGTCCGCCGTGCCGCGCGACCAGCGCACACGGCACCGGCCAGAGGCGGTGGACACCCGCGCGCATGGCGACCGCCTGCGCGAACAGCCCCGGCCGCGCCTCGGAGTGGATGACGGACCGTCAAGTGCGCTGTGGCAGCAGGCCGGACGCCGGCCGTCCCGGACGACCAGGGGCACACGACATCAGGGGCGGCACGGCGACCTGCGCGAACAGCCTCCGGCCGCGCCCGGAGTGGGAGTGGGTGACGCGCCATCAGGCCCCTGGTGCGTCAGCAGGCCGGACGCCGTGGGCTCCGCCCGACGTCATACCGCCGAGCCGAAGGCCCTGATCGAAGCGGCTCGGCTGGCCGACCCCCTGGCCACGGGCACCCCGGACCCGCGTCCCGGAGGTGCCCGTCCACCGTGCCGGGGCGACCGGCACGCACGGCATCAGGGACCACTTCCACGAGGAGGTGGCGGACGGCCGCAGTGGGGTGACGGCCTGAGCGGACAGCCTCCAGCCGCGCCTGCCACAGCGGATGACGGTGCGTCAGGTGCTCCGCCTCGGCAGTCCGGAGGGCACTGGCCCCCGCCGTGGGCTCCGCCCGACGCCATGCCGCCGAGCCGAAGGCCCTGGTGGAATGGGCCTTCGGCTGGCCGGCCCCCAGCGGCGGGCCCCCCGGAACCGCCCGGGGGGCCCGCCGGTCAGAGGTGGTGGACCGTCGCGCGAGAGACGACGGCCTGGGCGAACAGCCTCCGGTAGAAGGGGCCCAGACCGTCGGGGACCGCGAGGGAGCGGAAGGCCTCCCCGATGGACAGCAGCCTGCGGTGGGCCGTCCCGCAGCACGGGTTCCACGGGGCGAGTCGCACCTCCGCCCGCCACATCGACCGGATCAGCACCAGCCCCTCCTGCGGCCCCCGGACGCACACGCTCCGGCCGAACCCGAGGAGCCGGCTCTCCATCACCGCGGCGCAGGCCTCCTCACGGACCTTCCGGCGCACCGTGGCTCGGCACTTTTCGTGCGGTGCGGCACAGCCGCTGGGCAGGCGCCACCGCTGCCCGTCCTCACTGACCAGCAGGACCCGGTCGCCGACGACGCACACCACTTCCGCGCCGTACGGCGTGCCCGGCGGGGGTTCGGGCGGCGGGCAGTACGCGACGTCCCATTCCTCGCAGTCGACGGGGGTGGTGAAGTCGGCGCCGTTGTCGGGGATGTGGTCCATGATTCCCTTCCAGCAGTCAGGTGGGCGGTGCCGGGGGCCGCTCAGGCCACGCGTTGCCGGGGCTCGCGGGGCACCGCCGGCGCCTCGGCCGCCGTGCGGCGGATGCCGAGGAAGCCCAGTACCGCGCCGAAGGCCGTCAGGCAGGCGGCGACGGCGAAACTGAGGGCGTAGCCGCGTACTGTGGCGGTCGCCGGGTCGAGGCCCGCGTGCCGCAGCGCGGTGGCGTGGCTGGTGCCCACCGAGACCAGGGCGGCCAGCCCGAGGGCGCTGCCGATCTGCATGGACGCGTTGTTCATGCTGGTGGCGATGCCCGCGTCCTCACCCGTGGCGCCGTCCACCCCGGCGACGGTGGACCCGACGAGGACCAGGCCGCCGCCGAGGGGTACGAGGACCATTCCCGGCAGCACATCGGCCACGTAGCTGCCGTGCGCGCCCAGTCCGGCGAGGAGGAGGTAGCCGGCCGTGGAGATCGCGAGTCCTCCCCCGTTGAGGACCCGCAGCCCGTAACGGCGGAGCAGGCGCGGTGCGAGCACCGTCGCGCTGAACAGGATGACCAGCCCGAAGGGGACGAAGGCGAATCCGGTGGCCAGCGGGGTGAAGCGCAGCGTGTGCTGCACGTACAGGCTCAGCGAGAAGAAGAACGTGGCGAAGCCGACGTAGTAGCAGATGCGCACCACGTTGGCGATGCTCCGGTTGCGCGAGCGCAGGAACGCCAGGGGTACCAGCGGCGCGGCCGCCCGGGCCTCCACCAGGAAGAACCCGATCAGGAGCAGCACTCCGACCCCCACGGAGCCGAGGACGGCGGGCGAGAGCCAGGCGTGGCCGGCCTTCTCCAGCAGCCCGAACACCACCAGGAGCAGGCCGAGGGTGACCAGGACGGCGCCGGGGACGTCGGGTCGGCCGCGCCGCGCCGCGGCCCGGCTCTCGGAGACGAGCCGGGGCGTGACGAGATACGCGAAGGCGGCGACGGGAAGGTTGATGAAGAAGATCCACCGCCACGAGGCGATGTCGGTCAGGATGCCCGACAGCACGACACCCAGCGCCACGCCGACTCCGGCCAGGCCGCTCCAGATGGCCATGGCCCGGGCCCGTTCCTGCCGCTCGCTGAACATCAGCGTCACCAGGGACAGGGCCGCCGGGCTCACGAGCGCCGCGCCGATGCCCTGCACGAAGCGGGCGCCGACCAGCACACCGGCCTGCTGGGCCAGTCCGGCGGCCGCCGACGAGAGCGCGAACACCGCCAGGCCGACGAGGAACAGCCGCCTGCGGCCGAGCAGATCGCCCAGGCGGCCGCCGAGCATCAGCAGTCCGCCGTAGGTGACGGTGTAGCCGTTGACCACCCAGGCCAGGCCGCTGGTCGTGAGGCCGAGGTCCCGCTGGATCGGCGGGAGCGCGACGTTGACCACGGTCACGTCGAGCAGCAGCATCACCTGCACCAGGCAGATGACGGCGAGCGCGCGCCATCTGCGCGGATCGGGTACGGGAGTCGGACTGCTCGCCATCATCGCTGATCGCCTTCTGCTCGGCCGGACCGGCGTCGCGCGCCTCGGACACCGCTGTACGGGGCGACGCTTCGGACCGGTCCCGGTCCTCGGGTGTGTTTCCTCCTTGCTTCAACTCAGCGGGGACCGCGAGTGCTGGCCGCAGATAAGGACAGCAGGGGCGCACATCCGGCTCACAGTGCCGCGCCGCCGTAACGTGCCGTCATGCGGGCATACGGGCATACGGGCATGCGTCAGCGGCCCCGGTCACGCGTCACGGCGTGCGGGGCGGTGTGTGCGGCAGTGCTCTGCCCGGCCTCAGCCGGTCACGGGGCCCGGGCCCTCGCCGGTCGTCCGGAAGCGGGCGCGGTACACGCCGGGCGTCACACCCAGGTGCCGGGCGAACGCTCTGCGGAGCGACTCGGGCGAGCCGAAGCCCGTGCGGCGGGCCACGACCGCCATGGAGTCGTCACTGCGTTCCAGCAGCCCCTGGGCGGCTTCCAGCCTGATCTGCTCCACGTAGCGGGCCGGCGTGGTGCCCACCTCTTCGTAGAAGAGCCGGGTCACGTGGCGGACGCTGACCCCTGCCCTGCGGGCCATGGCGGTCAGTGTGTGGTTGCCCCCGGGCTCCTGGGCGACCGCGTCCAGGACACGGCGGAGCGTGTCCTGTTGGGTGTGCGGGGCCTGGCACCGGGCGCTGAACTGGGACTGGCCGCCCGGTCGCTGCATGAAGACGACCATGTCCTTGGCCGTCGCCCGGGCGACGTCCGCGCCGTGGTACTCCTCGACGACGGCCAGGGCCAGGTCGATCCCGGCCGTGACACCCGCCGAGGTCATCACGTGCCCGTCCCGGACGAAGATGGCGTCGGGGACGACCTCCACGGACGGGAAGCGCAGGGCCAGTTGCTGCGAGTAGCGCCAGTGCGTCGCGGCGCGGCGGCCGTCCAGGAGGCCGGCCGCGGCGAGCAGGAACGCCCCCGTGCACACCGACGCCGTGCACCGGCTGTTCTCGTTCAGACGCCGGACGACGTCCAGGAAACCGTCGTCCTTGACCAGCTTCTCCCACTCCGGACCGCCCGGGATCACCAGGACGTCGCTGGGCTCCCCCAGGTCGTCGACCGACAGGTCGGCACCGACGCGGGTGCCGGAGGCGGTGACCACGTCCGCGCCGTCCTCGGAGACGATCCGCACCTTGTAGCGTCCGCCGAAGTCGTTCGCGGTCGTGAAGACCTCGACGGGGCCGGTCACGTCGAGCAGCCGCACGCCCGGGAAGACGAACACGGTCACGGTGAGCGGACCCGCTCCAGGGCGCTTGTGGTTCATCCGATGCCTCCGGGCCGTGCGCGGTGTGGACACCGGGTCCGGCAGAGCCCGTGCACACCGGGGAAGTGCTGTGGGACCCGCCCGCGGGCCGCCGGTCCGGGCCGGGGGTGCCGGCTCCCTGTCGGGTGCCGGCCGCGCCGGCGGGGAGGCCGTGCCGCGGACGTCACCGGTCCAGGAGCGCTGGTCGGCGAGAGCTCCGGGGCAGGTCAGGAAGCGGATCACGGTCGGTGCCGGACCGCCGTTCCCCGGATTTCCCACCGCGAGTCTACGCCTGTAGGCGCCACCCCGACCCGGGGCCCGGCCGTCCCGGCGGACCCGATGGAAGCGTTCGCTTCACCCCGCACGGCCCGCACGGCCCGCACGACGCAGACCGGCGGCGCAGAACCCGTGGCGTCCGGCTCGACGGCGGCTTTGTGCGTGCCGGACGGCATCGCGACCGGCACGCACACGGTCACGGAGCGCCCGGCGCGGTAGCCCGTCACCCGGAGCCGGTCCGGGGACGATGCGCGTCCCCGGGCCGGCCGCGGGCGGTCAGGCGCCGAAGACCTGGAGCGCCGAGCACTGGCCGGCCGGCCAGCCGGTGTTGGCGGTGAAGTTCAGCCGCACGTAGCGCGTGGTGACGGTGGCGGGCAGGGTGAGGGTCACGGCGTTGCCCGTCGCCGGGTCGAAGGTGCAGTTGGCCGACGCCAGCAGGGTGGTGAAAACGCCCCCGTCGGTGCTGCCCAGCACCGACAGGGTCTGGGTGCGCGTGCCCCAGGCGGTGGAGGGCGGCAGGTGCAGGACCAGCCGGCGGACGGCGGTGGCGGCCTGGAGGTCCACCTGGAGCCACTGCGGGAAGGCGTTGTTCGCGCTCTCCCAGTAGGTGCCGAGGTCGCCGTCGGTGGCGTTGCCCGATCCGTACACCTGGGTGTGGCTGCTCTCCGACGTGGGCTTGCCCAGCGCCAGGTCGGTGGTGCCGGAGCCGGCGTCGGTGGTGACGGAGACCTGGTTCGAGGGCTGGGAGACGTTGCCGGCCGCGTCGGCAGCGACCACGTCGAAGGTGCAGGCGGTGGACGGGCTCAGGCCGGTGACGGTGAAGGAGGTCCCGGTCGCGGTGCCGACCTGGGTGCGTGTGGAGCCGCTGACCTGCATGATCCGGTAGCCGGTGACCCCGACGTTGTCGCCGGCGGCGCTCCAGGCCAGCGCGACGGTGGTGTCGCTGTGGCCGGTGACCCGCAGTGACCCCGGCGCCGAGGGCGGGGTGGTGTCGCCGCCGGCCACCGGCGGGGTGGGCCGGACGGAGGTCAGGGCGATCTGGCCCTTGAGCATCCGGCCGCCGTCGCCGGTCAGCCGGAGGTAGTAGTCGGAGGAGCAGAAGGTGCCGTCCTCGTCGAGGGCGAGGAATCCGGACCCGGTGGGCACCGAGGCCTGGGTCTCGGCGGTCTTGGCGATCTGGTTGCCTTCGTTGTACTCGTCGAACATCGAGATGTAGATGCCCTGCACGCCGGCCCGGCACATGTTGTAGAACTGCCGCCACATGAAGTCGCCGTGCGCCCGCTGCCGCCCCGAGACGTCGCCGGGCAGCACGCACGGCTGGTAGTCGATGCCGTGCGCGACGCAGTCCGCCTCGTCGCCGACGGTGTAGGTGGCGTAGGCGTTGTCGGACTCGGCGGCGTTGCCGATGGCGCCGACCATCCACGGCGAGATCATGTGGAAGGCGTGGTAGACGTCCGAGTAGCCGGTCCTGGTGCCCGCGCCGCCCGTCCGCCACTCGCGCGGCACTCCGCCGATGACGTAACAGCCCTGCGCCTTGAACCAGTTGATCACGTCCAGGCAGGCGGCCGCCGGGAACGGGTGGTTGTCGTCGTTGAAGCCGAAGCCCCAGATGCACACCACCGGCTTGCCGTTCTGGCGCGCGTAGGCCGGTGAGGAGGTGTGCGCCGCCATCTTGGTGGTCCAGTCCGTCTTGATCTCGGACTGCATGTTCCACCAGTTGGAGACGTCGTACATGACGTAGAACTTCACCCCGTGCGACTCGGCGGCGCCGCGGACCTTGGCTGCCATCTGGTCGCGGGTGGCGCCCTCGCCACCGTTGGGGTTGAAGCGCTGGAGCGCCGCGGTGTCGATGGCGTTCTGCTGCATCCAGGAGAAGTGCAAGTCCACGGTCTGCTGGTCGTACGAGGAGAACAGCGTCGCCGGCTGCCCGTTGCCCAGGTTCCCGAACGCCGTCGGGTAGGTGCGGGTGTACTCGCGCATGTCGGGCCAGCAGGTGACGGCCTTGTTGGTCGTGGACGGCGGACGGCCCCAGTCCTGGCTCCAGTGCCACCAGCCGTTGATCGGCGCGCTGTCGCCGCCGCAGGCGAACCAGCCCTGGTAGCCCACCGTGATCTTGCCGACCACGTCGCCCGGCGGACTGCCGGCTGCTCCGGCCGGCAGGGCCAGTGCCGTCTGCGCGGCCCCGATCCCGCCCGCGGCGGTGGCCGCGATCGCGGCCTGCAGGAAGACCCTGCGCGTGACACCCATCTGGACTCCTCCGGTCGGCTGTCAACTCCCGTTGCCCGACAGGGCTGTGAGGCCGCACGCCGGACGGGAGGCCTGGCGCCGGGGAGCGTAACGACGCGATGAGCCGTCGGCAATACATCGCTCCACGAACGAAAAATTCGGCTGGAAACACGCAAGAACGCCACGCCGCCGTTTCGGGGAACCACAGGGGGTCAGCCCCTCGCGCACGTGGACGAAGGCAGAGCCGAACCGCGCCGCCGTCAGGTCGACGGGTCGAGAAGCGGGATCCGCTCGTACGGCTTCTCCAGATGCTTGAGTTCGGCCGTCCCCGCCGCCTGATGCCCGTGCAGCAACCGCGAGATCACCCGCACGCCGCGCGGCAGGTCGTCCCGGATCAGGAGGTCCAATTGGTCGGAGTGCAGCACATAGCCACCGTTCGCGCCCTTTACGGAGGTACTGCCGGTCGCTTCGGCCCATCCCAGGCCGGACGTGCGCAGTTCGGCGGAGAGTTCCCCGGCGATCGCCTGCGCGAACCGCGCCGGACGGCCGGCGGCGGGCAGGGTCAGGGACAACCGCCACGAGCGGCTGCCGGCGAGAGGGCTCGTTCCGCACCACGCCGCGACGACCGTGCCCCGCTCCGTCCCCGCCAAGGTCTCCACGGCCCATGCCGCTTCGGCCACCGCGACGGGCTCTGCCAGCGCACGGAGCAGGACGGGGTGGCCGAAACCCGCCCGGGACAAGGCCGTCGCAAGGGCGCCGACATGCCGGTGTCCGTCCGGCCCGGTGCAGCGGCCGAGGGCGTCCACCACTGCGGGGGTGCGCACGGCGGGGTCCGTCCGTACCGCGTTCAGAATTTCCGTCGCCCGCGCGAGCAGCCCGGACCACGCGGCGAAGGGGAACTCGTCCGACGCGGGCTCCCGCAGGGAGTACAGCGGCGTCCCGTCGCGGCCGTGCTGTGTCACCGTCCGGCAGCCGCCGGGCCCGTCGGTCCACTCGATCCTCGTGCCGCGCAGGTCCCGCAGGTCGAACCAGTCCCGTGTCTCCTCCCGCACGCCCGCCCGGGATGCCGCGCCGCTGCCCTCCGCCGCGGGCCGAGCCGCGTCGAAAGCCGCGTCCACCAGCGGCGTGACGGTGTCGAGGTCCTCTCCCCCGGACAGGAAGGCGAAGCGCAGCAGCAGCGCGAGGATCGGGCCCGGGTACCGCGACGCCGGGTCGTGCAGGGCCACCGCGCGGCACAGCAGGTCGAGTTCGGGCCAGGGCATGACGTGCGGGTGGAAGTGCGCGGTGTCGTCCCAGCCCACGGTCCTGGCCTCCGCGGAGTCCGGGGCTAGGACCGCCAGATCGACGTACTCGATCCCCGGTTCGAACTCGACCCTGAGTCCGAGACCCCGATCCAGCAGGAACTCCGCCCGCAGTGTCTCCTCCTCCGGCTCCTCGTCCTCCCAGGCTTCGGTCGCCTGGCTGTCGAAGAGATACAGCGGCCAGAAGCCGGGCTCCGCCGAACGCGCGGTCAGATCGTCGTCTCGGGACACGCGGACACGCTATCGCCCTGATCCGACACCCCCTTCTCCCAGCTGGGCGTCGACGACCTGCCGGGGCACGTCGGTGGGCCGGTCGCTCCCAGGGCCGGCGAGGTTCGAGGCGAACGTGCTGACCGTCGTCCCGTTCCGGAACCAGCCGCGCGGCACCAGTGATGACCGGCGCATTCTCCCGGACCGGCGACGCGTGGCTTCCGGTGCGATGCGGCCTCACCCTAAAGTCCCCCCCATGGACTGGCTGGCCCCCGTGAACACGCTGCTCGGCGCGGCGATCGGCGTCGGCGCCACGCTTCTCGCCGATCGGCTGCGCTGGCGCCGCGACCGTGCGGCGCTCCACCAGGACACGCGCCGGCAGGCGTACGCCGCCTTCATGGGCGCGTTGGCGGAGGCGTACGCGCAACTGTGGGAGATCGCACACGCCGGACGCCCGGCGGACGAGGCAAGGGCGGCGGCCCATCAGGTGTTCGCGTCCAGCACGTTGTACCCGCTGCGCTACGAACTCGCGCTCATCGCCCCCTGGGAGGTGATGGACCCGGTCAATCAGGCCTTCTGGAAGGTCCGTTCCCTCCGCGACCTCGTGGGGGGCGGCGCCGGTACGGAGGACCCGGGCTTCGGCCGGCACGTCCACGACTACCTGGCGGCGGCCGAGGAGGCGCAGGCGGCCATGCGCCGGGACCTCGGCACCTCTTGGCCCCGGCGTGACCCGGACCCGGACACCCCTGGACACGACGCCTGAACGGCCGGCTGCCGGTCCCTGTCAGTGCCCCAAGGTGTCCTTGGTCTTCTCCTTCGCGCTGCGCATCCTGCCCCGTGCCTCCAGGGCCGCGCCCTTGGACGCGAGGGTGTTCTTGTGCATCGCGTGCGCCCCCTTCCGCACGATCCTTCCGACGACCTGCTCGCACTGGGCCTTGACTTTCTCTCCCGTGCTCATCTCGGCACCTCCGCGGACTCTCACTGGGCCGCTGCCCGTGAGGCGGGCGGCAAAACCCGCCACCGGGCGACGGCCCCGCACGTCCCGGTGCGACACTTCGCGCAGGCCAGGCGGCCCAGGGGGGCGCCGGCAGAAGGAGATCCGTTGAGACTCGTCCCGTTGGCGACTGCCGCGACAGCCGTCACGCTGCTGGCGTCCTGCACCACGCAGACGCAGGTGTCACACCGTTCCACAGCGGCACGCAGCCACTCCCCGGCCGCCGCGAACGCCCCCCGTTGTGCGGCCGACGGGTACACGTGGTCGAAGGTCACGTACCGGAAGGTCCTGGCAGGTGTGTCGGACGCGCAGGAAGCCGAGCTTCCCGCCCACGGATCCGCGACGCTGCGGTTCGACACCCGGCCGGTGGGCGGTCTCGTGGCCAGGATGACTGCGGGGGCACTGGCGGCGGGGGCCGATCCCGGCGACGCGGTCGCCTCACTGGAGGCGAAGACCGGTGAGGATTTCGTCCGCGTCGGGAACCGGCTCATCATCGATGATCGGGAGAGGGACTTCGCCGTGACGCTGCTCAACGACACCGCTGTTCCCGACCGGGGCCGCTACCTGCGTGCGCTCCTGGCCGAGCAGGTGACAGCCCCCTTCTCCGCCGTCTGCACGGGAGGAACGGTGCGGGGCACCCTCACGACATGGTGGCGGGTCCCCATTGGGTGCCGGCCTCGAATGCGGGCTCACCGCACATCTGGAAGCGGCGGCCAAAGAGGCCGAGCAGCGGGCCTGCGCCGCGTAGTCCCGCACGCCGTCGGGGAGTTCGCCGGCCCTTCGCGCACGACCACTCCCCTAGGGTGTCGGCATGTCGCTGAGCCGTGTGGTGGCCTGCATCGAAGTCTTCCACTCGACCCGGTGCTGCACCGCTCCGTGCTCACCGTCGCCGGGTTCCAGCGGCTGTCGGTCGTCCCCGCCTGCGGGAACCGCCGGGAACCGCCGGGCCCTGGTGCACGTCGAAGGGCCATGCGAAGAAGGCACTTGGTGCAGGTCGCGGCCGCGCTGCCGCTCATGGCAGTGGCGGGCTGCGGGCAGTTGGGCGCGGACGAACGTCCCTGCACCGCGATGGGGGCACTGTCCGGAGTCTCGGTCCTGCTCGACACGAACCCCGCCCTGCGGTACCGGCTCTGCGTGGGCGCGTCCTGCGTCACCGGCGAACCGGGGGCCCGCGACCTCATGGTGCGGCTGCCCGACTCCGTGGGCGCCCGGAGCGTGACCGTACGGCTCACCGGGGGGCCCGGCGGCGCGTCCGCTCAGTCGTCGCCCACCGTTGACGAGCGCACCCAGGTCACGTTGAAGAGGTACCAGCCCAACGGGCCGCAGTGCCCGCCCACCGTGTACCACGTGGGCCTTCGGTACGAGCCGGGAGAAGGACTGCTCCCGGTCGGATGAACAGGCGGCGCCGCCCGCCGCGGCGTGGACGCGCGGCGGACGGACGGAACCGTGCCGTACTGCGGTTCAGGACTCGAGGGCGGCCTGCGGAGCCGGGGCCGGCGCGGCGTCCGCCCCGGCGGAGGCGCTGCGGGCGGCCGGGATGGCGACGGCGATGAGGGCGGAGACGAGGGCGATGCCGCAGCCGATCACCAGACCGGTGCGGAAGCCGTTCTCGGAGGTGAAGGTGAAGCCGCCCGCGGTCGTGGTCAGCTGGGAGAGGACCACGCCGATCACGGCGGCACCCACCGAGGTGCCCAGCGAGCGCATCAGGGCGTTGAAGCCGTTGGCGGCCGCGGTCTCGGAGATCGGGACCGAGCTCATGATCAGGGCGGGCATCGAGCCGTAGGCCAGGCCCACACCGCTGTTGATGACCATGATGGCGATCATGAGGCCCCACGCGGTGCCCGTCAGCATCAGGGACAGCCCGTAGCCCGCGGCGAGCACCAACGCGCCGCTGATCAGGGTGAACTTGGGCCCGCGGGCATTGGTCAGCTTCCCGCCGAGCGGCGAGACGATCATCATCATGATGCCGCCGGGCAGCAGCCACATACCGGCCGCGAGCATCGACTGGCCGAGACCGTAGCCGGTCGCCTTGGGGAACTGCAGCAGCTGCGGGATGACGAGCATGCCGGCGTACATGCCGAAGCCGACGAAGACCGACGCGACGTTGGTCAGCAGCACGCGCGGGCGGGCCGTGGTCCGCAGATCGACCAGCGGGTCGCGGGTGCGCAGCTCCCACCAGCCCCAGCCGAGCAGCACGACGACGGCGGCGGCGAGCAGGCCGAGGGTGGTGGCCGAGCCCCAGCCCCAGTCGGCGCCCTTGGACACCGACAGCAGCAGGCAGACCAGGCCCACGCCCAGGCCGATGGCGCCGGGGAGGTCGAAGCGCTGGCCCTTGGCACCGGCGGGGACGTCGGGGATGAAGAAGAAGATCAGCACCGCGACGACGGCGGCCAGGCCCGCGGAGCCCCAGAAGAGCACACGCCAGTCCGCGTACTGGGCGATGGCGGCGGCGATCGGCAGGCCGAGGCCACCGCCGATGCCCATGGAGGCGCTGACCAGGGCGATGGACGAGCTGAGCTTCTCCGCGGGGACGACGTCCCGGAGCAGGGCGATGCCGAGCGGCACCATGCCCATGCCCATGCCCTGCAGGCCGCGCCCGACGATCATCGGGACGACGGACGAGGACAGCGCGCACACCACCGAGCCCGCCACCAGCGGCACCGAGCACACCAGCAGCATGCGCCGCTTGCCGACCAGGTCGCCGAGACGGCCGAAGACCGGGACGCAGACGGCCGCCACGAGCAGGGTGGCGGTGATCACCCAGGCGGCGTTCGAGCCCGAGGTGTGCAGGATCTGCGGCAGCTCGGCAAGGAGTGGGGTGACCAGGGTCTGCATGATCGCGGCCGTGATGCCGGCCAGTGCCAGCGTGGCGACCACGCCGCCCGCGCGGGCTGTGGGTTGTGGGGCATTCATGACGGCACTCCTCGCACGACGTTCGAACCCTCTCAGCATGCATCGTACATAGGAAGTGCATCGCGCACATGATGTGGCTGGTGCATGCACTGTGAGATGATGGAAGCGGGCCCCGAACCAGCACACCGGCGGCCCGGCGAACGGCAGGAGGCTGAAGCACATGGGCAGGCCCACCCACGAGGTCGAGTACGAGCAGATGCTGCTCAGCCGGCACGAACTCCTGCGCCACAGGGACAGCTCCCTGGAGCGCAGCGCCTACATCCTGCTCAGCCGCATCCGGGTCCAGGGGCCCATGTCGATCGGCGAGCTGAGCGACGCCTTCGCGCTCGACGCGTCCACCCTCAACCGGCAGACGGCCGCCGCGATGCGCGCGGGCCTCGTGGAGCGCATCCCCGACCCCGAGGGCGGGATGGCCCGGAAGTTCCGCATCACCGACAAGGGCGCCCGGATGCTGGACGAGGAGCGCGACAGCATCATCGGCGGCCTGGGCAAGGTCATGGCCGACTGGCCGGACGAGGACATCGCCGCCTTCGCCTCCTACTTGAGGCGCTTCAACAGCGACATCGAGCGCCTCGACGGACGGCCCTGGCCGCGCCCGTGAGCCGGGTCGCCGTACCGCGCGCCTGAGGACCACCGGGGCTTCCCGCGCGGCCCGCGGCGGCGGGCGATCCCGCGCACGGGGCGCGGAAAGGTCCACCCCGCCGAGTACACCGATGCACGGGCGTCACGCCTCCTCGACCTCACCGTCGACGCCCTGCGCGTTCCGGCGACCGGCAACAATCACTGACGACCCGTCAGCCGGACCGGGGCGTCAGCCGGATGACCGGCAGCTCACGATCGGTCCTGCTCGCGTAGCGGGCGTACTGCGCCTGCGCGGCGACGATCCGCCGCCACGCCGCCTCGCGTTCCTCGCCATCGAGTTGTTCGGCGGTGACCTCGGTCGTGCGGCCGCCCGACTCAATGGTGGCCTCGTCGGGACGGGCGGCCAGGTTGAGGTACCACGCGGGGTGACGCGCCGCGCCGTTGGCGGACGCCACGATCAGCCAGGCGCCGTCCTCCCCGGGGAACCAGGCGACCGGCGACTTGCGGGGTTCACCGCTCTTGCGGCCGACGGTGGTCAGCACAAGGGCGTCGACTTTCCCCAGTCTGCCGCCGCCGTTGCGGACGATGGTGCGCATCGTGAACTTGTTCACCATGCGCACCATCGCGCCGGGCCGGCGAGCGCCGTAGGTGCCGGCGGCGGTGGGCTTGAAGCTCATGGGATCTCGCATCTCCTGGTGGGCGCAACGCTGTTGCGATCGGACGGTGGGACGAGTGCAGGGGCGACCGGGCCGCCCAGAAGTGCCGGGGCCGTTCAGTCTTTGGTGCTGCCGGCGTGCCGGGCGATGTGGGCGGCGCTCACGTCCCAGATGCGCCGTTGCAGGTCGGTGTCGTAGGACGAGTCCGGGGAGGGGGTGTCTGTTTCCAGAAAGAAGTAGCGGCCCGTCGTCCCGGCCAGTTCCGGTGCGGTGGCCGCCCTCAAGGTGGCGGCGGCGCCCTGCTCGGGCGTGAGGAGACTGCGGCGGGTCAGCGGCAGCAGAGGTTTGAGGACCGGGGGCGCGATGTCGTCGATGATGCCGGTGTCGACCAGGCCGGGGTGGACCGCGTTGACCGTGACACCGGATTCGCGCAGCAGTTCCGCGAGGTGGTAGCCGCTCATCAGGGTGAGCATCTTGGCCCGGGCATAGGCTTCGAGCGGCTTCCAGCCCGCCGCCGGATTGAGCTGCCGCAGGTCGTCCAGGTCCGGGTCGATGCGGGGCGGCCGGGGCCGGCCGCCGAGCCTGACCATCCGGGTGTCCTCCAGGGCCATCGACACGACGTTGACCACCCGGGACGGGGTACCGGCCCGCAGCGGTCCGAGCAGCAGCTGCGTCAGCGTGAAGGCGGCGAGATAGTCGACGGCGATGTGCATCTCGATCCCGTCGGCGTTGACCGTCCGCCGCCGGAAGTGGGAGCCGGCGTTGTTGACCAGCAGGTGCAGGGACCCGTACCGGGCCGTGAACTCCTCGGCCAGGCGGTGCAGATCGTCCTGGGAGACGAGGTCCGCGGTCAGCACCTCGACACGGTCGGCACCGACGTCCGCGGCAACGCGCTTGCGCAGCTGCTCACCCCGCTCGCGGTCGCGTACGACGGCGAGCACGGTGCTGCCCAGCCGGGCGAGCCGGGTGGTGACGACCTGGCCCATCCCACCGGCGGCACCGGTGACCAGGCTGACCTTGCCGGTCAGATCGACAGGGGAAGACGGGGGGATCATGAGGCGTTCCTCGAAGTCCGTTGCGGGGGGCTGCGTTTGAGGGTCTGCAGAGGGCCGGTCCGCCGGACGGCGACATCCGTCGGCATCATATGAGACATGTTGTCTCGCACATCTCACACGGTACTACGGCACTCCGTCTACGAGTCAAGCTGTCTCATACTTTGCACTCATAGAATGGGTGCGTGAGCAACCCGACGGACCCCCGCGCCGCACGCAGCAGAGCCGCGATCCTGATCGCGGCCCGCTCGCTGCTGCTGGACGAGGGCCCCGCCGCGATCACCCACCAACGCGTGGCCCAGAAGGCCGGCGTGGGCCGCGCCACCGTGTACCGGCACTGGTCGCAGCCCGGGCATCTGCTCCACGACGCCATGACCGGCATCGACATGCCGTTCTTCCACAACCCGCGGACACCGGTCCGCCCGTGGCTCCGGACCCACCTCCAACGACTCGCCGACTCACTGACCACGCCCCAGATCGCCGGCGTCCTGCTCACCTTGATGCAGGGCGCGCTGCGCGATCCCGAGATCGCCGCACAGCGCGACGCGTGCCACGAGGACATCAACCAGAAGCTCCGGAACGCGCTGGCGCTGGCCGTGGCCGACCACGAGATCGAGATGTCCGCCGACCCGCACGACCTCTCGTCCATGCTCGTCGGCCCCGTCCTCTACCACACCGCCATGCGGGGCAGCACCGTCCCCCCGCACCTGATCGAGCAGCTCATCGACGGCCTGGGCCAATGGCACGAGCCCCCTGCCGCGCCCGGCGGGCCGGGGCAGGCGTAGAGCGGCTCACCCCGCGGAACGCGCGCCCGGAGCCGGAGGCACGGCACGGGGGTGTGCCCGCATGCGGAGGTCGCGCGGCCTCAAGGTCATGGCGAGGGCGGGGCGGGCGCTGTGGCCGGGGACGTGTTCCAGGCGCCAGCGGGCGGTGATGGTCGCGAGGGCGAGGGTGGCCTCGGTTGTGGCGAAGGTGTCGCCGATGCATTTGCGGGCGCCTGCCGCGAAGGGAATGAGGGCGTGGCGGGGCGGCTGAGGGCGCGTGGGATCCCAGCGGTCGGGATCGAAGGCTTCGGGGTTGTCGTACAGGTCGGGCCTGTGGTGGATGAGGTAGGCGCTGTAGGCGACGGTGGTGCCGGCCGGCAGGAGATGCCCGTCCAGTTCGGTGTCGGCCGACACCACACGGGTGATGAACCAGCCCGGCGGGCGCAGCCGCAGCGTTTCGGTGATGACACGTTCGGCCAGGGGCAGATGGGGCAAGTCCGCGTGAGTGGCCGCGGCACCGCCCAGGACCGTGTCGACCTCGGAGTGGACCCGCCGCTCGATCTCGGGATGCTGCGCCAGCAGGTCCAGCGCCCAGCCCACGGTGGCCGCCGTGGTCTCTGTCC
Organism: Streptomyces sp. NPDC088733; assembly: GCF_044751185.1. Taxonomy (NCBI): domain Bacteria; kingdom Bacillati; phylum Actinomycetota; class Actinomycetes; order Kitasatosporales; family Streptomycetaceae; genus Streptomyces; species Streptomyces sp. NPDC088733. The sequence continues at coordinate 85,374 of NZ_JBIVLH010000004.1, forward strand.
CGGCCAGGAAGAAGGCGGTGGTCTGGTCGCCGATCTCCGCGGTGCTCATGCCGCCGCCCTCTTCGGGATCGCGGGCCGCGATCAGGGCCGAGAGCAGGTCGCCCCGGTCGGTGCCCTCGGCGAGGCGCTGGGCGACGACCTGATCGAGGGTGTCGCGCAGGCGGGCACGGGCACGCAGGTAGGAACGGTTGCTCGGGGTGGGGAGCCGGTCCAGCGGGGGGATCATCAGCATCCGGCGGCCCATGCCGTTGATGAGGGTGGCGACATCGTCGAGGATCCGGCCGAGCTCGGCCGGGGGCAACGCGTGGGAGAAGAAGGCGGCGGCCGCGGCCTGGGAGGCGATCGCCATCATCTCGGTGGGTACCTCAAGGACTTGTCCGGCGTGCCAGGCAGCGGTGCGCTCGTCGATGCAGCCCGTCATGGTTTCCGCGTACCTGTGGAGACGGGCAGGGTGGAACGCCGGCTGGATCAGTCGTCGCTGCCGACGGTGCGCGCTGTACGGACAGGTGGGGAGCCCGTTGCCCGCTACTTCCCGCGCGCGATCGTAGACGGGACCGCCTTTGTCGAAAACGCGGTCACTGGTGAGGACGTGACGGGTCAGTTCCGCGTCGCAGAGCACGACGACGGTGAGCGGCCCCAACCGGATGCGGACCAGGTCCCCGTGTGCGGGCAGGGAGGTCAGGAACGCCAGCGGGTCCCGCAGCAACCGCACCAGGTGACCGGCCAGAGGAAGCGCGTGGGGGGCAGCGGGGATCGCACGCAGGTCCTTCACTTCTGCTCCGACGGCGAGGCGTTGACGGGCAGCGCGTGCCACCACCAGCCGATGCAAGGGATGTCCGGGGGCGCTCCGGTCGCGCTGGGTATGTCCGCGACGGGGCTCGTCGCCACACGTACGGCGCCGGGGTGGCGGCCGTCGGGATCGGTGTAGCGGCCTGCCCGTATGCCCCATTCGTAATTGCCGCGGATGAGGCAGGTCAGGTTGGACAGATAGCGGCGCAGGGGCTCGGAGGCGGTCGGCTGGACGATGTCGCGAACCTCGATGAAGCGGGCCAGGACACGGTCGCGCAAGGCGACGGCCTGGCTCTGGGCGTCCTGTTGGGTGCACCCGGGCCGGGCCTCGTAAAGGCCGACCAGATTCAGGACAGGCCCGGTCTCGGCAGGCCGCCGGGCGGCGTACCACAGTTCCTTGCCATAGGAGAACAGGTCGTCGTCGAGAGCGGCGACCATGCTGGCCATCTCGGTGAGCGCGTGCACGGCCGGGGCGTTGATCTCCTGATCGGAGATGTCGTCCACTTCGCTGACCTGGAACCAGGCGAGGGTCGGGAAGCCCGCGACGTACAGGAGGCGGGTGTAGAGGTAGTCGTTGAGGCTGGGCATCAGATGCTGCTCGCGGGCGGCGCGTTCCCACGCCACACCCAGGTACCAGGAGAGGTGTGCGTCCACCAGGCGGCGACGCTGGGTCGCGGAGGCCAGGTGGTGCAGCCGCTCGGCCAGCTCCACCACCGGCCCGGCAAAGGGATTCTTCGGCGGCAGCAGGCCCGCGGTCGGGCTCTCCAGTGTGCGGATGATGCGCACGGCCAGGTCCAGGAAGGAGAAGGCGTCCTCCGGGGATTCCTCGTCGCAGGCGAAGTCGTCGAACACGAACATCGTGTACGTCCAGTCCACGGCCATCTGGAGCCGCGCCGTGTCACCGTCGGGGCAGTTGCCCGCGAAGAACAGCGCGGACTTGGTGCCCGCGACCCGTTCGCGGCGTCCGGGACCGTGGCACAGGCCGTGCCGCTCCATGAAGGCCAGGCCTTGCTCCTCGAGCAGTTCGACCTCCGGATGGCGGCGCCAGGGCATGGGGAAGTACATCGCCGGCAGTCGCATCACGATGTCCGGGTCGGAGGGGGCGGTGCTGTCGGCCACGGTGCTCTCCTCCGCTGACGCGCGTTCCCGCGCGGCCCTGGACGTGTCCATGAGGTGATGCAGGGTCATGCCGTACGCTCCGCGAGGCTGTGCAGCAGCCTCCGGGCCGCGTCGGCCGCGGGTGCCGGGAAGGGCGCGTCGGCCAGCGCTTGGAGTGCCTGCTGACGACGCAGCCGGATCATGTCTTCGACAGCGTCCAGGGCCCCGGTTTCCCGCAGGACACGCCGGACCTGCTCTGCCCCGTGCTCGTCGAGTTCCGGCCGGCCCAGCAGGGTGTCGAGGACAAGCCGCTGCCGGGTGTCCGCCCGCTGGTAGCCCAGGGCCATCAGGACCGTCGGCTTGGCCTGGCGAAGATCGTCCAGCACCGGCTTCCCGGTCTGCTCGGATGCGCCGAAGACGCCCAGCACGTCGTCACGCAGCTGAAAGGACTCCCCGGCCGGGAGCGCGAAGGCGCTCAGTGGCGCACGCAGTCCCTCCCCGGCACCGGCCAGGGCGGCACCAAGGTGCAAGGGCCGTTCGAAGGTGTATTTCGCCGTCTTGTAGCGCGCAACCCGTAGTGCCGACTCGACCCCGTCGCACGCGTCCACGCGCGCGGTCAGATCGAGGTACTGGCCGTAGACGATCTCCGTGCGCATCACGTCGATCACCGGCATCACCGCGGCCAGCTCGGCCGGGGACAAGCCGGCCGTGTGCAGAAGCTCGTCGGACCACACCAGCGCCAGGTTCCCCGCCAGTATGGCCGCCCCTGTCCCCACGTCTTCGCGAGCCGGGTGATCGGGGTAGCGCGCCGCCACGGCCCGGTGCACGGTCGGTGCCCCGCGGCGCAGGTCGCTGCGGTCCATGACGTCGTCGTGGATCAGTGCGAAGGCGTGAAACAGCTCCAGCGATGCCGCCGTTCGCAGCACGACGTCGGGGATCGCCGTCTTCCCGCCGGCGTGCCAGCCCACCACGCACAGCGTGGGACGAAGCCGCTTCCCGCCCCGGGCGACGAAGTCGCGCACGTCCTCGGCGAGGTCGAACGTCCCCTCGGCTTCCGTGCCGGCACAACGAAGACGGGAGCTGAAGAAGTCGTCCAGCACCGCATCGACTCTCGACCGCACAGCTTGAAGATCCAACGCCGGTGCTCTGGAAGGGCTAGCGGTTTCCACCACACCCCCACGATGCCGCCCGGCCTGCGGCCGGGCCAACGGGACTGCACGGGCGTACGGGGGCATTGGGAGCGCGGCGGATGGCAGGCGGCGCGGCCTGCGGCCGCGAAATCGAGCCGCGCGCCGGCTACATCGACTCACAGCCGATCCGCACCGCCTGCACCGTCCCGGCTGTCACCAAGGGCTACAGCGCAAGCAACACATTCGAGGGCCGCAAGCGGTTCGGCGTCACCGAAACCCCCGGCCGTTCCTGGCCGCCCACGTCGTGGCAGCGAAGGTTCAGGATCGCGAAGGGGCGAGACATCCGCCGCTCTGGACCCGCCTCAGCCACGCCAGAGTGCATGAAGCGTCACTTCGTGAAGGTAATCACAAGAGAGTCCGACTCCGGCGCTACGTACTCGTGTGCCGGAAAGTCGACGTGGCAATGACCGCTCGAGTCCACCCCGGATGCGAAGCCCTCGATGTTGTCGGCAAGGAGGTCGAGAGCTGCTCGCCCTCCCTGGATCCTCATTGCCTGGTCTTCCGTGACAAGCGAAGCAGTGTTGCGCTCCGGCTCCTCACGGAACTCGATCTTCGACAGCGACCTCTCATAGGGAAAGGGTTGCCGGTTCTCCAAGAGATCACAGCTTCCGCTCTTCCCCCGTAGCAGTCGCCCGAGTGCCAGGAGCTCTCGACGCGTCCCAGAGATCTCGAGCTCTCTGGTCTCCCCGCTGTACAGAACCTGCACCACCACGCCCCTCCCGGCCGGCCGTCTCACCGGTCTCCTGAACTGATCGTCCTGCCGCCCCCTCGGGTCCACACCGGACCTACGGCTCGACGACAGCTATCAAACGCCGTCTTGACCCAAGATCCACCCCTGCTCAGGGAACCGACCCAACAGTGCGGTCAATGATTCCGCTTGCAGGGTTCCGTCTGCCCAGGACCCGGCCGAGACGTCCACGAGCAGCAACGGCGGGGGCTGCCGCCGGAAGTCGTACACGAGCAACTCACGGCTCCCGTCACCGCCGATGATCACAGCGCCCGGGAGGCGGGTCGCCAACTCGGCCGCCTCGTTGATTCCGGGCAGTTCGTCCAATGGGGGCCAAGGCGATGTAGTCACCGGTGGACGACCATCGGCCAGTCGCAACTGGCTCTTCAGCGACGAAGTCCCTGTAGTCCTGGGGAAAATGGATGCCGAGCTTCTGCTCCACTCCCCTGATCGCCGCCAACGATGAAGCCATGGCTGTCTGCTCCTGTTCCTGATGGCTCCCGGACAGACGGCTGTCTGCAAGCCGCCCGTGTGGCGGGGCGCATTGCGGACGCCCTGCCCGGGGACCAGGAGTGCCTAGCCCCGGCGGCGGCGGCCCCTGGCCTTGCGGGGGTACGGGAAGAGGCGCGGGCTGCGGCGGGCGGCGACGTCCTCCATCCAGCCGAAGAGCACGATCGCCAGAGCGATCAGCGGGACGGCGACGATCAGCGGGAACCACTGGCTCCGCAGCAGCCACTGCATGTGGGCGTAGAAGAAGCCGTTGCTCCACAGCGGGTCGATCAGCGGCTCGCAGAGCACGAGGGCCACGCAGTGCCACAGGTAGACCGTGACGGCCCGCGAGTTGAGCAGGCTGATGACCCCGTTGAACCGCTCCAGCGGCTTCGGCCACTGCTCCCAGGAAGGGCTGAGGTGGAGGAGCAGCAGCACGCACCCGAAGGACCAGATGGCCTGGGCCAGGGGAACGGCTTCGAGGTCGGCGCCGATCCGGGGGTTGTCCACCGGCTGCTGCTGGAGCCACCAGTACCCGGCGACGAGGACGAACGGTGCAATCGAGGGGACGACGTACTGCGGGATGCGGCGCAGCAGGCCTTCGTGGTGGGCGATGCCGAGCAGCCAGCACGCGCCGAAGGTGGTGAAGTCGGTGGCGGTCTCCATGATGCGGCCGGACTGGTCGACCAGGCCGGAGTTGAGGAGTGCCGACAGTGCCAGCGGGGCGAGCAGGGTGACCCAGGGCAGCCGGCGCATCGCCTTGAGCATGAGCGGGGACAGCAGCACGAACCAGAGGTAGGCGCGCAGGTACCAGAGCGGGACGGTGATCTGCTCGGCCCAGGTCGTGGGCAGGTGGCCGCCGAAGCCGTGCAGGGAGTCCGCGAAGGGCGGTGTGCTCAGCGGCAGGATCCAGAAGGCGAGTTCGCCCCACCACCGGTTGGGGTGGCCGGTCGTGTGCGGGCCCCAGCCGTCGATGATCATGGCGGTCACCACGACGGCGCCGAACAGCCACATCGGGGGCAGCAGGCGCCTGACGCGGCTGCGGATGACGCTGAGCGCCGGGCGGCTGAGCGACCGCGCCATCAGCGATCCCGCCAGCGCGAACATCACGCCCATGGAGGGGAAGACCAGGGGCAGCCAGGTCCAGCTGAAGTTGTGGTAGATCACGACGCGGACCAGGGCCAGCGCGCGCAGCAGGTCGAGGTAGCGGTCCCGGCCACCCGGCTTCGGGGGCGATTCCGCGAGTTCGGGAAGGTGGGGGACGCGGAGCGTCAGCGTCTTCGAGGATTCGTCGACGCCGGGTGCGCCGAAGTTGACCGCGCTCATGCCGGTATCTCCGAGGTGGTGACGTCGAGGCCGACCTCGCCGGTGCGCCGCAGCTTCTGCCAGCGCAGCCGGCCGCCGGTCAGGGCGGTGATCCAGGACTGGAGCAGGACCATGTACATCAGCACGCGGTAGACCACCTGCTGCACGGGCAGCGTGATCAGGTGCCAGGGTTTCTCGCGGTCCAGGTGGAAGGACCACCAGGCGCAGAAGCCCTGGAGGGTCAGGACCGCGAGCCAGGCGCCCAGGCTCTTGGCCGGGTCGACGAAGAACACCCCGTACACCATCGCGATGTCGATGGCGGGCGCGAGCAGGGGGGTGAGCACCATGAACAGGGCGACGAAGGGCAGGCCGACGCGCCCGAAGCGGCCGGCGGCGCCGCGTTCCAGGACCGCGTGGCGGTGCTTCCACATCGCCTGCATCGTGCCGTAGCTCCAGCGGTAGCGCTGGGACCACAGCTGGCTCATACTGCCGGGCGCCTCGGTCCAGGCCCGGGCGTTCTCGACGTAGACGATCTTCCACCCGCCGCGGTGCAGCGCCATGGTCACGTCGGTGTCCTCGGCGAGCGTGTCGTCGCTCATGCCGCCCACCGCGTCCAGGGCGCTGCGGCGGAACGCGCCGACCGCTCCGGGGATGGTCGGCATGCAGTCGAGCACGTCGTACATGCGGCGGTCGAGGTTGAAGCCCATGACGTACTCGATGTGCTGCCAGGCACCGATCAGGGTGTCCCGGTTGCCGACCTTGGCGTTGCCGGCCACCGCGCCGATGCGGGGATCGGCGAAGGGCTGCACCAGTTCACGGACGGTGCCGGGTTCGAAGACGGTGTCGCCGTCCATCATCACGACGAGTTCGCTCGACGCGGCGGCCACGCCGGTGTTGAGGGCCGCGGGCTTGCCGCTGTTGGGCTGGCGGATGAGCCGGACGATCGGCAGGTCCATGCTCTCCACGATGGCCGCCGTGTCGTCGGTCGACCCGTCGTCGACGACGATGACCTCGATGGGGTGGTCGCTCCTGGCCAGTGAGAGCAGCGTGTTGGTGATGCACTCCTGCTCGTTGTACGCGGGCACGATCACGCTGACGCGTTCGGTCACCGCGGGCCCCCAGGAGAAGCCGGGCCTGCGGGTCCGCCGTACGTGGATGAGCGAGAGCACGAGCATCAGCGCGAAGCGGGCGAAGACCAGGACCCCGACGACGGCGAGCAGCACGACCAGGAAGGGCATCACCTTCATCGAGAAGGCGGTGCACCACAGGAACGCCTTGCCGGCCCACAAGTCGTAGCCGGTGACCGGGGTGTTCGCGGGGGCTGTGCCGAGCGCCTCGCTGATGGTCTCGAACTGGTAGCCCTCGGCCTTGAGTTTGTCGATGATGATCGGGAGCGCGGCCAGCGTCTGCGACCGGTCGCCGCCGGCGTCGTGCAGCAGGATCATCTCGCCCTGCCCGGCCAGGTCGGGCAGGGCGGCCTTGACGATGGCGTCGACACCGGGACGCTTCCAGTCGTCGGTGTCCTTGTCGATGAAGGCGGTCAGGTAGCCGTGCGCGCCGACGTCCTTGGTCACCGGCCAGGACCAGTCGTCGAGGGCGTCGGCCGTGGACGAGTAGGGCGGCCGGAAGAGGCTGGAGTGGATGCCCGCGACGCCCGCGAGGGCGAGCTGGGTCTCGCCGAGTTCCCAGGTGAGCCGGGTCCCGGAGTGCAGCGCGAGGTCGGGGTGGGTGAAGGTGTGCAGGCCGATCTCGTGGCCGCCGGCCACGATCTTGCGGATCAGCGCCGGGTTGTGGGTGGTCATGGCGCCGGTGACGAAGAAGTCCGCGCGGACGTCGTGCTGCTCGAGCACCTTGAGGATCTTGGGAGTCCACTGGGTGGACGGGCCGTCGTCGAAGCTGAGCACGACGGTCTTGTCGGGGATCGCGTAGCTGACCGGCTTGTCGTTCCTGGCGCCGCGTGCGTCGACCAGCGGACCGCCGACGAGCACGCTGCGGGGCACCGCGTCCTTGTCGACGGAGACCGCGATGCGCTCGTCGTGGAAGACCTCGTTGCCGGCCATGCCGCGGAGCACGAGCAGCGCCAGCAGGGTCGCCAGGACGGTCACCGGCAGGAAGAAGCGCAGCGGTGGTGCGGCGAGTCGGCGCGGCCGCAGAAGGGACTGCCGTTGGCGCTGGTGGCGTGACATGGATTTCCTGGTGTGTCGCGTGCTGCGGTCGGGACGTCGGGCTGTCACGGGGCCGAGGCGGGGGCCCCGGTGGGGGTGGCCGCCTCGCCGCCGTCGGCGCTCGGGGCGCCGGTCGCGGGACGGGCTCCCAGCGGCGCCGACGGGAGCGGTGCGTTGACGTACTGTCCGGGTTCCGCGGTGTCCGCGGTGGACGGGATCGAGAAGGCCGGCGCGTGCGACTGGGTTCCGACGAGACCCGAGATCATGGCCAGGACGAAACCGACGAGGACGAGGCCCAGCAGCCAGCCGAGGCCGCGCAACCGCCGTCCGCGGCGCCCCGTCCGGTCGACGAAGACGGGCGAGGTCTCGGCCTTGGTGAGCGTGCTGGTCACTGGAGGACCTCGGGCTTTCCGTGAACGCGTCGCCGCGCGAGGGGTCGGATGCAGAACTTAGTCCAACGCGGCGGCGAATAGCGGACTATATGTTCGATTTGCCGGATCCCCTGCCCAACTATGTGATCTTACTGAAATGAAAATGTGTAGATCCCCTCGCGGGTCTCCTACACTCCCGGTGGTCAAGCACTTCTCCGCCTGCCGGATCGGAACGCCTCGTATGCCCAGCACCCACCGCTTCGGCCGTCTGGCGGCCGCCGCGGCACTCGCGGCCGGCGTCGCGGTCCTCGCGTGCGCGTGCGGCGGCGAGGCCGCCGACGGAGCCTCCCCCAGCGCCCCGGCAACGCCCTTCGACGTCTCCTCGTTGCGGCACCCCGCCGGCCGGATGCTGGGCGTCGTCGACGACAAGACCCCCTGGCAGTACGGCATCGTCACCACCTTCACCAAGCAGGCGGGACGCGCCCCCGACATCCGCGAGTACTACGGGTCCTGGGGCGAGGACTTCGACCCGGAGGGCAACGCCTTCCTCTGGAAGCACGGGCAGCTCCCGATGCTGGAGCTGACGCCTTCCGACACGGCGCTGTCCGACATCGCCCAGGGCGCGGACGACGCCTGGATCCGCCGTTTCGCACGCCAGGTCGCGGCCTACGACGGGCCGCTCGCGCTGTCCTTCGCCGGTGAGATGAACAGCCCCTGGAACTCCTGGGGGCCGGGCCACGCCACCGCCGCCGACTTCGTCGCGGCCTGGCGGCACGTCCACGACGTCGTCCGGGGCGCCGGCGCGAAGAACGTGATCTGGGTGTGGAGCCCGCATGTGGTGGACTCCGGCTCCCGGGCCCCGCTGCGTCCCTACTACCCGGGCGACGCCTACGTCGACTGGGCCGGTGTCATCGGCTACTACGGGCCGGTCGACGGTGCCGCCTTCGCCAGCCTGTTCGCGCCGACGCTCCGCGAGATCGCGCGCTTCGCCGACCGCCCGGTGCTGATCACCGAGACCGGTGTGGCGGAGAGCGGCCGCAAGGAGCAGCAGATCCGCGACCTGTTCGTGGGGGCCGCGAAGGCGGACGTCATCGGACTGGTCTGGTACGACCAGCGCAAGAACTGGCCGGGCAGTTCGCTGCCGATGGACTGGCGGATCGACACATCGGTGGGCGCGCAGGCCGCCTTCCGCGTGGAGTCCGAGCGGGCCGGCTTCGGCCATCCGGTCAAGGACGACTGAGCCCGGGAGGCGGACCGGCCGGACGCACGCGCGGCCGGTGCGCCTCCGCGACGACGTGTCGGGGCGGCCGAGGCCACGACACGAGAACCGAGACCCAGACCCAGACCCAGACCGAGCAGAGCGGAAGTACGCGGATGACGACGGAAGGGCCGCCGGAACGGGGTGTTCCGCGGGAGTACCCGGGCCGGGGTTCCTGGCCGCCGCCCGGGCACGGCGAACCTGACCCCGCCCAAGCGGCGAGGGAGCCCTGGGAGGCCTGGCCGGCACGCCCTGGCGAACCGCAGCACCGCAACTCCCGCCGGCTGCCGCAGGACCCCTACGACCAGGACGCCCGCAGCGCCGCCCCGCCCGTACCCGAGCACCCCTGGCCCGACCCGGACCCCGCGCCGGGTGCCGGCGAACCGCACGGTGCCTGGACGGACTCCGGGCAGCAGGCGGGCGGCTGGGCACTGCCCCCCGAGTGGGCGGAGCCCTCGTCCGGCGTCGTCGTTCCGCGGCCCGCGGCCGAAGCGGTCCCGGCGGCCGCGCAGTCCGCGCCGCTGCCCGTACCGGTACGCACCGGGCCTGCGCGCGCCCCCCGCAGGGGCAGGCGCGCGGCCGGCATCGCGCTCACCCTCGCCGTGCTCGTGGCCGGTGGGGCCACCGCCGTCGCCCTGGACCGCAAGGACGCCCCGCCGCTCGCGTCCCGGCAGCTCACCCAGGTGTGGCAGGTGCCCGCGCCGGCCGCCGACGACACCCTCGTCGGAAGCTGGGTCACCCGCGAGCTGCTGATCCGGGCGAGCACCCGCGGCGGCATCAGGGCCTACCGCCTGTCCGACGGCAGCGAGGCGTGGAAGGCCTCCCTTCCCCGGTCGGCGGCAGGGGTCCCCTGCGCCATGTCCCCGACGCTGTCCAAGAACGGGACCGGGACGGTCGCGTTCGGCACGGACGCCAACTCCTGCACGTCGCTGGCGGGCGTCGACGCGGCCACCGGCCGGATCCTGTGGACCAGTCCCCTGGTCGACCGCGGGCACCGCACGGCGACGTCCGCCCGCACCTACCTCCAGGGCGAGGTCGCCACGATCGTGAGCGGCAACTTCCTCGGCGGTCTCGACATCCGCACCGGCCGCACCGTGTGGGGCTACCGCGCCCGGGGCGACTACTGCAACGTCCGGGCGTCGGGCAGCGCGGGCGTCGTGCTCGTGGACGACTACTGCGCCGACCACGCCGACCAGTTCACGCTGCGCGCCTTCGACGGCAGGACCGGAAAACTGCTCTGGGCCCACCGGCAGCGCACGCACACCGATGTGCTGCACGCCTTCTCCGGCTCGCCCCTCATCGCCTCCCTGCACACCCCGGACGAGGACAGCACCCGGGTCTTCACCGCCTCGGGCGGCAGCCGCAAGCTGGCGGTGGGCGACTCCCAGACCATGACCGGGAACGACACGGACGCCGACCACTCCGCCCGGCTCGTCGGGGACGTCCTGGTCACCCCGGCACTGGGCGCGGACCACCTGGAGGTCGACGCGTTCGACGTCACCACCGGCGCAAAGCTCTGGACCCTGCACTCGGCCGCGCTGGCCACCGCGGTGGCGGGGGACGACGCGGTGTACGCGGTGTCCTCCGCCGGATCCCCGCAGCTGGTCCGGCTGGAGCCGCGCACCGGCGAGGTCACGCCTGTCGCGGCCCTGCCGCCCGAGGTCGCCGGCTCCGGCGTCGTCGGCACCGGCACCGTGTACGTGCTGCCGGACGACGGCGGAGTGCTGGAACTCGGCGCGCAGGGCAGGAACGGCGGGGCCCGGATGTTCCGGTGAACCCGGAACGTGCGGGCCCCGGGCCGGCGGCCCGGGGCCCGCACGTGAAGTGGGGCGGCTGCGCGCCTACTTGGTGGTGCGGTAGGCGCGGTAGACCGTCTCCTTGGCCGAGTTGCCGTCGGTGTCCGTGAACGTCACGCGCAGCGAGACGGTTCCGGGACGGGCGGGGTGACGCAGTTCGAGCCGCTTGCCGTCGACGGCCCTGGCCGGCCTCCAGGTCCTGCCGTCGTCGTAGGACACCGCGAACCGCAGGGAGCGCACGGTGCGCGCGGTGGCCGCGCCCTCGATCGTGAACGGGACGGTGAAGACCGCGCCCGCCCTGGCGGTACTGGCCGTTGTCAGCCGGGGCGTGAAGCGCACCGCCGACAGCGGCAGCCATTTCCCGGTGTCCCCGCCCACATGGGTGGAGCGGAAGGTCCACTCGGCGGTCACCCGGGTGCTGACCGCGGAGAGGGCGGCGGGGCGGGAGACATCGGTGGTGAGCCGATAGGTGCGACGCCCGGCGGGGAGAGTGGCCGCCGTACCGTCCAGGGGCGCGTCCGAGGTGAACACCGGCCTGCCGTCGGCGTACAGCGCGCTCCTGGCCCTGCTGTACACCGAGTCGCCGGCGTGGCCCGCGCCGTCGGAGAAGAGCGGCACACGGGCGGTGAAAATGTCACCGCGACGGGTCGCGCCCGCCGGGTGGTCTCCCGAACGGATCAGGTGCGGGCCGAAGACGCCGAAGTTGAAGCGCTGCGTGTACGTCTTGCCCGCGCTGTAGGACCTGGCCGCGGTGTCGGTCTGCCCGCCGTCCCACTGCGGCTCCCCCGACGCGTCCGGGGCGCCCGACTGATAGACGGCGAACTGCCACTTCACGCCCGGCAGGACGTACTCGGTGCCGGCGCGCGGCAGGGAGCCCTCCTCCACGGACGCGGCGTACCAGGAGTCGCCCGGCATCCGGGGCGCGGCAACCAGGCTCATGGACTTGCCCGCGGCGGGCTCGCCGACGGTCAGCGCGATCCTGGCGAAGTCCTGCGGCCGAAGGTTCGCGGTGAACCCGGCCAGGTCGCCGGTACGGTTCCAGGCGGGCCGGTAGTCCACCGCGCCGTGGCTCCACGTGCCGTTGTACTGCGCGAACGCCTCGCCGGCCGGCAGCCGGGCGCCGAGCTGCCCGACCCGCAGCTTGGCGAAGTCGCCGATGTCGTACGTGGACATGTAGCCGGATCCGCCGTTCGCGACGCCGAAGTCGAAGACGGCGCCGGTGTGCACGGCGGCGCGGTCGGGCACCGTGATGCGCACCGGCTCGGCCTTGCGGGCATCCATCACCAGGGTCGTGTCGCGGGTCAGCGCGAACTTCGGCTGGACCAGCAGCGACAGCCGGCCGCCGGCGGGGTCGGACTCGGGGTAGATGCGGCCTTCGAGGGCGTAGCGCCCCGCGGGCAGCCGCACCGTGAACTCGCCGTCCGCGTCGTCGGAGTAGTCCTGCCAGAGGTCGCCGTCGAGGGCGTACACACCCGTCGCGGACAGGCCGGTCGGCCTGCCGTGCAGATCGAGGTGCTTGACCGTGAGGTTGTACGACTCGGGCTCGCGGTCGACACCGATGGCGGTCCGGACGGTGGTCTCCCCGGCGGTCGCGGTGACGGCGCCGCCGAACGCGCCGTCGGCCGTGCCCACGCGGGTGTCGGCGGTCACGGAGGCGGTCGCGGTGCCGCCGGCCGGGACGGTGAGCCGCTGCGGCGTCACGGTGAACATGCCGTCGGGGGCGGGCTTTCCGTCGTCCCCGCGCGCGTCCGCCGCCAGGTCGAGGGTGACCGGCCGGTCGCCGTCGTTGCGGTAGGTGAGCTCCTTGGTGACGGGCCGGTCGTCGGCGTGCGGCCACTGCGCGATGCCGAAGCCCAGCGCGGGACCCGAGGTCACCTGCTGGACCACAGCGCGGCCGAGGTCGGTGCGGCCGGTGCCCTGCACGAAGGCGGAGACGCCCGCGGCCGGTTCGGCGGAACCGGTGAGGACGGCCTTGATCCGCTCGCCGTTCCAGTCCGGGTGCTCTTGGGCGATGATCGCGGCGGCACCCGCCACGTGCGGGGTGGCCATCGACGTACCGCTCATCGAGACGTAGCCGTCGGCCGCCGGGTCGCCCTCGACGCCCTCGGCCGCGTGCGCGGCGACGATGTCCACGCCAGGAGCGGTGAGGTCCGGCTTGAGGGTCCCGTCCGCGGCGGGGCCGCGGCTGGAGAAGTCAGCGATGGTGTCGTCACGGTCCACCGCGCCGACGGTGAGCGCGGCCGCGGCACTGCCCGGGGAGCCGATGGTGGAAGCGCCGGGGCCGCTGTTGCCCGCTGCGATCACGAAGAGGGCGCCCGACGAGGCCGACAGCTCGTCCACGGCCTGCTCGACCGGATCGGTCTCCGGGGTGTCCGGGCCGCCGAGGCTGAGGTTGACCACCTTCGCGCCCTGGGCGACGGCCCACTGCATGCCGGCGATGATGCCGGACTCGTCGCCCTCGCCGGTGTCGTCGAGCACCTTGCCGATGATCAGGCGGGCGCCGGGCGCGACACCCTTGTACTTCCCGCCCGACCGGGCCCCGGACCCCGCCACGATCGAGGCCACATGGGTGCCGTGGCCGACATGGTCCACGGTGTCCGGCGTGCCGGAGAAGTTCTTCTGGGCGTCGATACGGTCCTTCAGGTCCGGGTGGGTGGCGTCCACCCCGGTGTCGAGGACCGCGACGGTGACCCCCTTGCCGTCGTAGCCCGCGGCCCATGCCTCGGGGGCGCCGATCTGCGCCGTGCTGCGGTCCAGGCTCGCCTTCACCTTGCCGTCGAGCCAGATCCTCGCGGCCTTGGCCGGGCCGGCGGCGACCGCGCGGCCGGTCGGCGCGGCGGCACCGGTGAGGGTCCGCCACAGGGTCGCGGCCTCGGACTTGCGGGCCCGCAGGGCGTCGCCGTTGACGCTGGGGAGGTCCCTGCTGACCGTCGCGCCGGAGCCGGACAGCGAACGCGCCGCGAGGGACCGCCCCTTGGGGTAGGTGACGATGAGCGGCAGATCGGACCGCGAGGCGTCGTCGTACCCCAGACCCACCAGGCGTGTCACGTCGAACAGCCGCCGGTCGACGGTGCCGTCGGCGACCAGCCGCTCGGCGTCGCCCGGTATGGCGTAGGTGTCCCCGTCGGCGGCCCGGGATATACGGAACCCGGTGCCTTCGCGGCCCTTTGCGGGCCTCATGCCGACGACCTTTCCATCGGCGTCCAGGACCGCCTTGTCACCGGTGACGAGGGTGACCGTCCTGCCGGTGCCCGGCAGCGGCCCGGGTCCCGCGCCCGGTCCCGCGTCGGCGGGGGCGGCCTCGACGACCGTGGGCGTACCGCTCAGCAGGGCGGTGGCCAGGGCGAGGGCGACCGCGGCTCCTGTCGCTCGTCTCTTGCGTTCCAAGACATGCCTCTCTCTTCGGGTTTCTTCGGGTTTCGCCGGGTTTCTCCGGGCGAGCCGCGTGCGGCCCACCCGCTTCACCATTTAGCTATCTGATTAGTGGAATGATGATGATGCTGGTCCGACGCAGACCTGTCAACGAGGACCCCGTCGGCCGGCGCGATTGCGGAGCCGGGCGCAGCGGTGGAATCATCGGCAGCCGAGTGGCCCCGGATCCCGGTCGAGGCGGTGGACGAACATGCCGGCAACCGACTGGGAATGGGACGACACCCTGTTCTCGGGATCCGCCCCGTACTACCGGCGCGGACGGCTCCCCTACGCCCCCGGGCTGGTGGACGCCCTCGCCGAGGAACTCGCGCTCGACGGCCACGGCCGCCTCATCGACATGGGCTGCGGGCCGGGCACCCTCGCCCTGGACTTGGCGCACCTGTTCGGTGAGACCGTCGGCCTCGACCCGGACGGCGGGATGATCGCCGAGGCCGAGCGCGGCGCCGCCGGACTCGGCCTGCGCGACAGGACCCGCTGGGTCCGCGCCCGCGCCGAGGAACTGCCCGCGGGACTGGGTACGTTCACCGTCGCGGCCTTCGGCCAGTCCTTCCACTGGATGGACCAGGAACTGGTGGCGGCCGCCGTCCGGGACATGCTCGTGCCCGGCGGGGCGCTGGCGCACGTGTCCGACGCGAAGAACGAGTCCTGGCCGCTGGACGGCCTCCCGCATCCGCCCGTGCCCTACGCGGCCATCGGGGAACTGGTCGCGCGCCGGCTCGGTCCGGTCCGGCGCGCCGGCCGGGGGACGCTGCCCCAGGGAACACCCGGCGGCGAGGCCGCGGTTCTGGCCCGCGCGGGGTTCCGCGGCCCGCGGCGCCGGATCGTCCCCGGCGGGCAGGCACTTGAACGCACCTGCGACGACGTCGTCGCCTGGGTGTTCTCGATGTCGTACTCGGCGCCGCACTTGTTCGGTGCGCGCCGGGGCGACTTCGAGAGCGAGCTGCGCGCACTGCTGTGGGAGGCCTCCGCCTCGGGCCGCTTCAGCGAACGCCGGCCGAGCACTGAATGCGTCATCTGGCGGACGCCGACCGCCTGACCCTTCCGCACCGCCGCCCCGCGCGGCACCCGTCATCGCGGGCGAGTTGACCGTGCACGGCGGCAGCCTCCTGGCCGCAGGCCGCACGTAGGGCGCCGCGGAATCCGTGCGCGCGGACCGGGAATTCGGTCATGCCGCGGATCTGCTTCGATAGCCGCAGAGGTGGCGAGTCCGAGTCGAATCAACGGGGTGGGCCGATGGACGAGCGCACAGCCGGGCTGAACGAACTCGCGCAGGGACTGCGTCCACTCGCACGCGGGGTCGAATGGTTCAACGGCTTGCCCGCCGACGAGCAGTTCGAGGTACTGCGGGACCTCAGCGGGTTCTGCCTTCAGGCCCGCGCGACGGTGGAGGACGGCGCGGAAAGTGTGCGTCTGGCCGGCATCCGGCCGACGCACACTCCGGCCGTCCTGATCACACGCGGGCGGCTGCCCGAGCAGCTGACGAAGATCATCAATCTGCCGCAGGACGAGCGCGTGAAGGCATTCCGGCTGCTGGTCGCCCTGTTG
The DNA here is from genome assembly GCF_044751185.1 of Streptomyces sp. NPDC088733. Classification (NCBI taxonomy): domain Bacteria; kingdom Bacillati; phylum Actinomycetota; class Actinomycetes; order Kitasatosporales; family Streptomycetaceae; genus Streptomyces; species Streptomyces sp. NPDC088733. Next base: position 101,539 of record NZ_JBIVLH010000004.1, read on the forward strand.
GGAGTGGCCGACAAGCGCCGCCGGGAGCGATTCTGCTCCACCGGGTGCTCCCACGCGTGGCACCAGGCCCGTCCGGCGCCGGCGTCCGGGGAATGACGTCGGCATCGCTCAGGTGAACGCGGTGCACCACATCGGCACTGCCACGTGCCGCGACGAGGTCGTCGGACGCGGCGGTCCCCCTGGCGGGCCGGCAGCGATGTGCCGACGCGCCAGGGGGACTTGGGTCGCGGACGTTCAGGACTCCGTCAGCGGGAACCGCGCTTCACGCTGCGGAGCAGGACGAATCCCGCGATCGCGAGGACCGCTCCGAGCGCCGCCGGCCACAGGTTGGCCCCCGTGTTGGCGAGGCCGCCGCTGATCTCCTGCCGGCCGGCCTGTCCCGCAGGGCTCGGGGCCGGCACGGCGGCCTGGGTCTGCCCGGCGGAACCTGCGCCCGCCTGGTCGTCGTGGTGCTCGTGCTCCTCCGGGGCCCCGGCCGCCGGGGCCTCCGTCGCGCCCGCGCCCTGGGACGCCGGGGGCGTCGCGTCGGCCTTGGGCGTCACGGTGGCCGGGACGCCGGGTGCGTCGTCCCCGGGCTGCCCGTCCTGCGGGGCGCCCGTCGAAGGCTGCGTGCCGTAGCCATGGTTGCCGTGACCGCCGTGGTTCTGCCCGTTGTCGCCGCCGTCACCGCCGTCACCGCCGGCCACCGTGCCGGACGGCGGCTCGTCCGACGCGGGCGGTTCCTGCGTCGGCTCCTCGGACGCCGGGGGCTCGTCCGTCGGCTGCTCCGACGCCGTCGGCTGGTCCGAGGGCTCCTCGGTCGGCTGCCCGCCGACGCCGCAGGTGCGGCCCTCGTTGATGCAGTCGGCCGCCTCCTGCATCAGCTTCTCGTCGAAGATGTTGATGAAGTCGCCGTGGTCGGTGATCGGCTTGTGCAGGTTCTCCGGGAAGGAGTCGACCGCGAACAGCGGGACGCTGCGCCCGCCGTCCGCCAGGCTCGGCGCGTCGACGTCGTAGACGATGCGCTGGACCAGCTGCGGGATGGCCTCGAACCCCTGCGGGCAGTTGCCCGCGGGGTCGGCGAACGCCACGTGCGTGCGGTGGTTGGCGCTGTCGACGTTCCGTCCGTCCCAGCAGCTCTGGAACCGGAAGGTCCGCACCACGTCACTGCCGCTGGGGCACAGCGGGTACTTGTCCTTCAGCTGCCGGTCCTCATGACCCGTGCAACTCCACGACGCGTTCGCGTTCGCGGGGCCGTTGACGAACGCCTTGGCATCGCCGGTGATGATGCGCAGCAGGCGCGGCATGGGCGTGACCTTGGTCAGCGGGTTGCCGACGAAGGTGAGGGTGACCTCCTTGGGGGTGACGATCTGACCCGCGTTGCCCTCGGTGCCGCCGCCCGGTGCGTCGGCATCCCGCTCCTTGGTGCCGTTCTGCAGCCGCAGCACGGGCCAGTAGTACGACGACCTGTCGCCCTGGTCCTGGCAGCTCGTGTCGGCCTTCGCCAGGTCGTCGATGGTGGCCAGGCCGTTGTTGGCCTGGTTGCCCACGTAGTCGTGGAAGTGGTGGGCGCCGTTGGTCACGCCGGGCGCCACGATGATGTTGTCCGAGTTGAACAGGCCGCCCGCGTTCACTCCGCAGGCGGTGGTGAACGTGCCGGGCGAGGCGTCCGACGGCCGCGGGGTGCGCGGCGCGTCCGAGGGGACGCTCATGATGTCGGCGTAGTCCGCCGCGACCGGGCCGTTCCCGCCCTGGCCCCCCTGGTCGGCCTGGCCCTGGTCTCCCCCGCCCTGGTCGCCCGGAGCCCCCTGGCTGTTCTGGTCCCCGGCCGGTGCGGTCGGCTGCCCGTCGGCGGGCGGGCTCTGGGTCTCGGGCGCGCGCAGACCGCAGGCCGCGAGGTCCTCGACGCCCTGCGGGCGGTCCCCGACGCGGTCGATGGCCTCCAGGATGCGCGCGATCGTCGCGGCGCGCTTCTCCTTCAGCGGGCCCAGGATCGCGTTGTCGGTGAAGGCGGCGTCCTGCTGCTGGGCGGCCGACGTGTCCTTCAGCCGCTGGTAGGCCTCGGCGATCTGCCCGTCCAGAGCGGCGAGTTCCTTGTCGACGTCCTCCCTCGCGCCGTCCGGCACCGAGGTCAGCGCGTTGCCCACGTCCGGGCAGTCGACAGTGAAGGCCTGCGGCGCCGCGGAGACCGTCTGCGCGTCCGGAGTGCCGCTCGCGTCACCCTCGGTCGCGGAGGCGAAGACATTCGCCGTGACCAGTACCCCGCCTCCCAGCATCAGGGCGACGGCCACAAAAGTGCCGCTCCGCGTGCCGGTTGCGCGTCTGCGCGTGTTGCGTCCCAAGGAAATCCTCCTGCGCCCGATGGGTGACGGCCTGACACAGCAAGCCGCCGCTTCATACGCAGGGGGCGCCTGTGGTGTTCAACCGCCCCGGAAATTCACAGGAGTTGTCCTCGGCCACACCGCAAGGCACCCGGGGGCGCGGTCGCATCGCAGCAGGCCGATGGGAGGATCGGCACCATGGCGACCCCGAGTTGCATCGACTGCTGCGCCGAGCCCGCGCTCGTCTGGGTGCGGACGCTCCATGAATCGGCCCACGACCAGGAATCGCTGCTGCGGTGCTCCGGCTGCCGTGCGTTCTGGTTCCACCGCTTCCACGAGTACACCGACTGGGCGGCCGGCAGCGACGACCTGACGTCCTGGTACAGCCGCCTCACGCCCGCGGAGGGCGAACGGCTCCGGGACAGCGCCGACCCGTCGGGCGAGGACGTGTCGTTCCTGCGCACGCGCGCCGCCTGGATGGACGACTCCCGGGGAATCCACCGGGTGGAGGGCGCCCCGGACCGGCCGTTCGGCTGACCCCGGCACCCGCGTGGCTCAGGGGACGACGACCATGCGGAAGCGCGCCGCCCCCGACATCATGCGGGCGAACGCGTCGTTGATGCCGTCCAGCGGCATCGTCTCCGTCATCGGGCGGATCCCGGCCAGCGCGCTGAAGTTCATGGCGTGCTCGACGTCGCGCGAGGTGCCGGAGGGGTGGCCGACGATCGAACGGGACGTCAGGACGATCTGGCTCGGGGTGATCGGCATCGGCTCGGGGGCGATCCCGATGGCGATCAGCTCCCCGCCGGGCCGCAGTCCGTCGACGCCCGCCGCCATGGCCTGCGAGTTGGCTGCGGTGGCCAGGACCACCGTCGCACCGCCGAGGGCCTGCAGGGCCTCGGCGGTGTCGCCGGCGGAGCTGTCGACGTAGTGGTGCGCGCCCAGCTCCACGGCCAGGGCCCGCTTGTCCTCGCCCCGTGCGACGGCCACCGTCTCGTATCCCGACTTCGCCGCGTACTGGACCGCCAGATGGCCGAGGCCGCCGATGCCGATGACGGCGACGAGGTCGCCGGGCCGGGCGATGCTCTTCCTGAAGGCGTTGTACGTCGTGACGCCCGCGCAGCCGAGCGGCGCGGCGTCGACGGCCGACAGTCCGTCGGGGATCCGGGCCAGCGCGTTGACCGGTGCGACCATATGGGTGGCGTACCCGCCCTCGTACGCCCAGCCGGGCACCTGCAGGTTCCGGCAGTCGATGAAGGCGCCCTCGCGGCAGGGCACGCAGTGGCCGCAGTGACCGCCGAACCAGCCGACCTCCACGCGGTCGCCGACCGACCAGTACCGCACGCCCTCACCGAGGGCGTCGATACGGCCGGCGACCTCGTGGCCCGCGACCAGAGGGAAGCTGACGTTCGGGTAGGCGTTGTGGACGAATCCGGCGTCCGAGTGGCACACACCCGAGGCCTCGACGGCGATCCGGACGTGGCCGGGGCCGGGCTCGGGGAGTTCCCGCTCGACGATTTCGAATGGTCCGCCCGGTTCGGAGACCTGGGCCACCCGCATGGAGTTCATCGCCCGTCCGGTGTGTGAGGGGTACGGCACGCAAGGCGTCGGTCCCGCTCATCGTGGCACGGGGCACACACCCTCGCGCGTCGGGCGGCGGTCACCAGGGGGCCCCGCCGAGGGTGTTGGGCGCCGCACGGCGAGCGGGCACGACCGTCGCTACCAGGTGTGCTGTGCGGCCGGGGCCGCCGGGCGCGCGCAGGGTGCCGGCCATCCGGTCGAGCAGGGGACAGGGCGGCTGCGCGCACCGCCCGCGGCGCGGAGGGGGCAGCGCCGCGGGCGGGGCGGGGGTCACCTCGCCTTGAGCGGCTGCCGGTAGGACTTGCGCAGGGACGAGGCGGCCACGGGGAGCAGCCCGGCGAGCACCTTGCCCTTGAGGGTGCTGGGTTCCCGGGTGAGTTCGACGTCGATCCGGGTGCCGTCACCCTCGGGGGTGAGCTGGAAGACCCAGCCGCCGCCGGGCCCGAAGACCTTCGACTCGTGCGTGGTGATGGTGACCCGCCCTCGCTCGGCGTCCCACTCGTAGCGCGCGCGTTCCCAGGCGGACGCGGTCCCCTCGGTCACTTCGGCCCAGGTGTCGCCGATCGCGTGGACGGTGACGGCGTCGATGGTGGGCCAGTTCTCGGCGCGCGAGGGGCCGAAGTCGGTCAGCACCGCCAGCGCGTCCGAGGGGCCGAGCGAGGAGTTCAGGTGGAAACGCACGACTGACATTGCGGATTCTGCCTTTCTTGGCAAACGACTGCGCCGACTCTCCGATGCGGGCGCCCCTGACGCCCGCGGATCGTCACCCTTTCAGGTGGTGACAAGATCATTGCAGTCGTGCGCAACACCTGTCAAACAGGTGACGGCAACGAAGGGAGCGGCAATCCCCCGCGCGCGACATAATCAAAGTACGATTGCTTCTGACATCGCCTGGAGAGGAGCGCACGCATGAAGAGGGCCCTGTCCTACGCGGTGTCGGTGGCACCGCAGATCCCCCAGTCGGGGCGCGGGCCGCTGCCCGACGGCAGCCCGCGCATGTGGTCCCCGATCTCCTCCACGCTGATCAGCGGCGAGCGTGACGCGGTGCTCGTGGACCCGCCCATGACGGCCGATCAGGCCGCGGCGGTCGGGGACTGGATCGCGGCGTCGGGCAGACGGCTGGTCGCGGTCTACGTGACCCACGGGCACGGGGACCACTGGTTCGGCGCCGTACCGCTCCTGGAGCGCTTCCCGGACGCCGAGGTCCGGGCGACGCCCGGCACCATCGGCGTCATGGCCGCGCAGGCGGCCCCGTCCTTCCGTGAGTCGTTCTGGGAGACGGTGTTCCCCGGGCAGATCCCGCAGGGGACGGTGGAGGCGGTGCCGGTCGGCCCGGACGGCTTCGAGATCGAGGGCCACCGCCTGGTGCCGGTCGAGGCCGGCCGCACCGACACGGAAGCGACGACCATGCTGCACGTCCCGGACCTGGGTCTGCTTGTGGCCGGCGACGTCGTCTACAACGGCGTCCACCCGTACCTGACGGAGTCCGGCGGGATCTCCGGCATCGACAGCTGGCTCGCCGCCCTGGACCTCGCGGAACGGCTCGACCCCCGTGCCGTGGTGGCCGGCCACAAGGACCCGAGGTCGCCGGACGCGCCGCGGCAGATCGCGGAGACCCGCTCCTACCTGCGCGATGCCCGCCGGCTGCTCCCGGAGGCCGACGGCGCGCAGCAGTTCTTCGACGCCATGCTGGCGCTGCACCCCGACCGCATCAACCCCGGCGCGCTGTGGGGCGCGGCCGTCACGCTCTTCCCGGCAGGCGCGTCGTCATAGGGTGGCGGCGACTCGGATCGGGACGGACGGGGGACCCATGGCCGCGGTGCACGCGTTGATCCATCTTCACGACTTCGACGACGGGAGCTCCGACTTCAAGCTGATCGGGATCTACTCGTCGCGGGAGAAGGCCGCGCGGGCGCGGGCCACCGCCGGGCGACTCCCAGGCTTCACGGACTTTCCCGAGGGCTTCGGCATCGAGCCGGTGGAAGTCGACCCGGACGGACCGGCAGGACCGGACGGACCCGCCGGACCGGGAGCGGAGCACCGCCTCCCCGCGGAGGTGTTCCTGCTCTTCCTCACGCTGCCCGACTCCGGCCGGGGCGAGGAGGTGCGGATCCTCGGGGCCTTCCGCACGGAGGAAGGGGCCGACGCGGCCGCGGCGACGGCCCTGCCCCGACCGCGCCTCGGCGAGCTGGAGGTCTGCCCGGTCGACGTGGACACGACGACGTGGACCGATGGCTTCGTCACCGTCGGGCCCGAGGAGGACTGAGGCCTTCCCGGCCGTCACGGCGCCGAGGACAGCCCGCGCTCCTTCAGCCGGGCCCGGTAGGCCCGTACGTTCTGGGTGTTGCCGCAGGTGGTGACGGAGTGCCAGACGCGTGAGCAGTTCTTGGAGCGGTCGTAGAACGCACCGCAGCAGCGCGGGTTCGCGCACACCTTCAGCCGGCGCAGCGTCCCCCCGTACGAGGCCGCCACCAACTGGACCAGGGCGTACGAGCGCAGCGCCTCGACGTCGTCCCCCTGGGCGCTCAGCCGCGCGCCTCCCGGGCCGAGAGTGACGGCGGCCGTCGTCCCGATCGAGGGGACGGCAACGGTCTCCGGGGTTCCCTCGGCGGGCCCCGGGGACAGCAGGGCGCGCAGGTCGTCGCGGAACGACACGACGTCCCGGAGGCGGTCGGGGTCCAGGCCGTCCGGCATCGCCGGGGCGCCGGGGTCGACCTGGTGGAGGACGGCGGCGGACGTGCGGAGCCACTGCCGCGCCGCATCGGCCGACTCCAGCAGGTCCGGCTGGCGCGGCTTGCCGAGGCTGGCCGTGTTCAGCAGGTCCTGGACGAAGCCCAGGCCGCCCGGCGCGCTGCTCTCGGGTTCCTCGTAGCGGGCGGAGGCGGGCCATCGGACCGCTGTCATCTCGTCCTCCTCCTCGCTTCCACCGGACAGATGTAAGAGCCTATCGCCTTCACCTCTGGCAACCGCCGCAGGGGCTCCCGAGGAGCCGTCCTCGCCGGGGACGGCTACTCGCCCCGGAAGTCGACGGCCGGACGGGGCCGGCCGGCCTTGAAGGCGGCGACCGCCGACGCGAGTCCGGCCGTCGCGTCCCCCGTCTCGAACAGCGGCATCGCGATGTCGAACATCGCGTCGTCCGCGGCCTTCACGCCCCCGGCGTCCCAGAGGCGCAGCAGCGCCTTGTGCGCGGCGTGCGCGCGTGTCGGTCCCGCGGCCACCTTGCGGGCGAACGCCCGTGCGGTCTCCAGGACTTCGCCGTCGGGCACCACGTGGTTGACCACGCCGGCCTCGGCCATGGTGGCGGCGGGAACCCGTTCCGAGGTCAGCGCCCATTCATAGGCACGGGCACGGCCCGCGCGCGCCGCCACACGGTGAATCCCGCCGAGGAGCGTGACGATGCCGAGGGTCTGCTCCGGGTGCCCGAACCGGGCTCCCTCCCCGGCGAAGATCACGTCGGCGCGCAGGGCGAGTTCGAAGCCGCCCCCGAAGCACAGGCCGCCCACCGCCGCGACGACCGGTACGGGAAGCTGCTCGAAGCGGTTGAAGGCGAACATGTACCGCTCGAACAGCGTCCGCAACTGCCGGGTGTCGAGGTCGGGCCAGGTCACGATGTCGCCACCGAAACTGAAGTCGGCCCCCTCCGCGCGCACGACGACCGCCCGCGCGCCCGCCGACTCCGCCTTCTCGACCGCGGCGAGCAGTTCGTCGGCCATCCGCTCGTCGATGCGGTTCTGCGGCGGGTGGTCCAGGACGATCTCGGCGACGTGTTCCTCGATGACGACGTGCAGACGGCTCATGGGTGCTCCCGGTCCTCGAACATGGTGCGATCACTTCCCCCGGTGCGGATCCGGCTCCGCGCTCTCCGCGCTCTCCGCGGTCCCCGCGAAGAAGTGGGCGGACGGGACGGTGTCGGCCAGCCGGTCGCGGAGCGCGGCGGAGAACCGCAGCGCCGCCCCGAGGGGCCGGTGGTGGATCGCCGCACGGGTGACCTTGCCGTCGGCGTTCTTCTCCAGGACGGTGACACCGGAGATCGGCAGGCCACCGAACGCGGTCGCCCGCCACTGCAGGTAGGTCGTGGTGCCCTGGGTCGCCTCGGCGATGAACTCCAGCGACTCGTAGATCGCGCTGGCGGTGGCGAGGACCGTGGCGACGAGCTCGCGGCCGGCGATCGGGCGCACCAGGGCACTCGCCTCCAGGACGACGTCCTCGGCGAACCGCGCGGCAAAGATGCTCGCGGACTGCGAGGCGAAGCCGCCGCGCCAGCCGGAGGCCGCATCACTGGCGTCCAGGGTCCGCAGGAAGGCGAGGATCTCGGCGGCCAGGACGGCCGGGAACTCCACGTGCAGCCAGTGGCCGCCGCCGGGGACGGTCGCGACGTGCGCGCCGGGGAAGCGGGGCGCGATCGTGCCGGTGACCACCTCGTGCGTGACGAAACCGTCCTCGCCGCCGCGGACGATGAGGACGGGGCCGCCGTACGCGCTCGTCCCCGGTGGTTTCGCGACCCCGTTGTTCCAGATGTCGACATATCGGGCCACCACCGCGGCGGGCACCAGCCTGCCGGCGCGGCCCAGCCTGTCCAGCGCGTCGCCGTCCAGGGCGGGAGACAGCCGCGTACGGACGGCGCGCTCCGCCTCCGGGTTCCCGCCGAGGGCCCGGAACGGCGCGACGGCCTTGTCCGGCAGATGCGTCCCACCCAGGGGGACCGGGGTGAGCAGGACGAGCCCGGCGACCCGGTCGGGCCGTGCGGCCGCCGCGAGTTCGACGACCTGGCTGCCCATGCTCTGGCCCATCACGACCACGGGCCCCTCGATCGCGTCGATGACGGAGGCGACCTCGCCGGCGAACAGGGTCAGGCTCAATTCGTCCATGTCCTGCGGCTCGGACGCCCGGCCACCCGATCCCGGGAGGTCGTACCGCACGGTGGGCACCGCGCCCGCCACAGCCTTGACGAGGCCGTCCCAGACGGTGGCGTCGTCCAGGAACCCGTGGACGAGCAGCAGCGTCGGCGTCGCCTCGCCGTCGCGGCGGACGGGGGTGCCTGCGGGAGGGCTCTCATCGCTCATGTCTGTCCCGTCGTCGTTGGTGGGGGCGACGGCCGTCGGGCCGCCTCGATGAGCGGGTACTCGTACATGAGCATAATCCGAATACTTATTACCGGCCAGAAACGTCTCTCACGGTGATCACTCACCGAGGAGGGCGAGGGCTCCGTACCAGACCGGGCCGGGGTTGATCCGGTCCGGGTGGCGCCGCAGCATCTCGTCGTAGAAGTCGCGCGCGCCGGAGGCCGTCCCCAGCAGCTCCGCGACGTCCCGCAGGTACTGCCGGGTCGTGCCGACGGCAGCCGCGGAATCGGGCAGGTCCTTGTTCTTGTGGCCGGCCACGACGGCGCTCGGATGCAGGGCCTCCACTTTGTCGAGGGCCTTCTGCCACTCCTCCAGACCACCGTCCAGGCCTTCGCTGAAGTACTGGTGGACGCCGTTGTAGACGACGTCGCCGGCCACCACCAGGCCGGTGGACGGCACGTGCAGGACGGTGGTCCCGTCGGTGTCGGTGTGCCCGACCTCCACCGCTCGCAGTGCGCTGCCCTCCAGTGCGAACCCGTCCGCCGGAACCGGCTGCGCGAGGACGGGGCTCTCGGGGATCTGGCCGGGCCACAACACGTCCCACATCTGCGCGCGGCCTTCGGTGGCCTGCCGGTGCATGAGCTCGATCGTGCCCTCGGTGGCGTACACCGTGGCGCCGGGGAAGCGTTTGAGCAGTTCCGCGGTGCCCAGCCAGTGGTCACCGTGTCCGTGGGTGATGTAGACGTGGCGCAGGCGTCTGCCGGACGCCTCGATCCAGTCGCCGGTCTCCTTGATCTGGTCGCGGGTGAACGGGACGTCGACGAGGACGGCGTCCCGCTCCCCCTGGATCAGCGTGGTGGTGACCGGCGAGGAGACGATCGGCCGCCCGTCCGGCAGCCGCTGGCCGCCGGCGCGCGGGGCGCCGGCCACGACGAGGGTCTCGTAGCCCAGGGGCTCGGGGGTGGTCATGGGTTCTCCTCCCGTGGGGAGATGTCCTTGTCCGCGGCGCCGGCGAGGTCGCGCGCCCTCGCATGCCGAGGGACACCCGCCGAAGGGTCCGCCCCGATGAGGGGTCGCCGGGGCCCGGCGACCCACTCCGGGGAGGACGCGGTCGCGCCTTGGCGCCACGCGCCCCCGCCGAGGCCTCCACACGCACCTGCTACCAGCACTTTCCCACCAAAACGGCGCTGGTGCAGGAGTACCCGCGGGACCCCGGGACCGGGCCGGCACACCGGATCGCACAGCACCTGAGCCGGGCCCGGTTCACGCCCGGGGGGGCACGGCCGTACGGACCGAGGCACCCCGGGCACGTGGGCCGGGGTGCCTCGGTCCGTACGTGGCTCGCCGCGGCGGGCCCGTCAGGCCGCCGGACGCCGGGCGAAGGAGCGGGCGCGGGCCAGGCGGGCGGGGTCGAAGGCGTCGGTGGCTCCGGCGCCCACGGTGCCGCCGAGCCCGGCGTTCCACGCCTCGATCTTCCGGGCGACGCCCTTCACCTTGGGGTGGCCCGGCGCGAGGGCGACCTCGAAGTGGGACTCCTTGGACACCGCGAAGTCGCCGCCCCAGGCGACCACGCCGTCCAGTTCGGCGAGGATGTCGCGGACCACGGTCAGCTCGCGCGGGTAGAAGCCGCCCCGCGCGTCGAGCGGGTAGGCCAGGGGCCTGATCTCGAGCGCTGTGCCGGACAGGTAGTTCGACTCGAACGCCTCCCGCACCCGGAACGACGGCGTCCGGTACCCGAGGACGTCGCCGGGGCGGAGCTGGTCGATCTCGTAGTGGAAGCGCCGCGCGACGTGGAGCAGGACGGTCGCCGCGGCACCGCCGGCCAGGCGCACCGGCAGACCGCTTCCCTCGATCACATGGGACTGCGCCCCGTCCGCGGTGAGGACCTGCCAGCCGTTCGCCGAACGGCTGCCGGACCACGCGGCGGGCGTGTCCAGCGCGTTCACCGGTACGGCGGCGGCGGGCGCCGCACCCAGCGTGCCGAGGGCGGCGGCCCCGGCCAGTGCGGTGGTGGTGCCGAGCAGATGACGCCTGGTCAGCTCGTTCACGGTGTGCCTTTCTTGGTGTGTCGGTGGAGAACGGCGAGCCGTGCGGAACCCGGCCGGACCACGGCCGGATCGGGGTTCGCCCGGCCCGGCACCGGGTCGTGGCCGGCGTGGCACCTGTTGTGGAGCGGGAACCACCGCGTGTGCTCGTCGACGTGCGCCAGGCCCGGCCGGGCCGGTGACACGCGGAACCGGGCGAGTAGGCGGGGCCCGTTGCCGGCGGGAGCAGCAGCGCCGAGCCGAGGAACCGGCGGGCACCGCGCCGCCACCGTCCGGGCCGATCGCCCGGCCCCGGCACCCACGGGCCGGGACCGGCCGACAGCACGCGGACCGGCTGTGAGCTAGCTCGGCGTGCCGGTCCTCGTGGCCCGTGCCGCGGCCCGCTTCGCGGCCTGCGCCTGGTAGGTCGTGAGGTTCCGGCGGTACTGGGCGGCCCGGCTGTTCTCCAGGCCGATCAGGGCGAGCTGACGGTCCGTGAAGCCCTGGCAGAACTCGTCGAACTTGGCCTGCCCGCCCGGCAGCAGGATGTAGTCGCCCGGCAGGACGGCGCCGGACGCCGTGATCAGCGCGAAGCGGGCCGGGCTGATCTTCGAGTCGGCCGTGCCGTAGAGCAGGCGGCTGCAGGACGACGTGGTGTTCCCGGCCGTCTGCCAGCGACGGTCGAAGTGGGCGCGGAAGCGGTTCAGCCCGCCGCCGTTGTTGTACTGGGAGGTCACCCAGTCGACGATGCTGCCGCCCCCCGCCACGTACTTGGCCAGCAGGTAGCCGTCGACGTCCTCGATCATGTCGGTGAAGGAGAAGCTGGAGACCGTGCCCGGGATGGCCAGCTTGGCCGTGCAGAAGGCGCCCGGGGAGGCGTACTGCTCCTCGGAGTTCCGCCAGTCCGCCCAGAAGGTCATGATGTCGCCGCCCCAGCCGGCGACGTCGCCGCCGGTCGCGTCGCCCTTGTTGTCCGGGTCGGGGGCGACCAGGAACCCGTTGGCGGTGGCCATCAGGTGGGCGGCGTCCAGGGTGTAGCCGGTGACGGGATCCGTGAACGAGTAGGCGTCCGGCACGCCCGCGCCGCGGCTGTCGCAGTAGGCGACGAAGTCGTCGTCGTAGCTCCCGGCCAGCCACCACCAGGTCAGGCCCTGGTACTTGCGGTGGCGCAGGTGCTCCATCACCAGCTGGCTCGCGTTGGTGCCGACGTTGTTCGCGGCCTTGTAGGCGAGGGCGAGGTCGTAGATGTGCTGCACGTAGGCGATGAAGGAGTCGGCGGGGCCGGCCGAGCTGTTCACCGAGCCCACGCCCGGCTCGGCGTACGCGCCGCGCCGCCAGACGTCCCGGTCCAGGTCGAAGGTGTCGGAGCCGTTGACGACCTGGAACTCCTTGATCTGGTTCATCGCCCAGTTCGACGGCAGGGGGTAGCCGAGGTTGCCGGAGAAGCCCCAGGACATGCCGGAGACGAAGGAGAAGCGTGCCCCGGTCCGCTCGGTGACGTTGGTGCAGACGTTGCGGGAGCCGTAGACGCCGTGGAAGTACCTCTTGCCGCGACTGGCCAGGCCGGCCACCACGCCGTTGAAGTAGGCGACGACACCCTGGGGCTGGCCGTCGATCTCCCACTGCTGGGCGTCGTAGTCCACGGCGAAGTAGATCGTGGTGCCCCGGTCGAAGCCGTAGCCGGACGCCAGGTCGTGGGCGTTGAGGGCGTGCTGGAATCCCTGGGTGTAGGTGAAGTCGGACAACTGGCGCGCGTTGTCCTGGTAGATGGGGAAGACCCGCAGGCCCGCGTCGAAGATGGTCTGGAGCTCGCCCGGCTTGATCTCCTTGTCGAGGGTGGAGCCCGGCGGGTCGTACAGGTAGCGGCCGACGAGGCGGTAGCCGTTGTCGTACATCCAGCGGGCCCGGGAGGCGGTGATCTGGAAGCGGGTGTCGGAACCGGAGGCCGCCCGGTCGGCGTTGCCCATCGACACCAGCAACTGGGCCCAGGTGTCGTACTCGCCCACCCCGTAGGACGAGTCGCCCTGGCTGTACAGCTGCGAGAACCCCTGGAAGATCTCCACGAATTCACGGGTCTTGTCGTCGAAGGTGCTCTTGAAGGTGGTCCGGACCTCGGAGTCGTCGGGGCCGCGCAGGATCACCGGCTCGTTGAACACGCAGGCCGCGGTGAAGAGCTGGACGAAGATGCCGGCGTCGCCCTGGCGCACGGTGTGCTGCCGCAGACCGGCCTGGGTGCCGGGCCCGAAATTCCCGTTGGGCTCCAGTCCGAGCTCGTACTGCAGGCCGATCATCAGGGACTTCTGCACGTCCCGGGAGTAGATGCCGTCGGCCGGGCCGATGCTGTACGCGCTGCGCTGCCAGTAACGGCCGTTGAGCCACTGCTGGATGGCGCGGATCTTGTCGGTGCCCCCGGCCACGACGACGTACGCGTCCATGTTGAGGATGCACTTGGCGATGGTGGCGTTGATCGTGCCGTCGCCCTCGGGTATCCCCATGTTGGCGCGCAGGTCCTTGACCGCTTCCCGGGTCACGCCGGTGAACCAGCCGTAGCTGTCGGGCTCGACGCCCCAGTAGCCCTTGCAGAACAGGCCGTGCTCGAGGATGGCGACGATGTTGCGGTTCGCGTCCCAGCCGAAGCCGATCTCACCGAGGGCCGCGAACCGGGACATGGTGGTCGGCCCGAAGCTGGCGACCACGGGAGAGATGCCGAGTTCGTACTGAAGGCCCATGATCAGGGAGTACATGGTGGACCAGCCGGTACGGCCGTCCTCGGGGCAGCGCTGATAGCCGCTGACACTTCCATAGGTGGCGTTGACCCACTGCTGGGCTTCCAGAACCTTCGCGTCCGCCATCGTCCAGCCTTCACGTCGTGGGGGGACAGGCCGGATCGGAGCCCGGCCTCTGGCCTTGGGCCACCCTAGGAGCGCGTTCTCTCCTCTCTCTCTTCATGTCTCACTTCACACGGGAGACCCCGGCCGCCCGCACCGGGCGGGAGCGGCCGGGGCGGTGGGTGCTCAGGTGGTGTACTCGGAGTTCAGCCGCACGTAGCCCTCGGTGAGATCGCAGCCGTAGACGGTGAACTCCCCGTCCGCGATGCCCAGGTCGATGCCGATGACCACCTCGTCGTTCGCCTTGAGGTAGGCGGCGACGGACGCGCGGCGGTCGTCCTCGTCGGCCCCGGGCGGGTAGACGCCGATGTCCCCGAAGCGGACGGTGACGTCCTCCTGGCGGATGTCCAGGTCGTCCTGGCACTTGCCGACGGCCATCACGACCCGGCCCCAGTTCGGGTCGGCGCCGTGCACGGCGGTCTTGACCAGGGGCGAGTTGACCACGGTCTTGCCCACCCGCTTGGCCTGGGCAGCGTCGCGCGCACCGGTCACCTCGACCTGGATCAGCTTCGAGGCGCCCTCACCGTCGGAGGCGATCATCTTCACCAGGCCCAGGGCGACCTCGTACAGCGCCTGTTCGAACTCCTCGGCCGCGACGGGTCCGGCGAGGCCGTTCGCGAAGACGGCGGCGGTGTCGGAGGTCGAGGTGTCGGTGTCGATGGAGACGGCGTTGAAGGTGGTGTCCATGACCCGCCGGAACACCGTGTCGAGCGTGTCCCCGTCCAGTTCGGCGTCGGTGGCGAAGAACGTCAGCAGCGTCGCCATGTCGGGTTCGAGCATGCCGACGCCCTTGGCGATCCCGGTGAGGGTGGCGTCGCCGATCCGGACGGTGAGGCACTTGGGGCGGGTGTCCGTGGTCATGATCGCCCGTGCGGCGGCCGCCAGGTCGGCCTCCTCCGCCGGGGGCCAGGCGAGCTCGTCGAGGTGGGCGGTGATCTGCTTCATGGGGTACTGGCGGCCGATGACCCCGGTCGAGGCGATCAGCAGTTCCCCGGGCTCGATGCCCAGGGCGCGGGCCGTGCGGTCCCTGACCTCGACGGCGTTGCGCTCCCCCTCGGGGCCCGTGGCGACGTTCGCGTTGCGCGCGACGACGACCACGCCGCGTGCCGTGCCGTCCGCCGCGGCGGCCCGCGAGAGGTGGACGGACGGCCCGGCGAACCGGGAGCGGGTGAACACCGCCGCCGTCCGGGCGGGCACCTGCGAGGCGATGACGCACAGGTCGTCGCGACCGTCGTCCAGGATGCCGACGGGCGCGACGTGCACGGCGAATCCCCGGGGGACCTGCCCCTGCAGCTCTTGCATAAGAAACCAACTTTCAGAATAGGTATGCAGTCACGTCCGAACGAGAGGCCGGAGCGACCGCCCCGGCCATCACGTCCTTTCGTACCAGACGGCGGACGCCGCGCGCCGCAGAACACCCGGCACGACCGTCCGCGCCGCGGGGGCGGGTCAGCCGGCCGGCTCCTCCTCCGCGACCGAGAGCACGGCGTAGTCGTACATGCCGTAGACCGGGGACATGGTGACGTTGGCCGCCCTCCTCCCCCGGAACAGCACGGACTTCACGAACATGTAGGGGCACATGACGGCCTCGTCCATGGCGGCGCGGTCCACCGCCGTCCAGATGTCCGCGCGCTCCTTCTCGTCGGACGTCCGCGCCCCGGTGTCGAGGAGCGCGTCGATGGTGCCGCTCGCCAGTTCGCCCAGGTTCTGATTGCCCGTCTCCTTGATCGCCCGGGAGTCCGCGATCTGCTGGAGGAAGCCGTAGCCGTCCGGGAAGTCCGCGGCCCACCCGAACATCACGATCCCGATGCCGTGCTCGCGGACGTACGCCGGTACCCCGGCCGCCTTGGTGAAGTAGTCGCCGCTGCCGAACGGCACCAGGTCGGCGCGGATGCCCACCCGGGCGAGGCCCTCGGCCAGGGCCACCGCGGCGTTCCACTCCTTGCGGCGGTCCGTACGGGCGGCGATCCGGGTGCTGAACCCCTCCGGGAGGCCCGCGAGTTCCAGCTCCCGGCGGGCCGCCGCCAGGTCCCCGGTGCCGTCCGCGCCGACCGGGTAGCGGTCGAAGGGCACGTGCCCCGCCAAGGACGGCGGCAGCAGCGAGGTGGCGATCTCGCCGGCCGGCCCGCCCCCGTAGGCGGCGAGCATCGCGGCCTTGTCGGTCGCCAACTGCACGGCGCGGCGGGCGTGGACATCGGCCAGCGGCCCGATGTTCTGGTTGATGCAGTACAGCCAGACGAATCCGGTGCGGGGGTTGTCGACCCCGTTCCTCAGCTCCGGATCGGCCAGCAGCCGCGCCTGCGCCTCGGGTTGCACGCCCACTCCGGCCAGGTCGATGTCGGCCCGGCCGTCGAGCAGCAGGCGGTCCACCTCCGGTCCGCTCACCCCGAGCCGCACCGTGATCCGGTCCGGAAGCGCGGTGCGGACGGGGTCGGTGCCGGCCCGCCAGTGCTCGTTGCGCTCCAGCTCCAGGGCCTCGCCCGGTGCGTAGTGCGCGATGCGGTACGGGCCGGAGGAGACGGGGCCCAGCCGGTAGTCGGGGAAGGTGTCGCGGGCCTGCGGCACCGCGATCGTCGTGGGGAGCGCCGCAAGGCGGTCGAAGGCGGCGAAGGGCTCGCGCAGCCGGAAGACGACCGTACGGTCGTCCGGCGCCTGCACGCCCGCCGGGCCGGCCAGGTACTGCCGGAAGTAGGCGGGCCCGCCCCGGGTGACCGGTTCCCCGTAGACGTGCTCGGGGAAGGCGGCGCGCAGGACGGCGTACCGCACGTCGTGGGCGGTGACGGGGGTCCCGTCCTCGAACCGCACGCCCTCGCGGACGTGGTAGGTCCAGGTGCGGCCGCCGTCGCGGACCTCGCCGAGCGCCTCCGCGAGGTCGGGGACGAGCCGGGGCGCGCCGTCGTCGCCGCCGGTGTAGCCGACCAGCGGGCGCCCGATGAGGCGGATGAAGTTCCAGGTGTAGGCGTAGTAGGTGTCGGCGGGGTCGAGGGAGTCGAAGTCGTCCGTGCGGACGAACCTGAGTGTCCCGCCCCTGCGGGCGGAGGGGTTCACGATTGCGCGTGATGCTGCGTCGAAGGCCACGGGGTGCCGGCGCCTCTCTCCTCGGACGGGTCTCGGTACGGGTCTCGGCCGGGCCGGCGCGGGGTGCGCGGGTCAGCCGCGCCCGGCGGGCACAGGCGCGCTCATCAGCCACATCTGACGTGCTCCGACACGCCGGTAGCCGAACTCGGTGTTGATGCGCAGCATGTGCGCGTTCTCCTGCGCGTTCCAGGTGTCCACATGGGTCAGCCGCGGCTCTGCGGCCCGGCACGCGGCGAGGTTGTGCGCCTTCACCAGGCGCCCGAGTCCGGCTCCGCGGTAGGCGGGGTCCACGACGGTGACGGCCTGCAGCGCGTTGTCGGGATTGGTCCGGGTCATGGACAGTCCCGTCCACGCCGCCATGCGCCCGGTGCCGCCGTCGACGACGCCGCACTGGTACGCGCGGCGCCCGCGGGCCGCGCGCATGCGCTCGAAGTCGCGGATGCGGGAGACCGCCGCGGCCTGCGGTTCCCGGTCGAGGCCGCCGGTGGGGGCGTCCGCGGAGAGCACGGCCTCCAGCCGCGCGGCCTCGGCCACCAGGTCGCCGGGGACCGCCGACCCCCAGAAGCGCAGCCGCAGCGGACCGCGGAGCGGCTCGGGGCGGGGCGCCTGAGCGACGTCCAGCCGCAGGTGGTGCAGGACCGCCACCATCCGGGCGCCGATCCGGTCCCCGAAGTGGTGGGTGGGGGCGGCGGGATCGGCGGTGTCGGCGGCCAGCAGTACCCGGGAGCAGTGCCGGGCCGCGGCGTGGCGGCGTACGAACGCGGCGAGCCGGCCGCCCCATCCGCGCCCGCGCCAGGCCGGGTGGACCACGAAGACCGCGGCGGTGGCGGTGGCGGTGTTCTCCTCCTGGGGGAACTCCAGGCGCGCGCAGGCCACGCACTCCCCTCCGTCGTAGACCGCCCACTCCTCCACCTCGGTGGCCGGCGGGCCGACCGCGAGCGAGCCCTCGAAGTCCGTGAGGCAGGGGCGCGGCAGGTGGGGCGTGTCGGCCGCGTGCGCCGCGACGCGCAGCGCGTGGACGTCCTCGACCACGCGTCCCGCCCCGCCGTCGACACGGGTGAAGGCGGGGGTCATCGCGCCAGTCCCATCGCCTGGATGTCGTACAGCCCGAAGGCCGGATGCACGTACACATTGGTGAGGTCGGGATGGCGGTGGTGCAGGGTCCGGTCGTGCGCCATGGGGAGGATGACGGCCCGGTCCATCACCGTCGCCTCCACCTGCCGCCAGATCCGCCGCCGTTGGGCGGCGTCCTCGCAGGACTGCGCCGCGTCGATGAGCCGTTCGACCGCCGGGTCGTCGAGCTCGGCGAAGTTGAAGTTGCCGCCGCCCTGCCTGATCTGCCGCCCGTCGACGAGCGGGGCGAGGAAGCCGTACTCCGTGGGGTAGTCGGCGCCCCAGTCGGTGACGCCGAGGCCGAGGCCGAGGCGGCGCACGGTGCCGGGGTGGCCCAGGCCGCTGCGGTAGTACGAGGCGGTGTCCAGCACCTCCACCCGGGCGCGGATGCCGACCCGGGACAGTCCTGCGGCAAGGGTGCGGGCGACGAGCTCGAACTTGCCCGGTTGCGTGGCGATGGCGGTCTCGAAGCCGTCCGGGAGCCCCGCGGCGGCCAGTTCGGCGCGGGCGGCGGCCAGGTCGCCCGTCAGGTCCGGTCCGGACGGGTACGGGTCGGCGCCGCTGTGGGAGGGCAGGTGGGGCGGGATCAGGGCGGTGGCGAGCGAACCGCCGACGCCGTCCCCGCCGCGGGCCTCCAGCAGCGCCGCCTTGTCCGCGGCGTAGAACACCGCGCGCCGGGCGTGCACGTCGTGCAGCGGCGGGACGCGGGTCTGCACGGTGACGTACTGCAGGAAGCCGGTGGCGGGGTTGTCGGACCGCGCGCGCAGGGCGGGGTCGGCGAGGATCACGTCGCGCGCCTTGTGCTGGATGCCCCTGCCCTCGACGTCCACGTGGAACTCCCCTGCCAGCAGGCGCCGGTCCAGTTCGTCGACGTCGACGCCGAAGGCGGCGGTGAGGGCGTCCGGCAGGGCGCGGCGCACCGGGTCCGTCGACCCGTCCCACTCCGTGTTGCGGACGAGGTGGAGGGAGCGTCCGGGCTCGTAGCGGTGGATGCGGTAGGGGCCGGAGCAGACCGGCGCGCCGCCGTAGGCCGCTCCGGAGTCGCGGTGGGCGGGCACGGGCGCGGTGTTGGGCTGCGCCATCAGGTAGTCGAAGTCGGCGAACGGCCGCTTCAGCCGGAAGCGGAGGGTGCGCGCGTCAGGGCACTCGACGGCCCTGCACCGGCCGCCCCGGTAGGGGCCGGGGTAGCCGCCGTGGTCGAGCAGGTCGACCAGGTAGGTGGGTCCGCCGGGCAGCAAGTCCTGGGCGAAGACCCGCTCGACGGCGTGGGCGATGTCGCGGGCGCCGATCTCCTCCCCGGTCTCGAACCTGGCACCGCCGCGGATCCGGTACGTCCAGGTGAGCCCGCCGTCCGAGACCTCGCCCGGCTCGCACGCCAGGTCGGGTACAACGGCGGGGGTGCGGGGGTCGGTGCCGAAGGCCATGAGCGTGCGGTGCATGGTCCGCTGGAGCAGCCAGGACCACACGTAGTAGGTGCGGGCGGGGTCGAGCGAGTCGACGTCCGCCGAGGCCACCATGGCCAGCGTTCCGCCGCGCCGGTCGGAGGGTTCTGCGACGGCGCCGACGGCGGCGTTCCAGCCGGTCATCAGCCGAGCTCCTTCACATACAGGGACTGCGTCGACAGGGTGCATCCGCGGGAGACCTTGGCGTCCGTCGAGCCGATGCCGTAGTGGACGGTCTTGACCCCGTGCCGGGGGGCGTGGTCGGCGAGCGTGTAGTACAGCAGCTCGTAGTAGAGCGGGAGTCCGCCCTGCGCCGCGTAGTCGAAGCCGGCGCGGTGCGCGAACCAGTCGCCGCCGTGGGAGAGGACCAGCCCGAAGCCGGCGATCCGTCCGTCCAGGACGGCCTTGGTCACCAGCGCCCGGTCCCCCAGCCGCTCGGCGGCGGCGTACAGCACCGCCTCGGAGCGCCGCGGATCCCAGCCGGCCATCCCGTACTTGGCGAACAGCTCCGTCTCCAGGGCGGCCAGGCGCGGGACTTCGGCGGGGTCCAGGGGCTCCAGTGAGATCACGGCGTCCGACGCCTCGATGCGCCGGCGTTCCGCGCGGACCCGCCGGGAGCGCCGGGAGGGCAGCGCCATCGCGTAGTCCATGAACCCCTCGCCGGGCAGCGTGAGGGCGGCGAACTCGCCGGACACGTGGGAGATGTAGCCGCGTTCGGCCAGGACCTGGCGCTGGACCCGGTCGGAGGCGTCGACGTACGGGAAGCAGATCGAGCGGCATCCGTGGAGCGCGGCGGTCCGCTCGGCCCGCTCCACCACGTCGTGCGCGCTCCGCGGCGTCGCGTCCGGGTGCAGCAGCAGCCGGGTCCGGCCGAGGTGGCGGCCGCCGCACATCATCGAGGGCATGAGGCGGTCCGGGTCGCCGAAGCCCGCGAGGACGTCGGCGGCGCCGGCCATGCCCTCGGCCGCGCAGTGCCGGATCAGCAGGTCGGTGCGGCCCAGCGCCCAGGGCGACCCGTGGTCGGCCAGCACCATCGGCAGGGCCGCCACGAGGCCCGCCTCCTCCGTCGCGGTCAGGTAGGCCATCCACGCTCCCGCGGAATCCTGCAGGACGCGCATCCAGTCGGGGGTGAGGAAGAAGTCCTCGCCCCCGACGAGCGCGGCCCAGCCGGCCTCGCGCGCCTCCTCGGGCGTCCGCCACTGGTCGATCACCATTCCACCGGTCACGCCGGGAGTGTGGCCCGCCGCGATCTCCGGCCGCTCTCGAAGTGCTCCCCGCCGACGGCGATACCGGCCCGAGAGATCCACGAGAGAACCCCGCCCCAGGGTGTGCACAGCTTTCCCCGTCGCCGTGCGAACAGGAGACCCCCGCAGCCATGTCCCGTGTATCCACCGGTCCGAGCGCGCAGCCCACCACCGCACATGCCCTGCTCAAGCGCCTGAGAGAACACGGCGTCGAGAAGGTGTTCGGCGTCGTCGGCCGCGAGGCCGCCTCGATCCTGTTCGACGAGCAGGACGGCATCGAGTTCCTGCTGACCCGGCACGAGTTCACCGCCGGTGTCGCGGCCGACGTGCTGGCCCGCATCAGCGGCCGGCCGCAGGCGTGCTGGGCGACGCTGGGCCCCGGCATGACCAACCTGACCACGGGCATGGCGACCAGTGCCCTGGACCGCTCCCCCGTCATCGCGATGGCGGCGCAGTCCGAGTCGCACGACATCTTCCCCAACGACACGCACCAGTGCCTCGACCTGGTCAAGATCGCCGAGCCGATCTCGAAGTACGCGGCGGAGCTGCAGCGCCCCCGGGAGATCACCGACCTCGTCGACTCGGCGGTGACCTCGGCGATGACGGAACCGGTGGGCCCGTCCTTCCTCAGCCTCCCGGTGGACCTGCTCGGCTCCTCCGAGGGGATCGACCTCGCGGCCGACCACGGCCCGGCCCGCACGCCGGCCAAGCCGATCACGGCGTTCCAGCCGGGCTGGGAGGGCAGCGCGGACGAGGCGGTGGCCCTGGTGCGCGAGGCCGCCCACCCGGTGTTCGTCGTCGGCGCGGCCGCCATCCGCTCGGGTGCCGTCCCCGCCCTCCGCGCCCTGGCGGAGCGGCTGAACATCCCCGTGATCACGACCTACATCGCCAAGGGCGTCCTGCCGCAGGGCCACGAACTCAACTACGGCGCCGTCACGGGCTACATGGACGGCATCCTGTCGTTCCCCGCGCTGGAGACGCTGTTCGGGCCGGCCGACCTCGTGCTGACCGTGGGCTACGACTACGCCGAGGACCTGCGGCCGTCGATGTGGGAGCGCGGCCCGGCGAAGAAGACCGTCCGCGTCGCCCCGACCGCCAACCCCGTGCCGCGGATCTACCGGCCGACGGTGGACGTGGTCACGGACGTCCTGGCGTTCGTCGAGCACCTGGACGCCGGCACCCGCGGCGTCGCGGCGAAGAGCCGTCACGACATCGCGCCGCTGCGGGAGCGGATCGCCGAGTTCCTGGCCGACCCGGAGCAGTACACCGACGGCATGCGCGTGCACCAGGTCATCGACTCGATGAACACCGTCATGGCCGACGCCGCCGCCCCGGGCGAGGGCACGATCGTCTCGGACATCGGCTTCTTCCGCCACTACGGCGTGCTGTTCGCCCGCGCCGACCAGCCGTACGGGTTCCTCACCTCCGCGGGGTGCTCCAGCTTCGGTTACGGTATCGCCGCGGCGATCGGCGCCCAGCTGGCCAGGCCCGGCCAGCCCACCTTCCTGATCGCCGGCGACGGCGGCTTCCACTCCAACAGCGCCGACCTGGAGACCGCGGCCCGTCTCGGCCTGCCGATCGTCGCCGTCGTGGTGAACAACGACACCAACGGCCTGATCGAGCTCTACCAGAACATCGGGCACCAGCGCAGCCACGCCCCCGCAATCAAGTTCACCGGTGTCGACTTCGTCCAGCTCGCGCAGGCCAACGGCGTCGAGGGGACCAAGGCGACGACCCGCGAGGAACTGGTCGCCGCGCTGCGCAAGGGCGTCGAACTGGGCCGCCCCTACCTGATCGAGGTCCCCGTCGCCTACGACTTCACCGCCGGCGGCTTCGGGGCGCTGAAGATCTGACATGACGGACACGGGCCTTCCCGCCGTCTTCGGCTTCCTCGCCTCTGCCGGCACCGGCAGAGGCGGGGCCGCCCCCTCGGCGGACTTCGCGACGCGCGGCCGGCACACCCCGATCGGGGAACGGCTGCGCCTTCAGAGCGTGGACGCCACGCTCGTCCACCCCGGTCCCGACCCCTCCCCGGCGTACGCCCGCGGCGCGGACACGTTCGCACTGATCGCCGGGGAGATCTACAACCGCGACGAGATCCACGCCACCCTCGGCACGCACGCCGGGGTGCCGGACGCCGAGTTGCTGCTCGGCCTGTTCGAGAAGTACGGGGTGCACGCCTTCCGGCTGCTCAACGGCCGGTACGCGGCGCTGCTCGCGGCGGGCGACCGGCTGCTGGCCGCCACCGACCATGCCGGGTCCGTGCCGCTGTACGTGCGGGCGGTGCCGGGGCACGTGCTGGCCGCGACCGAGGCCAAGGCGCTCGCCGGGCGGACCGCGACGGGGAGCGGCGCCCCGCTCCCCGGGGTGCGCAGGGTCCGCCGCCTGCCGGGGCTGCACCAGGTGCCGGCCGGTGCCGTGCTGGACATCCGCACCAGTACCGGGGCGGTGTCCCTGCACCGCACCTGGGTGCCGCCCGTCCACCGGCTCCTCGTCGGCGAGGACGAGGCCGTCAACCTGGTGCGTACGGCACTGGAGCGGGCCGTGGTCCGCCGGCTCGGCGCCGGCGGGCGGCCGCTGGTGGTGCTCTCAGGGGGCATCGACTCCTCCGGCGTCGCGGCCCTGTCCAGCAGCGCGGCCCCGCAAGGGATCGACACGCTGTCGATGGGGACCGACACCGCGGACGAGTTCCCGCAGGCCCGGCTGGTCGCCGGGCACCTGCGCTCCGCGCACCGGGAGATCACCGTCCCCACGGCCGAGTTGCTGGCCCAGCTGCCGCACACCGTCCACGCGGCGGAGACCACCGACCCGGAGGTCATCGAGTACCTGCTGCCGCTGACCGCGCTGTACCGGCGGCTGGACGGGCCGGCGCGCAGGGTGCTGACCGGTTACGGGGCGGACATCCCGCTGGGCGGCATGCACCGGGAGGACCGGCTGCCCGAGCTGGACACCGCGGTGGCACGGGACATGGACACCTTCGACGGGCTCAACGAGATGAGCCCGGTCCTGTCGGCGCTGAACGGCCACTGGTCCACGCACCCCTACTGGGACCGGGAGGTGCTGGACCTGCTGACCTCGCTGGAGGCAGGGCTCAAGCGCCGCCACGGGCGCGACAAGTGGGTGCTGCGCACCGCGATGGCCGACCTGCTGCCCGCCGAGACCGTGAACCGGCCCAAGCTCGGCGTCCACGAGGGCTCGGGAACCTCGTCCGCCTTCTCCGCGCTGCTCCTCGGCGCCGGGGTCGCGGAGCCGGACGTGCCCGACGCCAAGGCCCGGGTGGTGCGGGAGCTGTTCGACCGGACGGTGGCCGGCGGTGCCGACCCGGACGGCATCGCGGTGGCCGAGGTCGTCGAGGCCGTCGCGGCGGGGGTGGCGGTGTGAGCGGCTACGAGCAGTTCCGGGGCAAGCGGCTCGCCCTGGTGGAGTCCATGCTGCACGACGCCTTCTACAACGGCATCCACCGCGCCCGGGACTTCGGCTGCGAGGTGTGGCTGCTGGTGCGGGGGGAGGAGTGGTACACCGGCGGGCGGCCGCTGTCCGAGCACCCGCTGGGCAGGGTCGACCGGGTCGTCCAGGTGGACACCCACGACTGGCGCGCGGTGGCCGGTGTGCTCACCGACGCGGACGGCAAGCCGCTGGTGGACGGCGTCCTGTCGTTCTCCGACTACCACACGGAGGTCACCGCCCGGGTCGCCGAGAGTCTCGGCCTGCCGTCGCAGGGGCTGGAGGCGGTGCGTGCCGCCAACCACAAGCACCTGCTGCGCGAGGCCCTCGGCGACGATCCGGCGAACGTGCGCTGGCGGCTGGTGACCCGCCGGGAGGAACTGGAGGCCGCCGTCGGCCACGTGGGGCTGCCGCTGATCGCCAAACCGCCCTCGGAGGCGATCTCGTTCGGCGTCCGCAAATGCCTGACGTGGGACCAGGTTCTCGACGCGTGGCGGGAGTTGTCCGCCGTCCGGGCCTCGCTGCGCGGCCAGCCGCGCCCCGGCCACGTGCTCCTGGAGGAGTACGTGCGGGGCACCGAGGTCAGCGTGGAGTCGATGACCGCGGACGGGGTGACGCACTTCTTCGGCGCCACGTCCAAGGAGCTGCACAAGGACACGCTGCTGGAGGAGGCCCACTCCTTCCCGGTCGCCCTGGACGCCGGTGTCTGGGACGAGGTCCGCGCGTGCGTGGACCGCGCGCTGCGGGCGATCTCGTACCGCCAGGGCCCGGCGCACACCGAGGTGATGATCACCGAGGACGGTCCGCGCATCGTCGAGGTCAACCCGCGGCTGCCGGCCCACATGATCTCGACCATGGTGACCGACGTGTGCGGCACCGATCCGCACCTGGACGCCAAGCTGCTCGCCCTCGGCGCCGAGCACGTGCCGCACCGCGGTCCGGGCGACGGAGCCGTGGGCGGCGCCGCGGTGGTCGTGCTCTTCCCCGACGAGCCGGGCGAGTTCACGGGGATCGACGGCACCGGGGACACGGCTGCCACCGACTCCGCCGGCGGGGAGGGCCCGTCGACCGGGGTGTCGGTGCACCTGCACCACGAACCGGGGGACCTGGTCGCCACCCGGCTGGACAACTCCGCGTCCGTCGGCTTCGTGTACGCACGGGCGCACTCCGCGAAGGAGGCCCTCGACGAGGCCCGCAGGGCGGCGGGCCGCATCCGCATCCACACCCGGAAGGAGGCTCCGTGAACGGCCAGGCCGACTCGCACATCTCCCCGCGCTACGCGCAGATCCCCACGTTCATGCGGCTCACGCACGACCCGGCACCGGTCGGGCAGGACGTCGTGGTCATCGGCGCCCCCTACGACGGCGGCACCAGCTACCGCCCCGGGGCCCGGTTCGGCCCCCGGCAGATCCGCTGCGAGTCCGGCCTGATCCACGGGGTCGGCATCGATCGCGGCCCCGGGGTCTTCGACCTGCTCTCCGTCGTCGACGGCGGGGACATCGACCTGACGCCCTTCAACCAGCACATCGCCATCGCCACCGCGCAGGACCACCTGTCCCGCCTGCTGGCCGGCAACGCCGCCTTCCTCATGCTCGGCGGCGACCACTCGCTGACGCTCTCCGCGCTGCGGGCCGTCCACGCCAAGCACGGCCCGGTGGCAGTGCTGCACCTCGACGCCCACTCGGACACCAACCCCGCCATGATCGGCGGCGAGTTCCACCACGGGACGCCGTTCCGGCACGCCATCGAGGAGGGCCTGGTCCAGGCGGACGCCATGGTCCAGCTCGGCATCCGCGGCCACAACCCGCGGCCCGACAGCCTGGACTACGCGCGCGGCCACGGGGTGCGCGTCGTCACCGCGGACGAGTTCGCCGACCTGGGCACGGCACGGACGGCGGACCTGATCCGGGCGACGATCGGGGACCGCCCGGTCTACGTCTCCGTGGACATCGACGTCGTCGACCCCGCGTTCGCCCCCGGCACCGGGACGCCCGCCCCGGGCGGGCTCACCAGCCGGGAGGTGCTCGCGCTGCTGCGCACGGTCGGCGACCTCGCCCCCGTCGGGTTCGACGTCATGGAGGTCTCCCCGCTGTACGACCATGCCGGGATCACCTGCGTCCTGGCCACCGAGATCGGCGCGGAGCTGCTCTACCAGTACGCCCGCGCACACCGGAAGAAGGAGGAGAAGTAGTGGCGACTCTGGACGTCACCCGGTACCGGGAGGACCTGCTCGCGCTCGCGACGCAGCTGCCCGCCGTGCCCCGCCTGGACCTCTACGGGTTCCTGGAGGCGGCGCACAAGCTCTCGCAGCAACTCCCCTACGAGATCAGCGACACGCTGGACGCCTTCAACCAGGGCGGCAACGAGGACGGTTACCTGCTCCTGCGCGGGCTCCCGGTCGAGGCGGAGGAGGATCTGCCCGTCACGCCGTCGGCCACGCCGGCGCCCGTCGACCGCGAGCGGCTGAACATGGAGGCCTTCCTGGCGCTCGTCGGCCGCCGGCTCGGCCTGCACACCGGCTACGCGGAGCTGCGGTCGGGCTCCGTCTACCACGACGTGTACCCGTCGCCGGGCGCGCACCACCTGTCCTCGGAGACCAGCGAGACCCTGCTGGAGTTCCACACCGAGATGGCGTACCACACGCTCCAGCCCAACTACGTCCTGCTGGCCTGCTCCAGGGCCGACCACGAGCGCCGGGCGAGGACCCTCGTCGCCTCGGTGCGCAAGGCGGTCCGCCTGCTGGACGAGGAGACGATCGACGCGCTCCACGGCACCAAGCAGCCCTGCGAGGTGGACGTGGCGTTCCGCGGCGGTGTCGAGGACCCCGGCGCGATCGCCAACGTCACGCCGCTCTACGGGCCCAAGGACGACCCCCTGCTCGGCTACGACCGCGAACTGCTCAAGCCGCGCGAGGGCGCCGGCGCCGAGGCCGTGGCGAAGCTGTCCGCGTCCCTGGACGAGGTGACCGAGGGCGTCTCCCTGGAGCCCGGCGATCTGCTGATCGTCGACAACTTCCGCACCACGCACGCCCGTACGCCCTTCTCGCCCCGCTGGGACGGCAAGGACCGCTGGCTGCACCGCGTGTACATCCGCACCAACTCGGGCGGGCAGCTCCCGACGGGTGGTGAACGCGCCGGCGACGTGGTCACCTTCACCCCGCGCCGGTGACCGCCCCCTGACGCGCCCCGCGGTTCCCGCGCCGATGAGCGCGGGAACCGCGGGGCGCCGGCGTCCCTAGCCCGCCTCCGCCCCCCGTGCCGCCGCGGCGGCCGGTCCGCGGTGCAGGCTGAGCATCCCGAGGCAGAGGGCCGCGGTCGCCGCGGCGAGCACCCACCACAGGCCGGCCGGCGCGTGCGCCAGGAAGAAGGCCACCAGCAGGGGGACCACGGCGAGCGCCAGTCCCACCATGACCTGGTTGAACGCCTGGTAGGACCCCAGTTGCCGTTTCGGCGACAGGGTGACCAGCAGCACGGACAGGGTCTGGGTGGAGACGATCTCACCGAGCGTGTAGACGGCCATGCCGAGCACCAGCAGGGGCAGCAGGGCGCGGAGCGGCAGCGCGTCCGCGCACCCGAGGACCACCAGCAGGCCGGCGTGCAGGGCCGTACCGGCCGCGACGACCCGCAACGGGGACCGGTTCCCCAGGCGGCTGCTGACCGGGAGCTGCAGCACCACCATCGTCACGGTGTTGACCGCGAACAGGAGCCCCACGATCCAGGCCGGTGTCCGCAACTGGTCGACGAGGTACACCGGCAGGCCGGCCTCGGTGGCGACGATCACCGTGATCAGGAGGAAGTTGGCGACGGCGATCCGCACGAACAGCGGATCGCGCCACGGACGGCCTCCGGCCGGGACGGCTTCCTTGCGGGCGGGGCGCACGGTCGGCAGCGGCAGGTAGAGCAGGGCCGCCACGGCGAAGCTGGCGGCGTTGAGCAGGCCGACCAGGACGAAGCCGGCACGGTCCCCGGAGGCGACCAGCGCCAGTCCGGCGAGCAGGCCGCCGAAGCCCATCCCCGCGTTGAGGGCCACCCTCGACAGCGCCAGCCACCGCCCGACCTCGCCCTCGGGCGCGATCCCGGCGGCGAGCACCGGTACGGACACCTGCTCCGCCCGCTGCGCGACCGCGGCGACGACGGCGAGCGCGACGAAGCTGACGATGTTGTGGACGAACGGGTAGGCGACGAAGGCCGCCGTCCGCACCAGTGCGGCGGTGACCAGCACGGGTCTGGTGCCCCAGGTGTCGACGCACCGCCCCACCAATTGGACGGCCGGCAGGGCCAGTAGGGTGGCCACCGTGAGGGCCGTGCCGATCGTGGTGAGCGAGAAGCCGGTCACCGCGAGGAAGAACAGCAACTGGTAGGGGTAGAAGAAGCCGGTACCCACGGCGTTCACCAGGGCCGCGAGCCCGAACCAGCCGACCCCCGCGCCCCGGGGCAGCATGGCCGCCCGGGGTGGCTTCGTCTCCTGCGGCGCACTCCCACGCGTCGTACTGCCGGACTCCTCCGGAGCGTTCACAGCGGGCCTCTCCTCGTCGTTTTCCGTATTTTCTGTTGAGTGCATGACAAAATTGGCCGAAAACCGCAGGCCTGCCGGGCTCATGTGGGCATCAGCGCGCTGTCCTGTCGCAGGATCGCCTGGGCCAGCGTGCGCAGGCTGGGACCGGGGTCGATGCCGAGTTCCTCGGCGAGGGTCCGCCGCACGCGGCGGAAGACGCCGAGCGCGTCGGCCTGACGGCCCGACCGGTACAGGGCCAGCATCAGGTCCCGGTGCAGACTCTCCCGCAGCGGGAACCGCTCGACGAGTTCGTACAGTTCGGGGATGACCTCGTCGTGCCGACCGAGCCGCAGCTCCAGGGTGACTCGGTAGTGCACCGTGGCGATGTGCTCCTCCTCGAGCCGTATCAGGGCGTTGCGCAGGCCCTGATACGTGATGTCGAGCAGGGCCGGACCGCGCCACAGCTCGTGCGCCGACCTCAGCAGCCGGACCGCCTCCTCGGGCCGGTGCCACCGGTCCATGTCCCTCGCGGCGGCCACCCTCGCGCGGTAGGTCGCGATGTCGACCGCGCATAACTCCCCGCTCAGCCGGTATCCGGTGCTGCACGACTGCAGCGCCTCGGAAGGGCCGCCCGCGCCGGTCAGGGCACTGCGCAGCATCCAGATGCCCGTCTGCACCTGCCCCGTCGCGGTGCGTGGCGGCCGCTCGTCCCACACGGCCCTGATCAGATGGTCCGTGGCGACGATCCGCCCCGGTTGCAGCGCCAGCGCGGCCAGGAGCCCGCGCTGCCTGCGGCCCGGAACCGTCACCGACGCCCTGCCGACCCGTAGTTCCAGCGGGCCCAGTACCGCGATCTGCACCGGTCTGGACGCACCGTCGCCCACCTGCACTCCCATGAGGATCCCCCCTCTGTACCTGACACGCGTAGATTCACGGAGCCATGAACCACTGCATAGGCAGTACACGGATACCCGGAAGGCATATCAAATGATGCGGTGAAGGGCACAGGAGTTCGCTCGCTCCATACCCGCGCACCTGTCCAGACCGGCCGCTTCGCCGCCCGGCACGCGAGAAGCGCCACGGCCGGGGCGATTTCCGGAAAACGCCTCCGCGGGCGGCCGAAATTCGCCGCCCATGACCGATCGGGGTATACGGCGGCGTTGCCGCGCAGCATTCCGGACAAACATCGGCCGGCGCCGGGCGCCGCCCCCGCCTCACTGCCAGGCCGGGCACCCGCCCCGCACCCGGAGGGCCGCCACGTCCACTGTCCGAAAACCTCCCGGCCCTCCTATCGCTCTGCGTACTGTTGATCTCACTCTGTGTTTCAGGAGGGGTGAATGAGGCAGCAGCGCCGCATGGTTCTCAAGACCGCCGTGGCCATGGGTTCGTCGGTCCTGCTGGGAGCCGCACGACCGGAGCCGCACGCCGCCGGCGGCCGGCGCGCGAGCACCGCCGGGCTGACCATGCGCTGGCTGGGAGTGGCGGGCTGGGAACTCCGCTTCGGGGAGACCCGCCTGCTCTTCGACCCCTATCTGAGCAGGATGCCCTTCGAGTCGCCCGACGGGGAGCTCGACCCGTCGCTCCCGCTGCGGACGGCTCCCGACAGCGTCGAGCGGATCGCGCGGGAGAGCCTGTCCGGCGCTCCCGACCTCGTCCTGGTCAGCCACGGGCACTTCGACCACCTCGCCGACGTACCGCAGTTGCTGGCCCGCGACGCCTGGGCGGGGCACCGCATCCGGACCCTGTGCGACGAGACCTCGCACCATCTGCTCGGCGCGATGGACGCCCCCGCCCGGCGGCTGGCCGACGTCGTCCGGGTGCAGGGCGGGGAGTACCTCCAGTTCCCCGGCTACACCGTGGAGGTCGTGCGCAGCCTGCACAGCCAGTTCGGCGACCACGGCTACTTCGCGCCGGGAACGCGCACCGCCGCTCCCACCGCGCCCCGGACCCTCGGCGACCTGGTGGAGGGCCGGACGCTGGCCTACATGGTCCGCTTCGACGGCGGCCCGTCGGTCTACCTGTCCGGCACCAGCAACCTGGCCGAGCGCGAACTCACCGGCCTGCGGCCGGACGTGGCCGTCGTCGGCATGACCTCGTACTCCGCTGTGCACCGCTACCTGGAACGGCTGCTGGAAGTGCTCGGCGACCCGCCCGTCGTGCTGCCCAGCCACCACGACGACATGGTCACCCCGCTCGCCCGGCTCGCGGCGGCGGACCCGGGGACGGTGCCGGCCCGGTCGCCGGCCGCCGCGGCCCTGGACGAGGCGGCCGCCGCCCGCGGCGCGGGAACGCGGGTCGTCGACCCGGTCGCCCTGCGGAGCTTCACGCCGGCCTGACCCCCGGGGCCTTTCCTCCACCACGAGCTCTCCTCTCACCGGTCTCTCCGCCCGCTCTCCGCCCGGCACGCCGCGCGACGCGCCACACCACCGGTGAGCCGCCAACGTACGGGGTGCAGGTGGGAGTTGCGGGGAGCGGCCCGTTGCGGGCACGGCGCGAAGCTGCGAAGGTTCCCCGCGTTCTGACGTGTCCACGTCCCGGTGTCCACGGCACCGGGCGGTTCCCGCGGCGGTCGTATGCAGATCAGCACGGTCCCGAACGGCACCGCCCGCGGCGTGGGCCGAGGCCGGCTGCCCACCGCACTGCGCCGGCTGCTGCTCGCGCAGTCCCTGAGTCAGGCCGGGTTCGTCGTGATGAACCTCGCCATGCCGCTCATCGCGGCGACCTCCCTGCACGCCTCGCCACTCGGCGTGGGGCTGGTCTCCGCGTGCCAGACCGTCGCGTTCCTGCTGATCGGGCTGCCCGTCGGGGTCTGGGTCGACCGGATGCGCAAGCGGCGGATCATGATCACCGCCGACCTCGTGCGAGCCGCGGCCCTCGCCCTCGTCCCGGCCCTGTGGGCGCTCGACGCCCTCACCGTCGCCGCCCTCTGCGCGGTCGCGCTCGTGGTGGGCACCGCCACGGCCTTCTTCGATGTCGCGGAACAGAGCTACCTCCCGCACCTGGTGGCGGCCGACCGGCTCGTCGCCGCCAACGCGCGCCTGGTCACCGTGGAGCAGACCGCGGCCGTCGCCGGCCCCGGGACCGCGGGACTCGTCGTGCAGGCGGTCACCGCGCCC
This sequence comes from Streptomyces sp. NPDC088733, assembly GCF_044751185.1. Classification (NCBI taxonomy): domain Bacteria; kingdom Bacillati; phylum Actinomycetota; class Actinomycetes; order Kitasatosporales; family Streptomycetaceae; genus Streptomyces; species Streptomyces sp. NPDC088733. The sequence goes on from NZ_JBIVLH010000004.1 coordinate 133,326, forward strand.
CTGGCCGTCGCGGTCACCGCCGTGTCGTACCTGGGCTCGGCGGTCTTCCTCGGCCGCATTCCGGACCGCGGCGAGCGGATCGCGGCGAAGACCGGCGAGCCCCTGCACCGCGCGGTGGCCGAGGGCGTCCGCCATGTGTGGCGGCATCCGCTGATCCGCCCCCTCGTGGCCTGCTCGACCACGATGACCTTCTGCTGGAGCATGGGGTACGCGATGCTCCTGGTGCTGCTCGCCCAGGACCTGGCGGTGCCCGCCGCCACCATCGGGCTGCTGTTCACCGCCGGCGGGGCGGGCGGGCTGCTGGCCACCGCCGTCGTACGCCGCCTGATCGAACGACTCGGCGACGGACGCGCCGTCGTGCTGAGCGTGACCCTGGCCGGCCCCTGCACGCTGCTGTCCGCGCTCGCCGCCCCCGGACCGCGGCTGGCGCTGGTGGCCTGCGGCCAGTTCGCCTTCGCGGCGGGCGTGGTCGTCTACAACGTCGCCCAGGTCAGCTACCGCCAGCGTTCCGTGCCGCCCGACCTGCTGGGCCGCGTCAACGCGACGGTGCGCTTCTTCGCCTGGGGCGCGCGACCGCTCGGCGTCATCGCCGGGGGCCTCCTCGCCGAGTCCTTCGGGACCCGGACGGCCGTCTGGGCCGGGGCGGCCGGCACCGCCCTGGCGGGCCTGTGGCTGCTCTGCTCCCCGCTGCGGTCGCTGCGCGTACTGCCGGGTCCGGACCCCGCACCGCGACCGGACCTCCTCCACTGACCCCGCCCGCCGCACCACTCACCCGTCGCAGCCCACCGAAGGAGACCCCGTGCACGGCGCCGGCCCGGCCCCCCTGGTGTGGATCACCACACCCGACAACTACGACCCGCGTGTCCAGGAGCGACTGAAACGCGAGGGCTCGGGGCGCGTGGACATGCTGCGCGCGGCCGGCTTCGACGTGCGGGTCGTCCACTCCTGCGACATCGTCCCCGCCTGGAACGGCCGCCCGCGCCTCCTGCACGACGGGGACGACCTGCTCGCGGAGCGGGCGGGCTTCCTCGTCACGTCCTGGACCTGGGACCCGGGCATCGCCCGCCACCTGGAGGCCGTCGTCCGGACGATCCGCGCCTCGGACAGCGTGCTCCTGACGGACGGGACCCTCGATCCCGACGGCCTCGGCACCGACAAACTGGCGATGTACCACCACGCGGCATCGCTGGGCGCGCCGGTCCTGCCCACGGTCAGTGTGCCCTTCGGCCGCTACGCGCGCCGCGCCCTCGACGCCGTCCGCTCCGAACTGCCCGAGGGCCCCTATGTGGTGAAACCGCGTTCGATGGCCATGGGATTCGGTGTGCTGAAGGCCGACACACCCCAGCACCTCGCCGCCACGGTCGACCTGCTGGCACCCTCGGGCCTGGGCTGCCTGGTCCAGCCCCACCTGCCCAACACCGGCGACCTGCGGGTCTACGTGTCCGAGGGCAAGACCGTCGCCGCGCTGCTGCGACGCCCCGGCGACGAGGCGTACCTGGCCAACGTGAGTCAGGGCGGCAGCGGCTCCGTGCACGAACCTCCCGGTGACACCGCCGCGTCGAGCGAGCGGCTGGCCCGCAGTCTCGAGGCGGACTATCTGTGCGTGGACTGGCTGCTGACCGGGGACCGCCCCGTGTTCAACGAGTGGATGACCGTGCTGGCCGGCTACGAGGACCTCACCGGCGCCCCGCGCCGGCGCGTCGAAACAGCACTGGTCGACCACATCCGGCACCGCCTCTCCGCGGCCGCGTGACCCCGCCCCGGTCCGGGCACCGGCGTGAGCGCCCGGACCGGGGTGCGGGCCGTTCTGATTGAATGGTCCGCATATGACTGATCCGCTGTCGAACGGGACACCGCTGGACGTCGACCTGGTGCGGGCCGCCCAGGCAGGCGACGCGGGCTCCCTCGGCCTGCTGCTCGCCAGGCACCAGGCGGCCATGCACGGGGTCGCCCTGGCCGTGCTGGGCCACGGACCGGACGCCCAGGACGCCGTGCAGGAAGCCGCGCTCATCGCGCTGCGGCGCATCGGGGACCTGCGCGACCCGGAGGCCGCCGGCCCGTGGCTGCGCATGGTGGTCCGCAATGTGTGCCGTGCGCAGCTGCGGAAGAAGTCGGCGGTGCCGGTGGCCGAGCTCGAGGGGTTCGCCGCCATGGACCGCTCGGGCGGCCCGCCCGACCCGGCGGACGTGCTGGACGGGCACGTCCTGCGGGACTGGATCTGGAGTGCGCTGGACAGGCTGTCGCCCGGGCTGCGGCTGGTGACCATGCTGCGCTACTTCACCGACGTCACGTCCTACGAGGAGATCGCGCTGCTGTGCGGCACCCCCGTCGGCACCGTGCGCAGCAGGCTCAACCAGGCCCGGGCGCAGCTCGCCGGCGGACTGGCGCGCACGGGCGACCAGGTCCACGACGACGTCGCCACCCGTACCGCCCGCCACCGCCGCCTCGCCGAGGAGACGATGACGGCGGCCCATCGCGGCGAACTCGCCTCGGCGTGGGCGGACTGGCGGTCGCCCCGGCTGGAGGTGACCTGGCCGACCGGCAAGCACTCGGACCTGGACTACCTGGGGTTCTCCTTCACGCGTGACGTCTCCGAGGGCGTCCGCCAGAGGCTGCTGAACGTGGTGGCGGGCCGCGAGGTGGTCATCTGGGAGGCCGCCATCATCAGCCCGCCGGAGGACCCGTTCCACTGCCCGCCCAGCGTGGTCTGGGTGCACTTCCTGGACGCGAACGGTGACGGCAGACTGCGTCTGTACCACCCGCGCCACCGCTGAGCCCGCCCCGCGAAAAAATCTTGGCGGCGGATCGAACCTCTTCGCTCCTCACCGCATCGTGGGGGTATGAACGCAACCTTTCCGGAGACGGAGTACGGCGGCCCTGCGCCCGCGGTGCGCAGCGTCCTGGTCGACGGGGTGCGCCAGGTCTACCGGGTCACGGGGCACGGGCCGGTGTGCCTCGTCCACTCGGGGGGCCCCGGTGTGCACCCCGAGTACCTGCGCATCCCCGCGCTGGAACAGCATCTGACCATGGTCTACGTGGACCCGGTCGGGTCCGGCGACAGTGACCTGCTGCCGGACGGGGACTACTCCATGTCCCGCTACGCGCGCTTCGCCGAAGCCGTGCTCGACGACCTCGGGGCGCCGACCGCCTGGTTCCTCGGCCACTCGCACGGCGGTTTCGTCGCGCTGCAGTTCGGCCTCGACCACCCCGAGCGCCTGGACGGGCTGATCCTCTACGACACCGCGCCCGTGTACGGGCCGGAGATGAGCGGGACGGCCACCCGGGAGATGGACCGGTTCGTCCGGCGCTGGCCGGACCGGCCGGAGGCCGCCGAGGCGGGGCGGGTGTGGGGCGCCCGCATGTCGGGGACACTGGAGATCACCGACAGCGGGTCGCGGGAGCGCTACCTCGCCGCCGTCCTGCCCGCCTACTTCGCCGACCACCGCGCGACGATCGGGCGCATCGGCAGCGCGCCCGCCCTCCGGGCCACCCATGACCCGAACCGGCTTCCCGCCGACTGGGACGTACGCGACCGGCTCGGCACCATCCGGGCACGGGCCCTGGTGATCGTCGGCAGCTACGACTTCATCTGCCCGCCCCGCTACGCCTACGAGATCCGCACCCGCATGCCGGACGCGCGGCTCTGCGAGCTGACCGCGAGCGGCCACTTCGGGCACATCGAGGAGACGGAGAGGTTCGTCGCCGCCGTGCTCGATTTCGTCACCACCAACCATCACAAGGGGAACCACGCATGAGCACCACAGTGCCGACCGGCCTGGCCGAAGAGACCGAGATCAGGGCCTACAGCGACTTCGTGACCGGCGCGCCGGCGGACGTGCACGAGGCCCTGGGCATCGGCGCGCGGCAGTTCGGCGCGGCGCGGGCACTGGCCATCCGCGAGGACCCGAGCCGTTTCTTCAACCGGGTCGGGGGATTCGGGCCCGATGAGCCGGTCACGGCGGACGTCGTGGAGGAGGTGTGCGGCTTCTTCCGCGACCAGGGCGTGCCGCGCGGCTCGTTCATGATCGCGCCGTCGGTGCTGCCGTCGGACTGGGACGCGACCGCGGCCAAGTGGGGCCTCACCCAGGGCGCCCGTTTCGCCAAGCTCGGGTACGACGTCGCGACCGCGGTCGACACCGGTGACAGCGCGGCCGCGCTCGACCCGGACCTGCGCGTCGGCCCGGTCGAACCCCACGAGGCCCGCGAGTGGGCCACCGTGATGATGACGACGTTCGGCTTCACCACGCCAGCCATGATCGACATGGCCTCCGCATGCGTGGGCCGGCCGAACTGGCGGCAGTACGCCGTCCGGGACGGGGAACGGATCGTCGCGGTCGGCAGCGTCTTCGTGAACGGCGACTGCGCCGACATGTTCGGCGGAGCGACGCTTCCGGAGGCGCGGGGCCGCGGTGCCCAGTCGGCACTCCTCGCGGCCCGCGTCCAGGCAGCCCGTGACGCGGGCTGCCGCTGGCTCGTCGCCGAGACCGGGGCCGAGGGCCCCGGCGACCACAACTCGTCCCTCCACAACATGCTGCGCTCCGGCTTCGCGCCGCTGTACGAGCGGGTCGCCTGGGTGTGGGGCGAGTAGCCGGACCGGGCACCGGGGCGCCCGCGCCCGGTCCCGGTCGCGGGCGCCGCGCGGGCCGCCGCCCCAGGTCACCGTCCTGACACGGGCGCGGCGGCCCGCGCCAGGGCCTGGGTGACGGTGTCCGCGACGGCCGCCGCGGTCAGGCCCGCTTCCGCGAGGATCTCGGCGCGGCCGGCCTGCCGGGGAAAACCGTCCGCCACCCCCAGGACATGTACGGGGGTGCGGACACCGGCCTCCTGCAGTGCCTGGACCACCGCCGTTCCCACGCCCCCGGTCCGCAGGCCGTCCTCGACCGTGACGACCAGCGCGTGGTCGGCGGCGAGGGCGGGCAGTTCGTCGGGGAGCGGCTTGACCCACAGCGGGTCCACCACGGTGACCTCCACACCCTGCTCCGCGCAGAGCCCGGCCGCTTCGAGGGCGACCCGGGCCGTCGTCCCGACGGCGATCAGCAGGACGCCACCGGTGCCGGATGCCGCACGCAGGACGTCGACCGCGCCCACGCGGGCGGCCGCCGGGATGTCCGGGCCGACCGCGCCCCGCGGGTAGCGCAGGACCGTCGGGGCGTCGGTGACCGCGACCGCCTGCCGCAACTGCTGCCGGAGCGTGCGCGCGTCGCGGGGAGCGGCGATGCGCAGGCCCGGGACGGCCTGGAGCATCGCCAGGTCCCACAGCCCGTTGTGGCTCGGCCCGTCGTCGCCGGTGACCCCGGACCGGTCGAGCACGAGGGTCGTGCCGAGGCGGTGCAGCGCGAGGTCCATCAGCACCTGGTCAAGTGCCCGGTTCAGGAAGGTGCCGTAGAGGGCGACCACCGGGTGCAGCCCCGCCATGGCCATTCCGGCGGCCGAGGCGACCGCGTGCTGCTCGGCGATCCCGACGTCGAAGAACCGTGCCGGGTACCGTGCGGCGAAGTCGTTCAGGCCCACCGAGCCGGGCATGGCCGCGGTGATCGCCACCACGCCGGGGTGCGTTTCCGCCAGCTCCACCAGTTCGCGGCCGAACGCCGCCGACCACGACGGGGCGGAGGGCCGCAGAGGGCGTCCCGTCCGCGGGTCGATGGTGCCGATGCCGTGCAGGTGGTCCTCCTCGTCCTGCTCGGCGGGGGCATAACCGAGCCCCTTGCGTGTGATGCAGTGGACGACGACGGGCGCCCCGTGGTCCTTGGCGCGCTCCAGGGCGGTCTCCACGGCGGTGATGTCGTGGCCGTCGACGGGCCCGAGGTAGTGCAGTCCCAGCGCGGTGAAGAGGGAGTACGGCGTCACGGCCTCGGCCGGGCCCTCCAAGCCCGCCCGCAGGCCCTCCTTGATGCCTTCCTTGGCCGCGTGCAGGGTGCGGTGCAGCGCCCGGCCCGTCGTCCCGGCGCCGCCGAGGGCCTGTTTGCCCCAGCCCGCCAGGCGCTCGTAGCCGGCGTGGGCCCGCAGGGCCGCCAGGTGCCGGGCGAGCCCGCCCACGGTCGGTGCGTACGACCGGCCGTTGTCGTTCACGACGATCACCACCGGCCGGTCGGGGGCCTCGGCGATGTTGTTCAGCGCCTCCCAGGCCAGCCCGCCGGTGAGGGCTCCGTCGCCGACGACGGCGACGATGTGCCGGTCCGACTCGCCCGCCAGCTTGCGGGCCTTGGCCATTCCGTCGGCGTACGACAGGGCCGCCGACGCGTGGGAGTGCTCGATGTGGTCGTGCGCGGACTCCTCCCGGCTCGGGTACCCGGAGAGCCCGCCGCGCTGCCGCAGGCCCGTGAACTCCGCGGCACGCCCCGTCACGATCTTGTGGACGTACGCCTGGTGCCCGACGTCCCACAGCAGCAGGTCGCACGGCGAGTCGAAGACCCGGTGCAGGGCCAGGGTCAGTTCCACGACACCGAGGTTGGGGCCCAGGTGGCCGCCCGTGGCCGCCACGTGCCGGACCAGGAACTCGCGGATCTCCCCGGCGAGCCCGGCCAGTTCCGTACGGCTCAGACCTCGCAGGTCCGAGGGCTGGTTCACCCGTGCCAGCAGACTCATGCCGCCGCTCCTCCTGTGTGCCGATGTACCGTCGGCGGATGCGCGGCGGGCGGGCCACCACCGCCCGGCGCGCCCGCGTGCCAACTCCGCGGGGCGGGCCGCCGTTTCACGGTCCGGCCTGCGCAACCGCGTTGACGACACTAGATCCGGGAGCGGACGGGGGCGGACGGCCTTTCGTGCCACATCGGCCTCACATCAGGACATCGGCGCCGCCGGCCGGAGTTCGGCGGTCGCGCATGCCGGCAGCCGGTGCGCCCGAGGGCGCACCGGCCGGGTGTCCGCGGAGCGGGCGTGGGCCGCCGTTCGCTCAGGCGCCGACCGCCGCGCGTCCGGCGACGTGGATGCGCGTCTGCTGGGTGACGCGGCGGCCGAGGTGCCCGGCGGTGGCGATGTCCGCCTTGTGGACCTCATCGGGGCCGTGGTCGGTGTGGGTCTGGGCGCCCGCACCGAGGTAGAAGCCGAGCCGGTTCAGGTCGTCCTCGGAGGCGGTGGAGCTGTTCCAGCCCGGGTGCAGGCCGAGGTTGACCCAGGTCATGCCGTGCTGGGCGGCGAGGACGGTGAAGTACTGGAGCGTGTGGAGCTTGTCACCGCTCTTCGCGCCGGAGTTGCTGAATCCGGCGGCGAGCTTGTCCTTCCAGGAGTGGACGAACCAGCGCTTGGACGTGGCCTCGGCGAACTGGTGGAAGGCGCCGGAGGCCGTGCCCATGTAGGTCGGTGAGCCGAAGACGATGGCGTCGGAGGCGTCGAGCAGTGCCCACTGCTCGTCGGTGATCTCGTCGACCTTGATCAGGTGGGCGACGCCTCCCGCCTCGACCACACCGTCGCGTACGGCCTCGGCCAGGACGGTGGTGTGGCCGTAGCCGGAGTGGTAGGCGATCGCTACGACGGGGCTGGTCATGGACTTCTCCTCCAGGCAGTGGGTCCGGCCGGCCCCCTGCGGGAGCCGGGAGGCCGACGACCGTCCGGCGTGGGGCCCGGGCAGTCGGCCTTGCACTTCCTCGACCAGGGAGCCTCCGATGTTGTGACACCGAGGGGGTGTCTATGACATAGGGCACCTCCGTTGCCACCGCCGCCGGCCGCCCCGACACCGTGGGTGTCATTGCTCCCCGCGCGCCCCAGGAGCGGCGTCCGCGACGGTGCGGGGTGCGCGCTCCCGTTGTCGCTGCCGGAGGCGGGGTCGCGCCGGCCCGTCGGCCCGACGTCAACCGGAGGACGCGCCTGGCCGGCCGCGAACGGATGGTTCACCGGGCCCGCGTACGCCCACGGGTGCCTCGCACAACTCGGCCCGCAATCCCGGGAATCCCGTGCACCGCGATGAACCGGCGGGGTGGCGCCACCGTAGAAACCGTCGTGTGCGGCAGGCACACGCAATGTGCCGACGGCGGGCACACCAAGGGCCCCATCCGCACACGTTCGGGGTCGCTGCGGTACAACACCCGCCATTTCGGCAAACGAATGGGTACCATCCGGCAACAACACCGGAATGAGGAGAGCGGGCTGACATGTCCAAAGAATCCAATGAGCCGGGCATCACCACGATCCAGGACCGGGCGGCGGCGCGCGCCGCGCGCATCGCGGCCGACCTGGACAGCAACGCCCGCGAACAGGAGAGCGTTCGCGCTCAGATCAGCGAGTTGCAGGAGCACCTGACCAAACTGGGCCGTGAGCACGAGCTGCTGACGCAGTTGCGGGGCACCGAGCCCACCGGGGGCGGCGCGGCATCCCGGCGGCAGGAGGTGGCCGCGCCGGTGGAGGAGGCACCCGCGTCACCCGCGGACGCCGTGACACCGAAGCCGGCGAAGGCCGCGAAATCGGCGAGGACCTCGAAGGCACCGAAGGCGCCGGCCACGGCGAAGGCGGCCGAAGCGACAGCGACCGCCGCCACGGGCGAGCCCGTCGCCGCGGTGGAACCGGTCGCCGCGCCCGCGGTCCCCGGCCCCCGCGGAGGCCGCAAGAAGGCACCCGTCCGGACCGCCACGCGTCAGCGCAGGAAGAACGCGGCCGGAACGCGCAAGCCGGAATCCGGGCCGACTTTGGTCAGCCTCCTCGAGGAGATCCTGTCCGCGAGCCAGGAGCCCCGCATGGTCAGCGAGATCGTCAATGTCCTGGCCGACCGGCACCCCGATCGCGCGGCCAAGACCCAGGTGGTCAGGAACACGCTGGAGGCGCTCGTGGCGAAGGGCGTCGCCGAACGCACCCGGCAGCAGGGCTCGGTGTTCTACACCCCCGTGCCCACGGCCGGGAGCGACGGCACGGCGGCGGCGAAGGCGGACCAGGCGGCCGAGCCCGCCACGGCGACCGCCTGAGAACGGCGTGGGGGCGGGGCAGGACCCCGGAGCGGCGACTCCGGGGTCCTCGGCCCGGCTGCCAGGCGATCAGGCGGTGGCGACGGGGGCACTGAAGTAGTGCCCCTTGTCGAGGTCTTCGAGGAGACCGGGGTGGACCGGCTGCCAGCCCACCAGTTCACGGGTCAGGGCGCTGGAGACCACGATGTCGTGGCCGAGGAACCCGCTCAGCCACGCGAAGTGCTCGGCAGCGTCCTCCGGGGCCACGGAGGCCACCGGGACGTCGAGGTGACGGCCGATCACCTCGGCGACGTCACGGATCGCGACGCCCTCCTCCGCGACACCGTGCAGTACCGAGCCGGCGGGGGCCTTCTCGACCGCCAGGCGGAACAGCCGGGCGGCGTCCAGGCGGTGGACGGCCGGCCACCGGCCGACACCGTCGCCGAGGTAGCCGGAGACGCCCTTGGCGCGGGCGATGGCGACCAGGGTCGCCATGAAGCCGTTGTCGCCGTCGCCGTGGCAGGTCGGGGACAGCCGCACCACGGACGAGCGCACCCCGCGCGAGGCGAGGGCGAGAGCGGCCCGGGCGGTGGTCCCCCGGATCGACACCGCTGAACCGTCGGTCACGGGCATGTCCCGCTCGGTCGCCGGCTGCCCGGGCTTGAGGCCGACCACGCCGGAGGCGAGGACGAACGGGCGGTCGGTGCCGGCCAGCGTGTCGCCGAAGGTGTCGACGGCGCGGCGATCGGCCTCGCCGGCGTCCTGGAAGCCGCCGCTGAAGGCGATGTCGTGCTTGAAGGCGAGGTGGATCACCCCGTCCGACGCGGCGGCCGCCGCGCGCAGGACGTCGAGGTCGTCGATGGTGCCGCGGACGACCTCCGCCCCGGCGGCGGTGAGGGCGGCGGCGGAGGAGTCGGAGCGGGCGAGCCCGACGACCTGGTGCCCCGCGCCGATGAGTTCGGGAACGACCGCGGAACCGATCCAGCCGGACGCGCCGGTCACGAAGATGCGCATGGGAGAACCCCAGACTGTTGATGTCAGTTTCTGTCATCAACGCTAGCATCTGATGTCAGGCACTGTCATCACGTAGAATCCCGGCATGGGCAGATGGGAGCCGGACGGACGCGGGCGCCTGGCGAGAGCGGCGCTGGAGCTCTACAGCGAGCGCGGCTACGAGCAGACCACCGTGGCGGAGATCGCCAAGCGGGCCGGGCTCACGGAGCGGACCTTCTTCCGGCACTACGCCGACAAGCGCGAGGTGCTGTTCGACGGCTCCGGCATGCTGCAGGAACTGTTCGTGAACGCGGTCGTCGACGCCCCGGAGCCGGCGGCGCCCATCGACGCGGTGGCGGCCGGCCTCGACGCGGTCTCCGAGATGTTCGACGGCCGCCGGGAGCACTCCCGGCTGCGGCAGGCCGTCATCGTCGCGAACCCCGAGCTCCAGGAGCGCGAGCTGATCAAGCTCGCCTCGCTGGCGGCCGCCCTGGCCGAGGCCCTGCACCGGCGCGGTGTCGCGCCCTCGACCGCGAGCCTGGCCGCCGAGGCGGGGATCGCGGTCTTCAAGGTCGGCTTCGAGCGCTGGATCGCGGCCTCCGAGGAGCACGGGATGCCGCAGCTGATGCGGGAGTCGCTGGACGACCTCAAGGCCGTGACCGAGGGCCGCCGGGACTGACCGTCCCCCCACCGGCGCACCGGACCCCGGCCGCCGTACGCCTGTGATCAGCCAAGCTTCGCTCCGCGCATGACAAAGGGCTGGTGCGGGTCCGCCGCGGGACGGAGGATGATCCCCATGCCTGATTCCACTCCCTTCCACGACCTGGCGGCGTTCATCGCGCTGCCCCGGGTCTCCTCGCTGGCCCTGTCACCGGACGGAACCCGTCTGGTGACGGCGGTTCAGGAACTGTCCACCGACCGCACCCGGTTCATCAACGCGCTCTGGGAGGTCGACCCGGCGGGCGAACGTCCGGCCCGGCGGCTCACCCGGTCCGGACGCGGCGAGTCCGCCCCCGCGTTCCTGCCCGACGGCACCCTGCTCTTCCTCTCCTCCCGTCCGGCCGCCGACCCCGGCGAGGGCGCGGACGACACGCAGGAGGCGGCGCTGTGGAGCCTGCCGGCCGGCGGCGGGGAGGCATCACAGCTGCTCACCAGGCCCGGCGGGATCGACGGGTACGCGACCGCCACCGCGGCGTCCCGGATCGCCCTGGCGGCCGGGCTGCTCCCCGGCGCGGCGGATGCCGAGCAGGACGAGCGCCTGCGCGAGGCCCGCCGGAAGGCCAAGGTCTCGGCGATCCTGCACGAGTCGGTGCCGGTCCGGTACTGGGACCACGACCTGGGCCCCGCCGTCCCGCACGTGTTCACCGTCCCGGACGCCGGAACCGCGCACCCCGTCGCGGTCGACTGCGGCGCCCGCCGGGTCACCGGCTCCGGGGACGTCGTGGTCTCCCCCGACGGCTCGCTCGTCGCCTACACCGCGGCCGTCGGCACGCTCCCCGACGAGGTCCGCGACGTCGTCGTGGTCGTGGACGCCGCCACCGGCAAGCAGCTGCGGGTGCTGGAGTCCCCCGACGCGGAGTTCAGCGCCCCGGCCTTCACGCCGGACAGCCGCCGTCTGGTCTGCGTCCGCGAGCGCCGGATCACCTGGGACAGCCCCGGTGACGCCACGCTGTGGCTCACCGACGCGACCGACGACCAGGACCCGGGCCGCGATCTGCTGCCCGATTTCGAGCAGTGGCCCGGTGCCCCGGTCGTCTCCCCCGTGCCCGGCGAGGACGGTTCCCCGGTGGTGTGGTTCACCGCCGACGAGGCCGGGCACGCACCCGTCTTCCGGCTCTCCACCGGCAGCGGCGACCTGGTCGCGCTGACCGCGTCCGGCGCCTACACCGACGTGGTGGCGAGCCCGGACGGCGGCACCCTCTACGCGCTGCGCTCGGCCGTGGACAGCCCGCCCGTGCCCGTACGCCTCGACGCCGCGACGCCCGGGCAGCAGCCGGTGACGCTGCCGTCCCCCGGGCAGGTGGCGGCACTGCCCGGCACCCTCACCGAGGTGCACACCACCGCAGAGGACGGGACGGCGCTGCGCGCCTGGCTGGTGCTGCCGCACGAGGCCCGCCCCGGCACCCCGGCGCCGCTGCTGCTGTGGGTGCACGGCGGCCCGCAGACCAGCTGGAACGCCTGGCACTGGCGCTGGAGCCCCTGGGTGGCGGCGGCCGCCGGCTACGCGGTGCTGCTGCCCGACCCGGCGCTGTCCACCGGCTACGGGCAGCACATGCACGAGCGCGGCTGGGCGCACTGGGGCGGTGCCTCGTACACCGACGTGCTGGCGCTCACCGACGCCGCGTTGCAGCGGGACGACCTGGACGCGGAGCGCACCGCGATGATGGGCGGCTCCTACGGCGGGTACATGGCCAACTGGATCGCCACGCAGACCGACCGCTTCAAGGCGATCGTCACCCACGCGAGCCTGTGGAACATGTACAGCTTCGCGCAGGTCACCGACTTCCCGGCGTACTGGATGCGCCGCCAGGGCGACCCGCTGGAGACCACGGAGCGGTACGAGCGGGAGTCCCCGCACCTGCGGGCCGCGCACATCACCACGCCGATGCTGGTGATCCACGGCGACAAGGACTACCGGGTGCCGATCGGCGAGGGCCTCGCCCTGTGGAACGACCTCTCGCGGTTCGACGTCCCGGCGAAGTTCCTGTACTTCCCCGACGAGGGGCACTGGATCACCAAGCCCAACAACATCCGGCTCTGGTACGCCACCGTGCTGGGCTTCCTGGCGCACCACGTGCTGGGCGAGGAGTGGCAGCGCCCCGACCTGGTCTGACACCCCGCACCGCAGGGGCCCGGTGTCACCGGACCCCTGCGGGCCGGCCGTGTCAGTACGAAGGGTCTCGGGGCGGCCGGGGGTTGACCGCGTCGCGCCGCTCCTCCAGCCGCCGCGTCCGTTCGGTGAACCGGATGTCACGCAGGAACGCCTCGCTCTGAAGGGTCATCAGCGAGTTGAGCGCGTGCCCCTCCCGCGCGGGGTTGGCCAGGCACCGTTCGTAGAAGTGGGCGGCGCGGCCGGGATCCGCGTACGCGGTGCGGTACAGGTCGGCCACGCGGTACTGCGCGTACGGGTGGCCTGCCTGCGCGGCCGGCAGGAAGCACTCCAGCGCGTGGTCCACCGGGGCGCGGTCGAGGCGCACCAGCCGCTCCAGGTACATCTCGCCGAGTGCGAGCATCGCCTCGGGTTCGCCGAGGGCGACCGCGCGCCGGTACCACTCGGCGGCCGCGTCGAAGGACTGGGCGATGCCGGCCTCGGGGCACCCGCGGTAGGCCAGCGTCCCCAGGTAGTACGCCGCCCTGGGTGACGCGGGGCTGCGCCGCAGCCAGGGCACGGCCTCGGCCCACTCGCCCTGCACGTAGCGGACATGCCCCAGCAACTCACCGGCGTCCGCGTGGCCTTGGGCGGCCGCGGGTTCCAGGAAGAAGGCAGCGGCGGCGCGGTACTGCCCGCTGTCCCAGCAGTAGCGGCCGATCTGGTGGAACTCCTCGGCCGTGGTCGGCTCACGCCCGTCCGCGGTGAAGTTGACGCCGTTCCAGAGCACCATGCGCCGGACCCCCTCCCTGCCTCAGCACGCTACCCCGCCGGAGCGATTCGGTGACGGGTCGCGCAGACGGGATCATGGACGTATGCCGTACCTGCGAAAGACCCTTCCGCTGCTCCTCCTTCCGGCGGCGGTGGCACTGACCGCCTGCGGGGCGGAGTCCGCGAGCCCGTCCGCACTCGATGCCAGGGCCCGTGCGCTGGGCGTCGAACGGGAGATGGTGTACGTGACCGACGTACCGGGCTACACCCTCGCCACCCAGTCCGTGGGGGTGGTCGGCGACCACGGTTTCGGCGCCTCCTGGTTCTCGCCCGGCGGCAGGAGGATCGAGATGCGGGTCGACGAACGCGAGGGCGGCGGCCCCGTCGCCTGCTCCGACCCGGACAACCGGCGCGCGGCCGAGCGGGGTTCGTGCGAGCGGGACGGCATGCGCTGGTACCGCGCGACGAGGACCGGCCACGAGTACGTCTTCCAGGACGGCGGACGGGTGGTACGGCTGTCCGCGGACCGGACCCTCGTCACCCGCGGCACCCTGCGACGGGCGGCGGAGAACGCCCATCAGGCGGACCCCGGCGAACTCGCCGACGTCCTGCCGCCCACCGGCGGTCCAGGGCCGGGGCCCGTCGAACGCGGCGACCTGCCGGAGGTGGGCGACGGCGCACCGATGGACCCGTTCGCGATCACCGAGGGAACCAGCGGCTGAGCGAAACGGGCGGAACCCGACGGACGGTAGGTGCGTCCCAGGGACATCGCGGGAATACCCGCACATTCTCTGGGGGCGTCATGAGACGGTTCATATGGCTGGGTGCGGTGTGCCTGCTCACCGTGGGGTCGGTGGGCTGCGGGACGGAACCGGCGGCCGACATCGTCGGAGCGGACAGGTCCACCCCGCGCATGCGTCACGTGGCCGAGGCATGGAAGGGCTCGGAGGCGGCCCGTGTGTGGCGCACCGGTTTCTACCTCCTGGACGACACCGAGCGGCTGCCGGAGGACGCCTTCCACAACGGGGCGGACAAACTGGCTTACTCCAACGGCAACTTCCGCGTGCGCGCCGGCGCGCTGCCCGGCGCCGCCGCCCGGCACGGACGGATCCGCTGGACGAACGGCGACTCCCTTCCCGCCACGGTCATGACGGCGCGGCAGGCGTACGAGACGCTGGACCACGGCGACCGGGGCGACGGCGCGGACCCGTTGACCGTGACAAAGGCCGCCCTCGGCGAGATGACGGTGAACACCAGCCGGGGCCCGGCCAGGGTGCCCGCCTGGCTGCTCACCCTCGACGGCTACGACACCCCGGTCCGGCTGATGGCGGTCGGCTCCCCGAAGCCCCCGCGCCCCCCGGTCCCGTCCCTGTCACCGAGGACGGTCCATGACGTGCAGCCGCTGGACGAGGTCCGGAAGGTGTCCGGCGACGGCCGGACCGTCACCGTGCGGGCGAGCCACGGCGCCTGCGACGACGGTCCGACCGTCGAGGTCCTGGAGACCGGCGACAGCGTGGTGCTCGCGGGCGGCATCCGCGGTGCCGAGGACGGTCCGTGCACGATGCAACTCCTGCACGCCTCGGTCACCGTGCATCTGGACCGCCCGCTCGGCGACCGGCTGGTCCTCGACGCGTTCACCGGCAAGCCGGTCACGATGCCGGCCTGACGCTCCGAGGGCGCGCCGCGGGGCTCCGGCGCCGCGGTGCCGCCGTCAGTTCCCGCCGGACAGCCGCGCGGTGACCGTCTTGGGGCGCTGGTACTCGTGCAGGGCGAGGGTGCTCAGGTCCGTGCCGTGGCCCGAGGCGCCGCGGCCGCCGTGCGGGAGCTCGGCGGTCTGCACGAGATGGCAGTTGAGCCAGACCTCGCCCGCGTTCAGCCGGCCGGCGAGGTCGAGGCCCGTCGCCAGGTCGCGGGTCCACACACTGGCCGCCAGTGCCTGGGGCACTCCGTGCGCGAGGGCCATGGCAGCGTCCAGGTCCTCGGCCCGCTGCACGGTGAGCAGCGGGCCGAAGACCTCCTCCACCACCGCCGGATCGTCGTCGGGGAGGTCGGCGAGGATCCGGGCGGGACGCCAGAAGCCGCTCTCCTCGCCGGGCCGCGGCGCGATGCCGGCCACGCATGTCCGCCCGGCGGCGGACGCCTTGACGATGCCGTCGTAACGGGCCAGCTGATCGGGGTTGTTGAGCGGCCCGAAGTCCCGTCCCGCCAGGCAGTCCCGTGCCGCGGCGGCCAGTTGGCCCACGGCCTCCTCGTAGTTCTCGCGCAGGGTGATGACACGGGCGGGGGCGGCGCAGCTCTGCCCGGCGTTGTAGGTGCAGGCACGTACGAGCTCGGCCCAGGTGTCGGCGGGCGCGTCGGGCAGGACGAGCGCCGGGGCGTTGCCGCCGAGTTCCAGGCTGACGCGGCGTCCCGCGGCGCGCGATGCCACATCGGCCCCGGCCGCCGCGCTGCCGGTGAAGGCGACCATGTCGACATCGGCCCCGACCAGCAGCCGCCCGGTCCGCCGGTCACCCGGGACGGCGGTGAGGACGCCGGGGCCCAGTGCCTCGGCGGCGTGCTCGGCGAGGAGTTCCAGGGTGTCGGGGGTGGTCTCGGCGGGTTTGGCGACCACGGTGTTGCCGGCGGCCAGGGCGGGCGCGCACCGCCAGGCGGCCATCATCAGCGGGTAGTTCCAGGGCACGACGACGCCCACGACGCCCAGCGGTTCCCAGCGCACCCAGCTCTCGTGGCCGTCGACGAGCCGTCCGGCGGCCGGCGCGGACCGGGCGCGGACGGCGGAGGCGTAGAACCGGAAGAGGTCCGCGACCTGTTCCACCTCCCCGGCGGTCTCGGAGTCCGGTTTGCCGGTGCCGGCGGCCTCGCGGACGACGTAGGAGTCCGCGTCCGCCTCCACCAGCGCGGCCAGCCGTTCCAGCCGGCGGGAGCGTTCCCTGGGGGTGAGGCCGCGCCAGCCGGGCAGGGCGGCGCGGGCGGTGTCGACCGCGGCCCCCACCTCGCGTTCGCGGGCCAGCGGGAAGGTACCCCGGGTCCGGCCGGTACGGGGGTCGACGAGAGTGGTGTTCACCGTGCGCGTGCCTCCATCGTTGATCCGTTCACAGCCCGTACGCCCGCAGCCACAGCTCCAGGGTGAGGACCAGCCACAACTTGCCGCCCTGCCGCGGCAGCAGCGTGCCCTCGCCGCGCATCCAGGTCCGCACGGTGTCGGGCCGGAACAGGCCGCGCTGCCGGGCGGCGCGGCCGAGCAGCAGGTCACCGCCCAGCTCGCGCAGCGGCCCGCTGAGCCACTGCTGCACCGGCACCCGCATCCCGCTCTTGGGCCGGTCGACGACGGTGGCGGGCAGCAGGTCCCGTACGGCTTCCTTCAGCACCCACTTCTCCGCCGTGCCGCGGAGTTTGAGCGCGGGCGGGGTGGCGAAGGCGTGGTCCACCACCCGGCGGTCGAAGAGCGGGGCACGGCCCTGGATCCCCTGCGAGGCGGTCAGCCGCTCGACCTTGGTGAGGATGTGGTGGGCGCCCTTGGTGCGCAGGTTGCAGTGGAGCAGCTGGTTGAGCAGGTGGGTCATCCGGTCCGGGCCCGTCAGATAGGGCGCGACGAAGCGTTGCGGGGCCGGTGCGGACCCCAGGGCGGACAGGGCGTCCGCGGTCAGCAGGTCGGGGAGGTCGGTCCAGCATTTGCGGTACGAGCGCAGATAGGCCGTCGCCCGGTCCTCGTACCACGGCGACTCGTGTGCGCCCGGGGCCCCGGCGTGCATCTCCTGGACGAGCATCGGGAGGTTCTTCGGCCCGCCGAACACCGGGTCCCCGCCCTCCCCGTTGAGCACGGTCCGCAGCCCGTCCCCCGCGACGGCCTCGGCGAGCATCAGGTTCGGCACCGTCAGGGGGTCGCCGACCGGGCTGTCGAGCAGGGCGGCCGTGTCGGCGAGCCGCGCGGCGACGGCCGTGCCGGAGACCGTCAGGACCCGGTGCCGGGTCTGGCAGTGGACGGCGACCAGGCCCGAGTAGCCGAGTTCGTTGGGGAGTGCGTCGCCGAAGCTGATGGAGTAGGTGTGGACGGGCCGGCCGTGCAGCTTGGCGGCGAGCGCGGTGACGAGCGAGCTGTCGATCCCGCCGGAGAGCAGCACGCCGACGGCCTCGTCCTCAGGCAGCCGCCGTGCGGTGGCGTCTTCGAGGAGGGTGCGCAGGGTGAGTACGTGGTCGTCGGCGTGCCGCTCTCCCGGGGGCTCGTCGAGCCGCTCCTCGGGCTCCCAGTGGACGGTCTCGGTCATCGTCCCGTCGGCGCTCAGCCGCAGCACCCGGCCGGGAAGGACCTCGTGCACGCCCTCCAGCAGCGTTTCGTCGCCGGGGAGATAGGCGAAGGTGAGGAAGGAGCGTACGGCGGACAGGTTCATCCGGGTGCCGAGTGCGGGCCAGCGGCGCAGGGACCGCAGGGACGTGGAGGCCGCCCAGGCGCCCGCGGCGCGGGCGTAGAACAGGGTGCGGGCGCCGACGTGGTCGCGGATCAGCACGAGCTCCGCGCCGTCGAGGACGGCGAGCGCGAACATGCCCTCGGCCAGGGCGACGCCCCGTTCGCCGAGCCGGGCCCAGCAGCGCAGCAGCAGCTCGCCGTCACCGGTGCCGGGCGGGGCGGGCGCGCCGTCGGCGGCGAGGGCGGCGAAGAGTTCGGCGCGGTTGTGCAGGGTGACCTCGCCGGCGGCCCGCATGCCGTACGCCTCGAACGGCCCCTCGGCATGGCCGGGTTCGTCCCGTACCAGGGCCAGCCCCGGCGCGATCGCCGGGGTGCCCATCGCCGCCAGGTGCGCGTCGGCCGCGCCGGGCCGGCCGGCCGGGCCGTTGGCGTGTTCGGCTCCCGACGCGAGACAGACGCTGAAGCGCGCCATCAGTGGGTCCTTTCCTGTTGCCGCGTACCCGTGCGGGCCGAAGGGGCGGGATCGGCCGCGGGCTCAGCCGAAGTCGTCGTCGCTCCAGCCGCCGCCGTCGTCACCGCAGTTCCCGTCGCCCCAGTCGCCGCCGTCCCCTCCGCCGTCGCCCCCGCCGCTGGAGGACGAGCTCTGCGCCTGGCGGCGCAACTCCTCTTCCTCCTCCAGTGAGAGGTGCAGCGGCGGGAGCTGGGAGGCCGTGACGGCGAGTCCGGTGACACCGAGGCCCACGAGGATCGCCCCCGTCCGGCCGCCGAAGGAGGTCCGGTTGATGGTGAGGGTGTCGCCGGTTCCCCACAAGGTGCGGCCGAAGCCGATGTCCCGTCCGTAGGTCACCCTGCCGCCGGGGAGGACACGCTTGACGATCTTGTGGCCCAGCAGCTCGTCGGTCCCCTGGTTCCCGTGCTCGTCGTGCCAGTGCACCACGCCGCCCGCGCCGCGGCGACGCCATTCGTGCCGGCCGTCCTCGTAGGTGCGGTGGACGCTTCGGTCGGCCAGCAGATCGTCCGTGTAGCCGATTTCGCGTGGGCGGATCATGCGCTGCGGTCCTTCGGTCTGCGGTGTCCGGGCATGCGGTCGTCCTCGGGGCGGGTGCGGGGTCGGGGTCGGGGTCGGTTCATGCGTCGGGCCAGGTCAGGAATCCGGCGGTGCGCAGCTCGCGCAGGTCGCCCCAGACGGAGTGACGGGGCGGACGGGGGCCGCGGGTGAGCCGGAGCACGGCGCGCAGGAGCCGGGCGGGCGGGACCGCGGCGACTTCGGCGAACCGGCCCGCGGCGAGCCACTCCGCCTCCCCGGGCCGCAGTCCCGGCGGCAGCGGTCCGAGCGGCGGCACCGGGCCGGGCCTGCGCCCGGACACCAGGTGCAGCGCCTGGGCGTGCCGGGGCACCAGCCCGAGCGAGGCGACCCGTACGGGCACCGCACCCAGCCCCTCACGCACCCGGGCGGGCAGCGCGATCCCGGCGGGGCTCGCGTCGTGCAGGACGTGCACGGTGGCGCCCTCGGCGCGCTCCAGCGCCTCCACCAGCAGGGAGTCGAGCGGCAGGTCGTCCTCGGCGGTCAGGACGGGGCAACCTGCCTCCAGGTGCACATGGTTGGCCAGCAGCATCGCGGCGATGGAGCGGTCCTGGCAGACCAGCAGCCGGGGCAGTCCGTAGGCGTACAGGTCGGGCTCGCGTCCCGGTCCGCCGGTCGACCTGCCGGCGGTCGGCGCGGGCAGCAGTCCGGCCGGCTCCGTACCGCGCAGGGCCTGGGTGAACCGGGGCAGCCGCAGCGGCGGTGCCGGGCTGTGCGGGATGCGTCGCACGGGCCCGGGTGCCGGGCGCAGGACGCGGCAGGTCTCGTAGTACAGCTGCCGCTCGGTGAAGCGCAGGTTCCCGGGGGCGGCCGCGCGCCGTGCGGCGACGGTGATCGCCCGCTCCAGCAAGGGGCGGCCGAACCGGCTCGTGGACCCCGGCACGTCAGTCTCCGTCCTTCATCGGCGGCACAGAGGGGCGCGGCCAGCTGAGGAAGCCGAAGGCCGCGGCCGCGCGCGCCTCGTCGTCGGGGATGGCGCGGGCCTCGCCCACGGCCCGCACGACGGCTGATTCGAGCACCGCGGGCGGCACCGCGGCGACGGGGCTGTACCAGCCCTGGAGCAGCCAGTCGGCTTCCTCGGGGACGCGCTCCGCCAGCTGCCGCAGCCATCCCGGCCGGTCCAGCAGCACCCTCGCGGGCGGCACCTCGTGGAGGGTGACGGCCTTCTCGTTGCCCATCACCGCCCGGACCGGCAGCCCCGCGTCCACGACCACCCGCCGGGGGGTGGTCGCCCGGGCGTCGGCGAGCAGTTGGAGGCCGCGCACGCTCGCGTCGTGGAGCACCACCACCGGCCCGGTGGCGGAGACCTCGCCGAGTTCGGCGGCGAGGTGGAGATTCAGGCGCCGCGGAATCGCGTTGGCCGTCAGGAAGCAGCGGACGGCGGGGTCGGGGCAGAGCAGTTCCACCGGCTCCGGGGCCGGGTCGGGTTCCCCACCGGCGGCCGGGTCCCCGTTCGTGGCCGGGTCGCCGGGCCCCTTCAGGAGTTCCCGGTCGTCCACGATCCCGGGCGGCAGGTTTCCGTACACGGCGGACCATCGCAGTCGCAGCAGCGACCGGAAGTCGCCCTCCGCGGGGACCACGGACGCGCCGGCGCCGCGCGGCGGACGGCGCGGTTCGCCCTTCGCGAGCACGTACAGGAGTCCGGACACGCACAGGCCCGCGAACCACAGGAGGCCGCCGAGGGGCACTCCGCGTACGGCCACGCCGAGTGCGATGAGCCCGCCGAGGAGGACGACCGCCGCCGCGCCGCCCACCCACGGCGAGCGTCCGCTCGCCGGTGCCGCCGGCCAGAAGCGGTTGGACGTGCGGGCGAGGTACCACAGCTGCGTGACGGTGACGTTGAGGCGCCCCCCGTCGGTGGCCTTCTCGACGACCCGCCGGATGCGGCTGTCGTGCATGCCGCGGCCGTGCACCTTGGGGTCGAGGGCGAACGCGCGGCCGCAGCGCGAGCACACGCCGCCCGTGCGTTCCTTGCCGAGCAGTGGGCTCCGGCAGTGGGGGCAGATCATCCGCCCTCCTCGGGCCAGGTCATGAAGCCGGCGGCGGACGCGCGCTCCCACTGCGGATCGGCTGTCGCGCCGGCCCGTTCGACGGCCCGGGAGACGGCGGCCAGCAGTTTGGCGGGCGGCACTCCGACGAGCGGGAACCCCCAGCCCCGACGCAGCCACTTCAGCTGGCGGGGGCTGAACCTCCCGCTCTTCTCGAGCGCCCGCACGATGTGCGGCGCGGGCGCTTTGCCCCGCACCGGCACCGCGCGCTTGACACCGTGCACGGCGTCGAGCGGCAGGCCGATGTCGATCACCAGGCGGTCCGGCAGCACGGTGCGGACGAGGTCGGGGAGCACGAGCCCGTGCGCGTCGGCGTCGTGGAGCACCAGCACAGGACGAGGGCCGGGTGAGCGCGGCAGTGTCTCCGGGTCGATGGCGAGGGTGAGCCCGTAACGGGAGGTCAGCCCCGTCGCGTCGAGGAAGACGGCGATGGCGCGGTCGGGGCAGACCAGAACGAGCCCGCGCGTCGGCGGATGGCTGGACGCGGGCGCGTGCGGCTCACGAGGGCCCGGGGCGAACGGATAGGCGGTGTCGTCGATCACACCGCGGGGCAGTGCTCCGTAGACGAACTCCCATTCCCGCAGCGGGCCGCCGCGGAAGTCCGCGCGGGCCAGCCGTGGGCGGCCCCGGCCGAAACCTCTGACGCGCAGGACCACGAAACCGGACGCCGCGAGCAGCGCCAGCACGCTGATGACGCGGTAGGAGGTCATGTTCGCCGCCGCCCCCAGGAGTCCGGCGCCGATGCCGCCGAGCGTGAGCACCACGGCGCAGCCCGTCCCGCTCTTGGTGCCCCGCAAGGCCTTGCGGGACGCGGCGTACCACAACTGCCCGGGCACGCACGGCACTGCGCCGTCCTCGGTGACCCGCTGGACGACCCGGACCACCCGGAGGTCGCTGAGCCGCATCTTGTTGGTCTTTGGGTCCAGGGCGAACCGCCGCCCGCACTTGCTGCAGATGTTGTCCGGCCGCTCCTTGCGCAGCAGCGACACGTTGCAGTGCGGGCAGATCACCGGCGGCCCTCCAGTCCCCGCGCGAGCCCGCGCAGGCGGGCGGCCAGCCGTTCTCTCCTGGTGGTGGCGCCCGGGCCGTGCGACCGCTGGGCCCGTTCGATGTCGCGCAGGGCACCGGCCAGGCCCCGGTAGTCCGTGCGGGCGAGGGTGCCCGTGCGGGTGCCCGGTGGTAGCGTCGCGGTGCCGTGCGACGGGTCGGCCGCCCTGCGCTCCGCCTCGGCGGCGGTGATCGCGTAGTCCTCGTGGTCGATGCCGTAGCCGGTGTTGGCGGCGAGGATGGTCAGCGGGGTGGTGTCCCGGTTGCCGAAGGAGTGCGGCATCATCTCCGGGATCCGGATCAGCTCGCCGGGGGTGAGCAGGACTTCGCAGGTCGCGGCGCGTTCGCTGTCGTACAGGCCGCAGGCCGCGTACCCGAGGCTGAGGACGAAGTGCTCCCCGCCGTGGGCGTGCGGGGTGAAGGCGCTCCGCGGGCCGACGATGCCGAGTTTGACGGTGGCGTTGGAGGGGCGCTCGGGGGACGTGGCGGCGTCCCCGACGAGGTAGTGGGCGAACTGGCCGTCGTCGATGAACGGCAGGAGGTCCCGCCCCGGCCCGAGTTCCCGGGAGCCGTCCCGGTCGGTGAGGACGACGGCGCCGTCGGACCGCGGCCGGTACAGTCGTACCCCGCGCGGCAGTTCCCCCGATCGCCGCCGGTCGTTCGCCGTGTCCCGAATGTCTGACGTGTCGTCACGCATGCTGCCGAACAAGTGCCCCTCCCCCAGGTGCCACTCACGTCCGCATGCGCATGGTAAGCCGCCGATCCCGAAGTGACGAGGTTGCGCACGAAGCCATCGGCGGACGCAGGGGCGAACGGTGGGTGAATCGGGCCCCGTTGACAGGGGTACGGTTCACCAGGTCCCGGTAAAGGAGCCCTGCCTTCGGGAAGAGTCCTTTCCGCCGGCGGGCCCGCAAGCCCGCGACGCCGCCGGACATCGTCCGACGCACATGCCCAACGGCGGTGCTGTGCACACCTGATGACGATCCCTCAGCGCCCGCGGGAATCCCCCTGTCGAGGCGGCACTGTCGTCCGTACACTGACAAGTTAAAGCGTTCGGGCATTGCCGACGGGGGGAGCCGCCATGTCCGAGGGACCACAGGGCAATCCGTACGGCAATCCCTGGAACGACCCGCGCAACACGCCGCACAGCAATCCGTACGGGTTCGTGATCCCGCCCATGCCGTCGGCCCCGCCGCCCGCACCGCCCGTACCGCCGGACGGCCTCCGTGCCGTGGCGGTGGCCCTGCTCAACCTCAGCGGCCTCGGTCTCGGTTACGCCCTGATGCGGCGCTGGGGCCTGATGGTCGCGTGCTGGCTCGTCACCGGCGTCCTGCTCCTCGTGGCACTCCCGGCCGACCCCGACGGCGTGTCCTCGGGGGTGGTCGTCGGCTACCTGGTCGTCCTCGCGCTGGCCGCGGTCCACGGCGCCGTCGCCGGACTGCGGACCCGGCTGGCGTGGCCCACGGGGGCTCCCCTGGCCATCGCGCTCGGTCTGGTGCTGCTGGCCGTGCCCGCCGGAGGCGTCGTGCTGTACGACATGGCGCGCGACGAGGCCACCGAGCAGATGCTCCTGGACCGGCTCGACCAGGCCGACCGGCTCGTCCGCGCCGGAGAGGGCCGGCCGTTCACGGCCGCGGAGAACGGCTACCGGCAGGCCCTGCGCGCCTACCGCGACCTGCGGGCCGACCACCCGGACTCCCGGGCCGCCGGCAAGGTGCCCGACCGGCTGAAGACGTACTACGGCACGGTCGGCGCCGCCTACGCGCAGAAGGACTACTGCGGCGCGATCCCGGAGCTGACCTATCTGCGGACGGTCCCGGCCACCATCGGCAAGAAGGAACTGGGCAGCCTGGCCGAGTGGCCCGACGACCGGCTGGCCACCTCGCTCTACGAGTGCGCGTCGCAGGGTCTGGCCACGAACGCCACTGGCTGGCCCGGGCTCTTCGGCGACCTCCTCAACGACTTCCCCGACTCGGCGCAGGCGGCGAAGGTCGCGCCGGCGATCGGCTCGGCCGTCGACAAGGCCGCCAACGCCGTGCGGGGCTCCGACCCCTGCGCGGCCGTCGAGCGGTTGCGCACCCTCGGCACCCAGGTGGGGGGCGTGCGGAGCGGGCGGGCGGACACGTCGGAAGCCATCGCCCAGCAGGCCGGCCGGGCCGACAACAGCGCCGACGCCGGCGTCTACGCCTGCGGCGTCGACCAGTACAAGGACGGCGACTTCGACGAGGCGGCGCAGACGATGAACAAGTTCGTCGCCGACAACAGGTCGGACAAGCGCCGGGCGCTGGCCGGCAAGTACGCCATAGCCGCCGAGGTCGCGAGCGAAGTGCCCGCGGCCGGCAAGCACCTGCCGACGCTGGCTTCCGGCGGAAGCATCTCCGTCACGATCAAGAACGACAGCCCGCACGCCGTGACGGTCTACTACACCGGGCCGGTGACCGGGAGCCTCACCCTGGGCGCCTGCGGCAGCTGCACCACGTACTCCCTCCTGGAGCCCAGTCTCATCGGGTTCAAGCCCTGCCAGAACAGCGCCCGGCACTACCCGCAGCGGACCGTCCGGCTCCCCGTCGGCACCACGTACTTCCTGCACAAGTCCAACGCGGGCGCCGGCACGACCCCCGCGTCCGACACCGTCAAGCTCAGGTCCGGCTACATCTACACGGAGTGCGCCTACACGACCAAGGCCTTCGGCTTCTGACGGAGCCTCACCTCACGGAGAGGCGGGGAAGCCGTGCCGGTAGGCGATGGCCGCGGCTTCGGTGCGGCCGGAGGCACCGAGCTTGGCGAGGATGCTGGAGACGTGGGTGCTCGTGGTCTTCTGCGAGATGAACAGCTCCTCCGCGATGCGGCGGTTGCTGTATCCGCGGGCCACCAGCCCCAGGACCTCGGACTCCCGCGGGGTGAGTCCGAAGGCGGACAGTCCGCCGCCCGCGTCGGCAGCCTCCTCCCGCTCCGGCGCGCCGGCCGGGGGCGTCCCGCCGTCCTCGCCGGTCAACTGCCCGATGTCGGACAGGAGCAGGCCCGCGCCGAGCCGGGTGGCGATCGCGTGCGCGCGGGCCAGCCGGTCGCGCGCCTCGGCGTCCCGCCGCCGGTCGGCGAGCAGGGCGCGCCCCTCCCCGAGAAGTGCCCAGGCCGACTCGTGGACGCGCTCGGTGCGCGCGAAGGCGGCGACCGCGGCGGACCAGGGAGCCGGATCGTCGTCCCCCTCCGCATGGCACAACTCGGCCCGCAGCAACCGCGCGTAGGCGGCCGAGACCGGCAGGACGGCCTCCTGGCGGGCGGCGGCGCGGTGCAGGACGTCGAGCACTTCACGGGACGCACCACCGGGCGCGGACCGGCGCGCCGCGCCCTCGACGGCCGCCGCGGTGCAGAGCAGAGGCAGCGACCACCGGACCGGGCCGACGGTCAGTCCGGCGTCGTCGGCGCGCAGCAACTCCGCGCGGGCCTCCGCGAGACGGCCCTGCCGCGCCGCGATCTCCATCGTGCAATGGCTGAGCGCGACCAGCAGCTGCGCCTGGAGCTTCTCCGTGCCGCGCAGTTCCTCGGCGAGTGCCAGTTGCGCCGCGGCGGCGTCCACCTCCCCGCGGAGCAGCAGGTGGACCGCGCGGCGGGCCTCGAACGTCCAGCGCGGCAGACGGGCGCGGGCCAGGGCCGCCGCCTCGTCGAGTGCCGCCCCGGCCTCGTCCCAGCGGCCCAGGGAGAAGAGGCTGAACGACCGGTTGGAGTGGACCCAGGCCTCGCGGTCGGTCAGACCGAGCGACCGGCACAGGGCGATGCCGTGGTCGGCCGCCTCAAGTGCCTCCTTCGACCGGCCGACCCCCTCCAGGATCGACGGCAGGTTCTGGTTGACCCGGCCGGCGAGGGTGAGTTCGCCGAGTTCCTCGGCCCGCCGCCGGACCGCGTACAGCTCGTCGACGACGCTGCCGTCGGTGTCGGTGTCGGCGTCCAGCAGGCAGCGGGTGAGGCGGGCGTGCAGGGCCAGTTCCTCGGCGCCCGCGCGGGTCGCGTACTCCACGGCCTGCTCGGCGTCGGCCCGGCTGGCGGGCCCGGGGCGGTGCATCGCCCCCCAGTTGGCGAGGCGCACCAGCACCTCGGCCCCGACGACCGACGGCGGCAGCGCCGCGACCGCCTTCCGCGCGGTCTGCACCTCGTGCCAGCCGTCCCCGCGGCTGAGCCCTTCCACCAGACGCGAACGCTGCGTCCAGAACCACGCGAGGTACAGGGGGTGGTCCGCCTCCACCTCCGCGAGGTCGGCCAGCGCGGTGTCGACCAGGTGCAGCGCCTTCTCGAAGTCGCCGCTGTGCATGGCCGCGACGGTCGCGGTGGCGAGCAGGTGCTGATGGCACGGCCCCGGCTCCTCGCCCGGCGCCCCGTTCGGGTACGTCTCCGGGAACCGCAGCGCGGGCAGGTGCACGCGGTCCTCGTCCGGCACCCGGTCCCACAGGTGCAGGGCGCGCTCGAGCAGCAGCAACTGGTCCGCGTAGGCGCACCGGTTCCGTGCCTCCTCGGCCGCCGCGACACTCATGTGCAGCGCCTTCACCGTGTCCTCGGCCGCGTACCAGTGCTGGGCGAGGCGCCCGGTCAGTTCCTCGGCCCGCACCAGTGACGGGTCCGCCTCCAGCACCTCCCCGTACCGGCGGTTGATCAGGGCCTGCTCGCCGGGCAGCAGTGCCGCGCCGACGGCCTCGCGCACCAGCGAGTGCCGGAACCGGTAGTCCGTGCCGTTCGGTTCCGGAACGAGGATCTGCGCCAGCACCGCCGCGCGCAGCGCGTCGATCAGCGCGTCCTCGGGCAGCCCCGCCACGGCCTTCAGCAGCGGGTACCCGATCACGGCGCCGCCCTGGGCGGCCGTGCGCACGATCCGCTGGCTCTCCTCCGGCAGCGCTTCCAGCCGGGTCAGCAGGACGTCCCGCAGGTCGTCCAGACCCGTGCCGACGCGGTCGCGGTGAGCACGGGCGAGTTCCTCGACGAAGAAAGCGTTGCCGTCGGAACGGGCGAAGATGTCGTCCACGACACCGGGGTCCGGCGGCGCACCGAGGATGCCGGTGAGCTGCCCGGTGACCTCACTCCGGGTGAACCGGGACAGGCCGACGCGGCGCACCGACCGGAGCCGGTCCAGCTCCCCCAGGAGCGGGCGCAGCGGGTGCCCGCTGCACACGTCGTCGGACCGGTAGGTCCCCACGATCAGGAGCCTGCCGGTGCGCCGGGTGCGGAGGAGGAAGCCCAGCAGATCGCGGGTGGACGCGTCGGCCCAGTGCAGGTCCTCGATGACCAGCACCACCGGCCGGTCCGACGCCAGGCCCTCCAGGATGCGGGTGATCAGGGCGAACAGCCGTGTCACGTCGCCGTCCCGGTGCACGGCGGGCACCGGCACCGGATGGCCGAGGTCCGGCAGGACCCGCGCCAGCAGGGCTTCGTGGCCCGCGCTCGCCCTGCGCACCTCGTCGGGGAACCGCTGCCACAGGGTCCGCAGAATCTCCGAGAACGGCGCGAAGGGGAAGCCGTCGCCGCCGACCTCGATGCATCCGCCGACCGCCACGGCGGCCGCGCCGGGCCCGAGGGCCCGCAGCAGCTCCTCGACGAGCCGCGTCTTGCCCACCCCTGCCTCTCCGCGGACGAGCACGGCCTGGGCGTCACCGCTCTCCGCCGCACGGGCGGCCTCCACCAGTCCGGCCAGCTCGGCCTCCCGGCCCACGAAGAGGGGGCTGACGGGGGTACGTGCTGTGGTGGGGTTCATCCGGTCCATGCGGGGGTGGTGGTCGTGCCGTGCGCGCGGCAGCCGCGCGGGGCGGGAGGGGTGCTCGTGCTGCCGCTCTCACGATACCAATGGCCCGGCGGGGCTCCGGTCGCCTCCGCGCGCGGCAACGGGGCAGCCGCCGCCCCCGCCGTACGGGCGTGAGCAGCAGGGACGCCGGCTCCGCGGCGACATCCGCACGCCGGAGTGGCGCACCGTGGACATGGCGGGATCCGGACCGCGAAACTGACACGCCGTCGTCTCGCGTGCCAGGCGCGTGGCAACCGCTTCACCCGGCGACTCGTCCTGAGGGACGGGGCCGCCGCTGCCGAACGCGGCACGGGCGGAGGAAGGTACGACGGCGAAGGTGAAGGCTGTGACGCTCCAGCGGGCGGGACGACGGACTCCAGGACAACAGACTCCGGGACAACGGGGCCCGGGACAACGGGGCCCGGGACGGGGGCGCGTGGTCGCCGCGCTCGCGGTGCCGGCGGCCGGCCTGCTGCTCTTCCCCCGGGCCGTGCCCAACTCCGTGGGGCACCTGGGCAGTCTGCTGGAGACCTTCCTGCCGTGGCTCGGGCTGGGCATCGTGGTGCTGCTCGGCATGGCCCTGCTGCGCCGTTCGGCCCTCGCGCTGGTGGCCCTGCTGCTGCCGGTGGCCTCCTGGACGTACCTGTTCGGCGGGCTGCTCCTGCCCGGGGCGGAGCCCGGCGCCGACGACCTGCTCGTGGTGCAGCACAACGTCAGCGACGAGAACGCCGACCCGGCGGGCACGGCCAGGGCCCTGGCCGCCGCCGGGCCCGATCTCGTGGCGCTGGAGGAGCTGACGCCCCCGGCGCTCCCGGCGTACGAGAGCGCGCTCGCCGCCGGGTACCCGCACCACGCCGTCGTGGGCACTGTCGGGCTCTGGTCGAAGCATCCGCTCACCGGGACCCGGGCGCTCGACATAAGGCCCCGGGGGATCCCGGAGGACTGGAACCGGGGCCTGCGGACGGTGGTGGCCACCCCGCACGGCCGGGTCGCGGTGTTCGTGGCCCACCTGCCCTCGGTCCGTGTCGGCGCGGGCGGCCTCGCGTCCTCGTGGCGCGACGAGAGCGCGCGCCTGCTGGGCCGGGCCGTCGCCGCCGAGGACGTGCTGCCGCTCGTCCTGCTCGGCGACCTCAACGGCACCGTGGACGACCGCGGGCTGGCCCCGCTGACGACGCGGCTGAACGTCGCGGAACGGGGCTTCGCCTTCAGCTATCCCGCCGCGTTCCCGGTCGCCCGGATCGACCAGGTCATGGCCCGCTCCGGAACCGTCGGCCGGATCCGCACCCTGCCCGCCACCGGCAGCGACCACCTCCCGGTCGTCGCCCGCGTCGCACTGGCTCCGCCCGGCAGGGGCTGAGCGAGCGGCGGACGGTGTCAGCGCTCCGGGCCGGCCGTCCCGCGGGGGCGGGCGGCGCGCGCCTGACGGCGGCGGGGCGTGTCGAGGGGCACGGCCTTCTCGATGGGGTCCGCCGCGCGCGACCGGACGAGGAGCATGTCGTCCGAGGTCAGCTCCCTGCCGTCGGGCGCGGTGAGCGTCAGGGGCTGCGGCGGCTGACCGGTGCGGGCGTCGACGACGCGGTTCATCGGCTCGTCGTCGTCGAACAGGTGCTTCTGCCCCCACTGCCGCAGGGCCGCCAGAACGGTGTGGAAGTCCTTGCCCTTCTCGGTGAGCACGTACTCGTGGGAGTTGCCGGGCCCCGTCTCGCGGATCTCGAAGATGCCCACCGACACCAGCTTCTGCAGCCTGGCGGTCAGCACATTGGTGGCCAGCCCGATGTTCCTGCTGAAGTCCGTGAACCGTGTGACACCGTGCATGGCGTCCCGGAGGATCTGCAGCGTCCAGGTGTCACCGACCTCGAACAGCGACCGGTCGATGGGACAGGCCGAATCCCCCAGCTCTCGACGCTTCACCGGTGACTCCCCTCACGACGTGCTTGCGATTGTAGAGCAGGGGGTGTCCCGCCCGTCCCGGCAGGACACCCCGCCGCCTCACTCCGCCCGCAGGTGCGTGCGGAAGAACCGCGCCGCCGCGGCGGTGCTCGCCTCGAAGCCGCTGCCGGTGTAGGGGGCGAAGTGGCCGCCGGGCAGGAGGACCAGCTCCTTGGGCTCCAGCGCGCGCTCGTAGGCGCTCAGCGCCAGATCGGTGGGGGCGACGGCGTCGTGGGTGGCGACCACCATCATCAGCGGGGTCGGCGAGATCTGGTCGATCCAGTGACCGGGGTCGTAGGACCTGGAGCGCCGGTTGGACTGGAGCGTGACCTTGTTCTCCCAGACGCCCTCCGGCATGCCGTGCTCCAGATAGAAGCGGATGGCGTCCGCGTTGCGGTAGGACGCGGTCACCGCCGGGTCGTCGCTCACGAAGGGCCTGGTGGCCGGTGCCTCGCCGCGGGCCTGCGCCAGCTCGTCCGCGGCGAACTCCGCCTCCAGCGGGCCGACCATGTGCGGGGGCACGCGCCGCCGGCTGCTCTGCGACCCGCTGACGGTGGGCACCTGCGCGTAGACGGCCTTGAGGCGCCGGTCGGTGGCTCCGAGCACCAGGGCGTGTCCGCCCGCGTAGCTGGTGCCCCACACTCCTATGCGGTCGGCGTCGACCACGTCGAGGGTCTGCAGATGCGCGACGACCCGCCGCCAGTCCTCGATCTGCCGGTACGGATCGATGTCCTGGCGCGGCTCGCCACCGCTCTCACCGAAGCCGCGGTGGTCGTGGAGCGAGACGACGAACCCCGCTTCCGCGAGCGCGCGGGCGATCGGCTCGATCCCGTGGTACTTCGTACCCCCGAAGCCGTGCGCCATCGTGACGGCCGGATGCGGCCCGGGTTCCTCCGGCACGAACAGCCAGGCGCCGAGCACCGTCCCGTCGGGGAGGTGGATGAGCTCTTCCGTGCGCTCGACCATGCCGAGCCTCCTTTGCGCGTAACGCGATCGCCATGCGGCAGATGCCGGATTTCTCACTTGCAAAGAGCAAGTGGCGATGTCAAGGTAGACATGCCACTTGCGAAAAGCAAGCACATGGAACAGAGGAGATGTGGACCGATGAGCTGGACCTACTCGACGATCACCGCGGAACCGCGCAACGGCGTCCTCTGGGCGACGATCGGCAATCCCCCGATCAACCTGATCGACGAACGGTTCGTCGCGGACCTGATCTCGCTGCTCGACGACACCGACAAGGACGGCGACGTACGGGTCGTCGTCTTCCGGAGCGGTGACCCCGACTTCTTCATCCCGCACGTCGACCTCAAGCGCATCGCCGAGTACACGGCGGCGACGGCGACCTCCGGCGGCCCCGACGACATCAGCCTCGGAGCGCTGTACCGGCGGCTCAGCGAGGCGCGGCCCGTCACGATCGGAGTCCTCGAAGGCCGGGCACGGGGGGCCGGCGCCGAATTCCTCTACGCGTGCGACATGCGCTTCGCCTCACTGGAGCGTGCGGTGATCGGACAGCCCGAGGTCGGCGTGGGCACCTTCCCCGGCGCGGGCGCCGTCCAGCACCTCGTGCGGCTCGCGGGCCGGGGCCATGCCATGCAGATCATCCTCGGGTCCGAGGACATCGACGGGCGCGAGGCCGAACGCATCGGCGTGGTCAACAAGGCTTTGACGGACGCCGACTTGGTCCCCTACGTCGAGCGCCTCGCCGAGCGCGTCGCGTCGTTCCCCGCACCGGCCGTGCGGATCGCCAAGCGCCGGATCAACGCGGCGGGGCTCGCGCCGAAGGAGGACGTCCACGTCGACGCCGGCTTCTTCCAGACCCTGGCCCGCGACCCGGCGAGCGGGGCCCGCGTCGCGGCTCTCTTCGAGCGCGGACTGCAGGAGCGGTCCCGCACCGAACTCGAACTCGGCACGGCCCTCGGGGAACTCTGACCCCGGGGGAAGCCGGCCCAAGGCGTCCGTCGACCGCTACGACCGCCGCCCCTCGACGCACCGCGCGACATCCGCCCGATCCAGGGCAGTCCGGCTGCGCACGCGCTTCACCGACGGCAACGGGGCGCCGCCGGACCGGCTACTTCCGCGGTTCCTCCGCGCTCGGGCCCGGCGCGTTCGCCACCGCGTCGAGGGCTGCGTGCAGATACGGGACCAGCCGTTCCACGTCCGGGCTGTTGAGCGCGGTGTGGCCCAGGACAAGCCGGCTGAGCAGCACGCCCGAGCAGATGGCGATCAGCACGGCGGCGCGCCCGGTGGCGTCGTCGTCGCCGGGCAGTGCCGCGGCCAGTCGGCGCTGGTAGTTGCGTTCGATGCTCTCCCGCATGATGGCCGACGCCCGGGTGTTGGAGGCGGACCGCAGGGTGAGCAGCAGGCCGTCGGACGCGGCCTTGTCCATGCCGCTCAGCAGCGCCCGGGCCGCCTCCGCGTTGTGCTCCGGCGTCATCATCAGGGACTTCTCGTAAGCCAGGTCCACGACCTCGGCGAACAGGCCCTCCTTCGAGCCGAAGTAGCGGCTGATCAACCGCGTGTCCACGTCGGCCGCGCGGGCGATCTCGCGCACGCCCGCGCCGTCGTAGCCGCGCTCGGTGAACACCTCGCGGGCGGCGCTGAGGATCGCCGCCCGGGTCGCCGCGGCGTCCCTGCGGCGGGCGGCGGCGGGGGGCTGGTCGTCCAAGGTCATGGTGACCAGATTACGAGGTCGCCGGCCTCCTCGCGGGACCCGCGCTTCACATGTCCACGACTGTGGACTTATGATGTCCACAGTCGTGGACATACCTGTCCGCGGCACGTCCCGACACGAACGACGAAGGTTGCGCATGTCCATTCCCCAGCGCCCCCTCGGCTCCGGCGGCCTGACCGTCGGCGCCGTCGGATACGGAGCCATGAGCTTCGGCCGCCCCTACGGGCAGAGCGAGGAGCACACCACCGGCGGCACCGCGGACGCCCTGATCGGCCGCGCCGCCGAACTCGGCGTCACCCTCATCGACACCGCCGACGTCTACGCCGGCAGCGAGGAGATCATCGGCAAGGCCGTCGCCGGCCGCCGCGACCAGGTGACCCTGGCCACCAAGTTCGGCATCGTCCGCCCGCTGACCTCCGACGGACCGCCCGTCATCAACGGCCGCCCCGAGTACGTGCGCGAGCGGCTCGAACGGTCCCTGAGCAGGCTCGGCACCGACCACGTGGACCTGTACTACCAGCACCGCGTCGACCCCTCCGTCCCCATCGAGGAGACCGTCGGCGCCATGGCCGAGCTGGTGGCGGAGGGCAAGGTCCGCCACCTCGGGCTGAGCGAGGCCGCCCCCGACACGATCCGCCGCGCCCACGCCGTGCACCCGATCAGCGCGGTCCAGACCGAGTGGTCCCTGTGGTCGCGCGACATCGAGCACGAGGTCTTCCCGCTCTGCCGCGAGCTGGGCATCGGCGTCGTCCCCTACAGCCCGCTGGGCCGCGGCATGCTCACCGGCCGGATCACCTCACGCGAGGACCTGCCCGCCGACGACTACCGGCGCCGGATGCCCCGCTTCTCCCAGGACGCCTTCGACGCGAACCTCGCGGCCGTCGGGACGGTACGGGAGATCGCCGCGGCGCACGACGCCGCACCCGGCCAGGTCGCCCTCGCGTGGCTGCTCGCCAAGGCACCCGGAGTCGTCCCGATCCCCGGCACCCTGCACGTCTCCCGGCTGGAGGAGAACACCGGCGCGGCCGGGCTCGCGCTCACCGAGGAGGAGATCGCCCGCCTCGACGCGCTCCCGGTCGCCGGTGAACGCGAGAGCGAGCTGGGCCACAACTGGTCCTACGGCGTCACCCCGCCCCTGGGCTGACACGGCCGCACCGCTCGACGGTCCCGGCCGCCGCCCGGCGGCCGGGACCCGGGGCCCGGGGTCAGTGCTCCAGCGCGGGAAGGCCGGCCAGGCCGCTGTCCCCATGATGCGGTCGACGGTGGCGTCCAGGGCGCTGCCGGCGTCGATCACGGCCTCGGCGCCGCCCGGCAGCAGATCGAGCGGCCGGTACCAGGACCGCAGCACCTCCGGCGGGACATCGGCGGCGATCGGCTTGCCGGCGTGCCGGGCGAGCGTCTCCTCGAAGGGAACGTCCAGGTAGAAGCCGTGTGCCGGGCCGCGATGGTCCTCGCGCAGCCGGGCGAGCATCGGGCCGTAGTGGTCGGCGCGGAGGATGCCCTCGACGACGACGTGGTACCCGGCGTCCAGCGCGTAACGGGCCGTCAGGTCGATCAGCCCGATGTTCGCACCGCCGGGCACGTCCCGTTCCCGCAGCACGACCCGGCGGAGGTTGTCCTGCCCGACCAGGGCCAGGCCCCGGCCGAACCGTTCGCGGATGCCGGCCGCCACGCTCGACTTCCCGGAGGCGCTGTTGCCGCGCAGGATCACGAGCCGTGTCTCCTCGGTGCCCACCCTCACGGCGGTCACGCTACCGGCCGGGAAGTCCGGCCTGTCCCTCTTCCCGCGCACCGGCCCGGCGCGCCGACGCGTCCTTCACCGGGCAACTAAAGTGGGCGGATGCCACAGTCCCCACCGCAGCCGCTGACCCCGGACGAGGAGGCGCTCGTCCGGTCCCTCGCGCGGGTCATCTACGCCCTGCCGCGCGCCCTGGACACGGACCTGGTCCGTGAGCAGCGGATGCCCCTCATCGAGTACCTGACCCTGATGCATTTGTCGGAGGCCCCCGGCCGGCAGCTGCGGATGAGCGATCTCGCCGCGATCTGCGAGTTGTCGCTGAGCGGGATGACCCGCGTGGTGCAGCGGCTGGAGAAGCAGGGCATCGTGCAGCGGGTCAGGTCCGAGGAGGACGCCCGCGGCTGGAACGCCGTCCTCACCGACAGCGGTTTCGCCCGCCTGCAGGAGGCCTGGCCGACCAACCTGGCCTCCGTGCGCCGGCACTTCCTCGACCACATGGGCGGCCTGGACATCAGGACGCTCGCCGCCGCTCTGGAGAAGGTCGCCACCTGAGCGGGAGGGAGGCGCCGGCGTTGCCCGCGCCTCTCCCCCGTCGACCCGGGGCCGTCCTCAGCCGGGCGCGTCCGCGACCGCGGCGGCGCCGAGGGGTTCGTGCCACGTGGCCGCGCCGGCCCGCGGCGCCTCCCGCACGGCCCGGTTGGCCGTGGTGAGGACGGCCAGGGCGAGCAGCCACGCACCGCAGCACCAGACCAGTGGCCGGGCGCCCAGCACGGTGATCAGCACACCGCCCGCGAGTGTGCCGAGCGACAGGGCCCCCGTGGTCAGCGTCGCGGTCGCGCTGCTCGTCCGTCCCCGCAACTCGTCCGGGGTGACGATCAGTTGATGGGTCGTCATGGCCACCGTGTACACGGGGGCCACCAGCGACTCGGCGGCCGCGACGACGGCCAGCAGCGCCGGGTGGGGGGCCAGCGCGTACAGCGGGAACATCAGCGCCTCCAGCCACAGCATCACGATGGCGATCCGCCCGAGCGGGAAGCGCCGCGTGACCCGGTCCGCCACCAGTGCCCCCGCCATCGCGCCGACGGCGGCGCCGCCGAAGACGACGCCGATCCACAGTGCCGAGGCGCCCAGTTGCCGGGCAAGGGTGATGATCAGCAGGTACCCGGCGCCGTAACGCACCTTGTCGGCGGCCGACACCAGGGTGAGGAACCGGATGACGGGCCGGTGCCAGAGCCAGCCGATCCCCTCCCGGATCTCGGTGGTGAGCCGGGCCGCGGGCCGCACGTCCTGCCGGTCCTTCTGGAACCGGGCACGCATCAGGCGCAGCGAGGCCGCGGACACCGCGAAGGACACCGCGTTGACGGCGAACGGCACGGTCCGCCCGACGGCGTACAGCGCACCGGCGAGCGGGGCCCCCAGGACGCCGACCGCGCCGGCGGCGGACTGCTGGAGGCCGAGAGCGGCGGTCAGCTGCCGGGGAGCGACGACGTTGGGCAGCGCCGCGGTGCTCGCGACCTGGAAGAGCGTGCTCAGGACCCCGGTGAGCAGGGCCGTCGCGTACAGCTGGGGCATGGTCAGCCGGTCCAGCCACAGCGCGACGGCGACACCGGCCGTGAGCGCGGTCCGGCCGACTTCGCACCCGATCATGGTGGCCCTGCGGTCCCACCGGTCGGCGAGGGCGCCGGCGACCAGTCCGAACGCCAGGAAGGACAGGGTGCCGAGGCCGAGGACGAACCCGGCCTGGGAGGGCGACCCCGTGAGGGTCAGCACGATCAGGGGCAGGGCCATGAAGTGGGCCTGGTCGCCGACGGCGGAGACCAGCTGGCCGCCGAGCAGCAGTGAGAAGTCCCGGTTCCGGAGCAGGCCGGAACCACGAGGGGTTTTCATGATGGTTGCACTCCGTGACAGCTCTAGGACACAAGGGTGGCGTCGAAGCGGGTGTCCGAGCTAGGAGACACGGGGCGTGCTGGCCATGCGCGGACCGTACCGAGGACGCCGACCGGGCCGCAACCGGTTATCCCGCGAAGGCCGGACAGGGGCACGGGCGCGCCCGCCACGTGCACGGAGTCCAAGATCACACCCGCGGGCGCGGATCGCCGCACCGCGCGCGGGGCAGGCATACTCGGGCCCTGCGGGAGCATCGGCATCCGCAGTCAGCGGGAGGTGCGCGATGGTGTCGTCGTCGGGGACGGAGCCACGAAGGGTCACGATCCATGACGTCGCCCGGTCCGCCGGGGTGTCGCGGCAGACCGTGTCGCGGGCGCTGAACGACAAGGACGAGATCGACGGGCTGACCAAGCAGCGCGTGCTCGACGCCGCCCGGGAGCTCGGCTACCGGCCCAGCCGGTTCGCCCGCGGTCTGGTCCGGCAGGACACCACCACCATCGGGCTGGTGATCCCCGACCTGCTCAACCCGTTCTTCACCGAGGTCGCCGCCGCCGCGCTGGAGGCCGCACGCGCCCGCGGCTGGCACGTCGTGGTCTACGACACGGCCGACCGGCCCGAGGAGGAACTCGGCACGCTCCAGGTGATCGGTTCGCAGGTGGACGCCGTCGTCGGCTACTTCAGCGCTTCCGAGGACACCCTGGAGCGGTTCACCCGGGGCGTCCCCGTGGTGCTGATCGGCCGGCCCCACCACTCGGCGCGGTTCACCTCGATCCGGATCGACGGCGAGCAGGGCGTCCACGCGGCGGTCGCGCACCTGGTCGCCAAGGGCCACACGCGGATCGGGATGCTCGACCACGGCGGCCGCGCCGAGCCGAGCATCCGCCGCGACTGGTTCACGGCCGCCGCGCGGGCGTACGGGGTCGACGCCGGCCGGGTGGTGGGGGCCGACCAGTCGGCCGACGGCGGCGGGGCGGCGCTCAGGGCGCTGCTCGCCGCGCATCCGGACGTCACCGCGGTGTTCACCTTCAACGACATCATCGCGATCGGCGCGCTGCGCGAGGCCCGCCGGCTCGGCAGGAGCGTCCCGCGGGATTTCGCCGTGATCGGCTTCGACGGCCTTCAGCTCGGCGCGCTCGTCGAGCCCCCGCTCTCCAGTGTCGCCCTCGACACACGCCGGCTCGGCGCCCTCGCCATCGACCAGGTCGCACGGCTGCTGACCGGCGCCGAACCGCTGGGCGAGGAGGCCCTGGTCGTCCGGGCCGAGCTGCGGCTGGGCGGGTCCGCGTAACCTCCAGGACACATCTGTGACCGAATGTCTTGACACTCGCCCGCGCCGGAGCGCACACTCTCGAACAATTCAGAACGTCCCCGTGAGCGTTCACGTGAACGTTCACGGGAGCGCTCACGAGAACAGAATGCTTGGCTTGCTGATTTCCGCCACGGCGCACGGCAGTTGAACCGGCACCGTTGCGACCTGTCCCTTCCGGCCAGAAGGCATCCCGCCTGAGGTGTCAACGTCGACCCGTCTAGCGTCGTCGCTAGTCGTTCTCTGGTAAGGAAATAATGAGCAACACAGTCACGCGCATCCGCCTCGCGGCCGTCGCCGCCGTCGCCGCCACGGCCAGTGTCGCCGTACTCGCCGGGTGTTCCTCGTCGCCCGACCCCAAGGCCGATGCCGCCGCCGCCGGCTCCTGCGAGCCGGCGAAGGGCAAGGTGACCCTCCAGTACTGGAACACCGTTCCGGGCATGGACCAGGTCGTCGCCCTGTGGAACAAGAAGAACCCGGACATCCAGGTGGAGATGAAGAACATCTCCAACGACCAGTACGGCACCATCGGCAACGCCCTCAAGGCGGGCAAGGCGCCGGAGCTGGCCCAGGTCGGCTACGACGAACTGCCCTTCCTGCGCACCCAGAACGCCTTCGTCGACGTCTCCGCCTGCAAGGACGCCACGGCGGCCAAGTCGAAGTTCGTCCCGTGGACCTGGTCGCAGACCAGCTTCGGCGACACCGGTGTGTTCGCCTTCCCGCAGGACACCGGCCCGATGGCCCTCTACGTGCGCAGCGACATCTTCAAGCAGCACAACATCGCGATACCGAAGACCTGGGACGAGTACGCCGCGGACGCCGAGAAGCTGCACAAGGCGGACCCCAACCTCAGCATGACGTTCTTCGACCCGAACAACGCCGAGTGGTTCAACGGGCTCCTCTGGCAGAACAACGCCGAGATGTACTCGTACGCCGGCGACAAGTGGCACGTCACCGTCGCGTCCGACCAGAGCAAGCAGGTCGCCGACTACTGGCAGAAGCTGATCGACGAAAAGGTGGTACGCACCGACCTCGCGCACGGCTCGACGCAGATGTACGCCGCGTACCAGAAGAACCAGATCGCCACCTACGTGGGCGCCGCCTGGGGCTACAGCATGTTCCGCGACAACCTGCCCAAGCAGGCCGGCAAGTGGTCGATCGTCCCGATGCCCACCTGGGGCACGAGCGCCGCGTCCGGCGACTGGGGCGGCTCCACCGTCGCGTTCATGAAGGGCAACACGCACCTGTACGAGTCGGTCAAGTTCAACGACTGGCTGAACTCGGACCCCGAGGCCCTCGCGATGGAGAACAAGCTGGGCGGCCTCTACCCGGCGGCCACCGCCGGCGCGCAGCTCCCCGCGCTCTCGGAGGGCGTCCCGTACTACAACAACGAGAAGATCTTCGAGGTCTTCGCCGAGTCGTCCAAGAACATCGACACCAAGTTCTCCTGGGGTCCCACCCAGAAGACGGTGAACCTGGCGCTCCAGGACACGCTCGCCAAGGCCGCGGCCGGTGACGGCAAGCTCACCGACGCGCTCGACGCGGCCCAGGCCGCCGCGCTGAAGTCGATGAAGGACCAGGCGATCCCGGCTGCCGCGGGCAAGTGACCGCGGATGACTGACATCGCAACCCGCGCGACGCGCGTGGTGGCGGCCGGAAGGGGCCGCCGTCGTCTCAACGGCGGCGGCCCCCGGGCGGGCACCATCATCGCGTTCCTCACCCCGTTCTTCCTCCCGTTCGTGCTGTTCTACCTGGTGCCGGTCGGCTACGCCGTGTGGCAGAGCTTCCAGGTCGTGCGCCGCACCGGGGGCCAGTACGGCACGTCGTACACGACCTTCGGCGGCTTCGAGCAGTACGTGCAGGTCTTCCAGAACGCGGAGTTCTGGAGCAGCATCGGGCGCATCGGCCTGTTCGGCGTCGTGCAGGTGCCGGTCATGCTGTTCGTGGCCCTGATCATGGCGCTGCTGCTCGACACCCCGCTGCTGAAGCTCAAGGCGTTCTTCCGCATCACGGCGTTCATGCCGTACGCGGTGCCCGGCGTCATCGCCGCGATCATGTGGTCGTACCTGTACTCCCCGCAGCTCAGCCCGCTCGTGGACGCCCTCAAGGGCATCGGCCTCCAGCCCGACTTCCTCGGCCCGGGCGCCGTGCTGTGGTCGGCGGCGAACGTCTCCACGTGGCTGTGGACCGGCTACAACATGCTGATCATGTACTCGGCGCTGCAGGCGATCCCGCAGGAGCTGTACGAGGCCGCCAAGCTCGACGG
This sequence comes from Streptomyces sp. NPDC088733, assembly GCF_044751185.1. Lineage (NCBI taxonomy): Bacteria > Bacillati > Actinomycetota > Actinomycetes > Kitasatosporales > Streptomycetaceae > Streptomyces > Streptomyces sp. NPDC088733. Next base: position 172,917 of record NZ_JBIVLH010000004.1, read on the forward strand.
TGCGAGCAACTGGGCCATCGCCTGGAAGATCAAGGTCCCGATCATCGCCCCGTCGATCATCCTGACCACGGTGTTCTCGATCATCGGCACGCTCCAGCTCTACGCCGAGCCGGCCGTGCTGCGCCAGATCTCCTCGAACATCTCGAGCACGTACACGCCGAACATGCTCGCCTACGCGGTGGCCTCCGGGAACAACTACCAGCAGGCTGCGGCGATCTCCGTGGTCATCGCCGTCATCACCTTCGTCTTGAGCTTCGGGTTCATGCGACTCACCTCGAGGAAGGCGGGACTGTGAGCAACCAGACCCTGACCCGCGAAAGCCGCGTCAGCCGGACCGCCGTCATGGCGCTGATGCTCCTGCTGGCGATCTACTTCCTGCTGCCGATCTACTTCCTGATCGTCGCGGCGACCAAGCCGCAGGGCGACCTCGCCTCCACCAACGGCCTGGTGTTCTCGCACTTCGACCTCTTCAGCAACCTCAAGCTGCTGTTCACCCGCAGCGACGGCATCTTCGGGCGCTGGGCGCTGAACAGCGTCATCTACGCGGTGCTGGGCGCGGCCGTCGGGACCCTGATCTCCGCGCTGTGCGGCTACGCGCTCGCCAAGTTCAGGTTCCGGGGCCGGGAGTTCCTGTTCTCCGTCATCCTCGGCGGCGTCCTGGTCCCCACCACCGCTCTCGCGCTCCCGCTGTTCCTGCTGTTCTCGGCGACCGGCCTCGTCAACACCTACCTCGCGGTGTTCCTGCCCAGCATCGTCAGCCCGTTCGGTGTCTACCTGGCCCGCATCTTCACCGCCGCCGCCGTCCCCGAGGAGATCCTGGAGTCGGCGCGCCTGGACGGCGCGGGCGAGTTCCGCACGTTCTTCTCGGTGTCGATCAGGCTCATGGCGCCGTCGCTGGTGACCATCTTCCTGTTCCAGTTCGTCGCGATCTGGAACAACTTCTTCCTGCCGATGGTGATGCTGCAGAAGGAGTCGCTCTTCCCGATCACCCTCGGCCTGTACGAGTGGAACGGCCAGACGGCCCGCGCCCCCCTGCTCCAGGAATCCGTGATCACCGGTGCGCTGGTCTCGATCGTCCCGGTGATCATCGTGTTCATCCTCCTCCAGAGGTTCTGGCGCACCGGGCTCGCCTCCGGCTCCCTGAAGTAGTTCCGCGGCACCGCTCCCCCGCCCCCGGCTCTCCCGCCACCCGCAACAGAAGGTCCCCCGCGCTATGCACAACTCCGCCGACTCCGCCGTTTTCGTTCCTCATTTCCACTGGGACCGCGAGTGGTACGAGCCGTTCCAGGTGTTCCGGCACCGGCTTGTCGCCGCCCTCGACACCGTGCTGGAGACGGCCGAGGCGAACCCGGACTTCCGGTTCACCGTCGACGGGCAGATGGCCGCGATCGAGGACTACCTGGAGATGCGGCCGGAGAACCGCGACCGGGTCAAGGCCCTGGTCGCCGACGGCCGGCTCGCCATCGGACCGTGGCTCATCCTGCTCGACGAGTTCCTGTGCTCCGGCGAGACCATCGTGCGCAACCTCCAGATGGGCTGGGCGGCGGCGGCCGAGCTGGGCGGTTCCATGCCGATCGGCTACCTGCCGGACATGTTCGGCCACGTCGCGCAGATGCCGCAGATCCTGGCGCGCGCCGGCATCGAGCACGCGGCGCTGTGGCGCGGTGTCCCCGGCTCCGTCGAGGGCCACGCCTTCCGCTGGCGTGCTCCCGACGGCTCCGAGGTGCGCACCGAGTTCCTCTTCGACGGCTACGACAACGGCCTCGACGTCCTGCTCGTGCCCGACCAGATCAGGCGCGCGCTCGGCGAGTACGCGGAGATGACGGCCGGGCGCTGGGGCAACGACCCGGTGCTCGCGATGGCCGGCACCGACCACAACGCGCCCGACCCGCAGCTGGCGGCCTGGCTGCGGCGCGCCTCCAGCGACGAGCGCGCCATCACCATCGCGACGCTCGACGAGTACATCCGCGAGCACGTGCGCGACGAGGTATCCGCCGTCGTCACCGGTGAACTGCGCAGCCACGTGCGCGGCAACATCCTGCCGGGCGTGCTCTCGGTGCGGCTCGCCCTCAAGCAGCGGATGGCCGCGGCCGAGCGCACCATCGACCACGCCGAGCGGGTGAACGCGCTGTGGTCGAAGCGGGACGACTCCCCGTTCCTGTCGCTCGCCTGGCACAAGATCATCGAGTCGTCCGCGCACGACTCCGTGGTCGGCTCCGGCACCGACGAGACCTCCGACCAGGTCGAGGCGCGTCTCGCCGAGGCCGCGCAGGCCGCGCGCGCGGTCCGGGACGCGGCCCTGGCCGAGCCCGCCGCGCGGATGCCGAGCGACGCTCACCTGGTCGCCAACCCGCTGCCGTTCCCGCGTACGGCACTGGCCGAGGTGGATGTCGTGGCCCCGCCGGAGGGCACGCGTCTCGTCGCGACCGCCGCCGACGGCTCGGCGCACCCCGTGCAGCTCATCTCCCAGGCGCCGACCGTGCTCAGCGACGAGCGCATGGACGCCACGCAGCTCGAACGCGTGCTGCGCCGCATCCACCGCCGCGAGCTCTTCGGCCGGCTGATCGACCACTACGAGCTGACCGCGGGCTCGCTCGTCTTCCACCTGGCCGAGGTCCCGGCGAGCGGGCCGTTCGACCTGCTCATCCTGCGCCGGGAGGTCGCCGCGGCGGCCGCCGCGCATCCGGGCGAGTGGCGGGTGCTCACGCTGGAGGAGGCCCGGGCGACCGCGCTGGTGCCCGTCCACGTGCCCGCCTCCGGACTCGCCGGCTTCCGCGTCGCGCCGAGCGAGCTGCCCGCCCCGCAGCCGACGGCGTACGCCCCCGCCACCGCGAAGGACCGCACGCTGACGAACGGCCTGGTCCAGGTCGCGGTCGCCGCCGACGGCACGCTGGACGTGACCGGCGCCGACGGCACCGTGCTGCACGGGGTCGGCCGCCTCGTCGACGGCGGTGACCGCGGCGACAGCTACAACTACGCTCCCCCGGCGCGGGACGTGCTCGTGTCGGAGCCGGCGGACGTCACCGTCGAACTCCTCGAGGACGGCCCGCTGCGTTCGCGGATCCGGGTCACCCGCGTCTACGAGTGGCCTGCCGAGCTCTCCTCCGACCGCGACGTCCGCAGCGCCCGGACCGTGGCCACCCCGGTGGAGACCCTCGTGGAGGTGCGGGTGGGCGAGCCGTTCGTCCGCGTCTCGACGTCCTTCCTGAACCAGTCCGCGGACCACCGGCTGCGCTTCCACGTACCGCTGCCGCAGCCGGCGGCCGGCTCCGCCTCCGCCGGGCAGTTCGCGGTCACCGAGCGCGGGCTGACCTCCGAGGGCGGCTGGGGCGAGTACCCGATCCCGACCTTCCCCGCCACCGAGTTCGTGTCGGCCGGGGCCGCCAACGTCCTGCTCGACCACGTCGCCGAGTACGAACTCGTCGGCGACGGCGCCGAACTCGCCATCACCCTGCTGCGCGCGATCGGCTCGATCAGCGTCAACATCCACCCGCTGCGGGACGAGCCCGCGGCGAGCGAGATCCCGGTGCCGGGCGCGCAGGACCTCGGTGTGCGCATCGAGAACCGCTTCGCCGTGGTGCCCTCGGCGACCGGCTGGCAGGGTGCCCACGCCGTCGCGCTCGCCGCGGAGTTCCGCAACGACGTGCTGGTCACCCGCGGGACCGCGTCCGCCGGGGGCCAGTTGCCCCCCGACGCCGCGGGCCTGCGGGTCGGGGGCGCGGACGTCCTCGTCTCCGGCATCCGCCGCGTCACCGGCGACGACCGCGGCGCCGGCACGGAGGTCCGCATGGTGGCGATGACCGGCACGGGAGCGACCGCCCGGGTGACCGGCGCGTTCACCGAGGCCACCACGGTCGACCTGCTCGGCCGGCCGCTGTCCACGGCGCGGGCCGAGGGCGTACTCGAACTCCCCCTCGGTCCCTGGGAGATCCGCACGGTCGTGGTCCGGTAGGGAGACAGCAGGCGCACGCGAAGGACGACGTCACAGTGACCGACACATCCATGATCCACGGCACAGGCGAACGCCCCTGAGTTCGCCCCACCTCCCCAGAGCCGGCCTTCTCCGCACGACGCCGGGTGACCGGGGCCATCGGGCCCCGGTCGTCCGGGTCGGCGCACCCGTCCGGCGTCCGGACCCTTTTGTGAGCAAGAAAGAGTTGTGACCTCGTGCCCTCCCCCATTTCCGCGTACGTTTCGGACACCTCGCCAGGGCGTGGCGCGCTGCGCCCGGCGCGCTCGTGGCTGCACTCCGACGCCCCCTCCCGGTCGCTGAACGGGAACTGGCGCTTCCACCTGTCGCCGACGGTGCCGGCGGAAGAGGACTTCGCGGCCGAAGGCTTCGACGACAGCGGCTGGGACAGCATCCCGGTGCCCTCCCACTGGGTGCTCCAGGGCGACGGCGCCCACGGCCGGCCGATCTACACGAACGTGCAGTACCCCTTCCCGATCGACCCGCCGCACGTCCCGGACGAGAACCCCACCGGTGACTACCGCCGCCACTTCGAGGTGCCCGCCGACTGGTCGCGGGCCGAGCGCGTCGTGCTGCGCTTCGACGGTGTCGAATCGCTCTTCAAGGTGTGGGTGAACGGCGACGAGATCGGCAGCGCCAGTGGCAGCCGCCTCGCCCACGAATTCGACGTGACCTCGTCGGTCCGCCCTGGCGGCAACGTCGTCGCCGTGCGTGTGCACCAGTGGTCGGCGGCCAGCTACGTCGAGGACCAGGACCAGTGGTGGCTGCCCGGCATCTTCCGCGACGTCACCCTCCTCGCGCGCCCGGCCGGCGGCATCGAGGACGTCTGGCTGCGCGCCGGGTTCGACGGCGGGCGCGGACGGATCGAGACGGAGATCACCGCCGAGCCGGCCGCCTTCCCCGTCACGCTCCGCGTCCCCGAACTCGGCGTCGAGAAGGTCTGGGCCTCGGCCGCCGACGTGGCCCCGTTCGCCGTCGACGGCGTGGAGCCCTGGTCGGCGGAGCTCCCGCGTCTGTACGACGTGACGGTGTCGACGGCCGCGGAGCGCATCGAGCTGCGCGCGGGCTTCCGCACCGTCGAGATCCGCGGCGACCGGTTCCTGGTCAACGGCCGCCGCGTCGTCCTCCACGGCATGAACCGCCACGAGACCCACCCCGAGCGCGGCCGCGTCTTCGACGAGGAGCACGCCCGCGAGGACCTGGCGCGCATGAAGCGGTTCAACGTGAACGCCATCCGCACCAGCCACTACCCGCCGCACCCGCGGCTGCTGGACCTCGCCGACGAACTCGGGTTCTGGGTGGTGCTGGAGTGCGACCTGGAGACGCACGGCTTCGACAAGCTCGGCTGGGTGGGCAACCCCAGCGACGACCCGGCGTGGCGCGCCGCCTACCTCGACCGCATCGAGCGCACCGTCGAGCGGGACAAGAACCACCCCAGCATCGTCATGTGGTCGCTGGGCAACGAGGCCGGCACCGGATCCAACCTCGCGGCCATGTCCGCCTGGGTCCACGCCCGCGACCCCGAGCGGCCCGTGCACTACGAGGGCGACCACGCGGGCGAGTACACCGACGTCTACTCGCGCATGTACGCCTCGGTGCCCGAGACCGAGCAGATCGGCACCGACGGCTCGCGCGCGCCGCTGCTGAACTGCACCCCCGCGCAGGGCGCCCGGCAGCGCACCAAGCCGTTCGTGCTGTGCGAGTACGCGCACGCGATGGGCAACGGCCCGGGCGCGCTCGACCAGTACGAGGAACTGGTGCACCGTCACCCGCGCCTGCACGGCGGCTTCGTGTGGGAGTGGCGCGACCACGGCATCCTCGCGAAGGCCCCGGACGGCACGCCGTACTACGCGTACGGCGGCGACTTCGGCGAGGTCGTGCACGACGGCAACTTCGTCATGGACGGCATGCTGCTCAGCGACGACGTCCCGACCCCCGGCCTGTGGGAGTACAAGGCGGTCGTGCAGCCGGTCCGCTTCACCTTCGGCGAGCTCAGCAGTGTCAGCGGTATCAACGGGTTCAACCTGGTCGACGCCGACCACGTCGCGATCACCAATCTGCGGCACTCGGCCGACACCTCCGACCTGCGCTTCCGCTGGCGCGTCGAGCACGACGGACGGCTCGTGGACACCGGGGACCTGGCGGTGCCGGTCGTCGCGGCGGGCGAGTCGGCGCGGGTGCCGCTGCCGAAGATCGCGGTGGCCGACGACGCGGAGACCTGGCTCACCATCGACGCCGAACTGGCGGCCGGGACCGCCTGGGCGGACGAGGGACATGTGATCGCCACGGCCCAGCTGGACCGTTCGGCCCGGCGACCCGCGCCGGCCGTCCCGCCGCGCGGCGACTGGCAGCCTGGCGACGGCACCCTGACGCTCGGCATCGCCGAGTTCGAGGGCGGGTCGCTGGTGCGCCTCGCCGGGCGCGACGTCGCGGGCCCGCGGCTGGAGCTGTTCCGTGCCCCCACCGACAACGACGAGGGCACGTCCGGGGAGAACGAGGAGACCGACACCGGCGTCGCCGGGGTCTCCCACGCCGAACTGTGGCGTCGCGACGGTCTCGACCGGCTGACCTCGCGGCTGGTGTCCGTGGAGCAGGCGGACGGGGCGCTGCGCACCGTCGCCAAGGTCTCCGCGGCGGACTCCGCCCTGTCGGTGACGGTGGAGTCCGTCTGGTCGGTCGAGGGCGGCGAGCTCGAACTGCGCGTGGAGATCGAGCCCTCGCGCGGCTGGTCGACGGTGTGGCCGCGGATCGGGATCCGGTTCGACCTGCCCGACGGCACGGCCCCGGTCGACGGCGCCGAGTGGTTCGGCCTCGGGCCGCTGGAGTCCTACCCCGACAGCATGCGCGCGGCGCGCACCGGCCGGTTCTCGTCCACCATCCGCGACCTGTCCGCCGACTACGCGCGGCCCCAGGAGACGGGGCACCGCTCCCAGGTGCGGGAGCTGTCGCTGACGAGCGCGGGCGGCGAGGTACTGCGCGTCACCGCGGTCCCGGACTCGCGCGGGCGCCGCCCGGGCTTCACGCTCGGCCGCCACACCCCGCAGCAGATCGCGCGGGCCGCGCACCCCTTCGAGCTGCCGCACTCGACGACGAGTCACCTCTTCGTCGACGCGGCACAGCACGGCCTGGGCTCGCGGGCGTGCGGGCCGGACGTGTGGGCGGAGTTCGCACTCCGCCCCGAGTCCCGCACGATCCGGCTGCGCATCGCGGCGGGCTCGTGACCCGCTGGCCCAGTGACCGAATGAACGGCGAGGGGCGCCCGCGGGAAGCGGGCGCCCCTCGCCGTTCTGGCGTCAGGCCTCGACGAGTTCGCCGGCCGGAGCGGCGGCGGTGGAGGCGGCGGCACGACGGCGGGCGATCGTGCCCGAGAACCAGTAGCCGGCGATCATCAGGGCGACGACCGCGACGGTCTCTGTCGTGCCCAGCACCCAGGTGGAGGCGGTGGCCTCCTTCGGCGGGAGCCGGGGAAGGTCGTCCAGGGCCAGCGGAACCGCCGAGTGCGCGGCCGCGTCCGCCTGGAAGGCCTGGTTGCGGGCCGAGCCGTGCAGGAAGGGCGCGACGAAGAGCAGGGTCATCGCGAGCAGCGTCTCCAGGGTGATCACGACGGGGAACTCCCGTATCAGCAGCGTCCGCAGCGGGCGCTCGTCACCGGCGGCCCGCAGCGCGTCGATCCGCGGGTGCAGCCAGAACTGGTTGAAGACGCCGAGCAGCAGCAGCGTGCCGAAGATGAGGATCTTCACGCCCAGCACGCGCCCGTACATCGTGGTGAACAGCTGCGACGGGCCGTCGACGTGCTCCCAGTACAGGAACAGGCCGGACAGGGTGATCGCGGCGACACAGCCCATGGCGGCGGCCGAGAAGCGCCGGATGGCCGGGGACCAGAAGGCGCCGCGGTCGGCGGGTGCGACCGCCCCGGGGAGGGCGAGCAGTGCCAGTCCGGCCACGCCGCCCAACCAGACGGCGCCGCCGAGCAGGTGGAGCATCCACATCACGGTCTCGAAGGTGGTGCGGCCCCAGTCGTCGGGGACCTCGTCGGGGAACTTGGTGGTGCCGAGCGCGACGGCCCCCGCACCGAGGCCCGCCACGAGCAGCAGGCGGCGGGTCGCGGCAGGCACGCGCGCGCGGAGGGCCAGGGGTGCGACCAGGAGAGCGCCGGCCAGGACGAGGGTGACCTCCAGTCCCGACAACCGGCCCGCGTTGCTGCCGTCGTAGAGCGAGTTCCATGCCGCGCCGTAGTCGTACCCGCCGTCGTCCCCGGAGTGGGCGAGGCCGGTGAGCACCGCGGGCACGGCCAGGACTCCCAGGACGACCGCGGCGCGGGCGAGCCGGACGGTCACCGCGGACAGCGCGTCGGCGCCGATCCGGCCGGCCGCGGGACCCGCGGCCACCAGGGCCAGGGCCGTCACTCCGACGAACCCCATCAGGGTTACCCAGGCCGACCAGGCGACAGCGCTGTCAGCGAACGGGCCGAGCGGGGTCGACGGCGCCGGAGCCGCGGAAAAGGGCAGCTGGAAAGGCAATTGATGGGACGGCGGCATGACTGATCACCCTCGGGCATTGGCAGGAGAAATCCAGAGGCCCTTAGGTTAGGCACACCTAACTTACCCGTCAATCCGGCTGGGACACGCCCGCGGGGACGGTGGACGCGCGGGCACAGCATGGGCGCGATGGTGGCGTACGAGCCGGCCCCGCGGCTGGAGCGGACGACCGGGCAGGGTCCCGTACACCTCTTCGTCGGCGCCGCGCACGCCCCGGGCACCGGCGCCGTGCCGACCGACGCGCCGGCGGAGCGGCCGGCCGACCACATCCGGGCGCTGCTTCGGCGGTCTGCCCGCCGAAGTGCGCAATGACGAGGCATGGGTGCGCCAGTTGACGCAATCGCTCGCCGCGGACTTCGCGCTGTACCGGTCGTACCGTCCCCGCCCCGGCGGTCCGTGGCGCCTCAGCGCGGGCATCAACGGTTTCGCCGGGGACCGGGACCATCTGGTGCCCGCGGGGCAGATGGCCGCCTGGGCGGACCGGACGACGTCCGGGTTCCAGCCGCGCAGCGAGCCAGGAGCCCACCTCTTCATCCGTGAAGGGTGGGCTCCCGTGGCCGAGACGGTCAGCGCGGTGCTGCGGCCCCGGCTTCTCGCCTGAGCCCCGCCGTCGCCTCGGCTTCGTCCTGCAGAGCGTCCGCCTGGCTCTGCAGGACGTCGAGGTCCTCCGAGATGACGCTTCCGGTGGGGATGTCCGGCAGCCGGTCCTCGATCTCGCGCAACGGGCGGTAGCGCAGCCCGAAGACGCCCCAGCAGGCCAGCAGCAGTCCGCCCATGACCATCAGCAGCCCCATGCCGCGGCCCGGTCCGCCGCCCAGCACGGTCTGAAGCGGCGCGCTGCCGGCGACCAGTGGGCCGAAGACGTGGTCGTTCAGGACCGGGGTGAGCAGGAAGCCGAGCGGCATCATGGCGGTCGCCAGCATCTGGTTCGTGGCGACCACCCGGCCCTGCAGCTCGAGGCCGACCTTCGCCTGGATGATGCTCAGCCAGTGCGCGTTGAGCACGGCGTTGCAGGCCCACCACAGGAACAGACCGATGCCCATGAGCAGCGGTGTGGGCCGCAGGCCGATGAGGGCCGTGGCCAGTCCCAGACCCACGGTGGTGCCGATCATGCCGTCGGCGCGACGCCGGGTGCCGCCCCAGAACGCCATCGTGAGCCCACCGACAACCGCGCCGAGGCCACCGGCGGCGACCACCAGGCCGAGGACCGCCGGGGTGCTGGTGGACAGCACCAGCGGGGCGGTCAGCACGGTGGTCGTGGCGGTGATGTAGTTGACCACCACGAAGAAGACGACCATCGCGACCATCGGCCTGCGGCGCACGATGAAGCGCCATCCGCCGGTGAGCGCGGCGGCAAAGGTCTCCCGCCGTCTGCGGAACAGCCGGTCCGGGAACCGTACGGCCAGCAGCACCGCCGCTCCGCACACCAGGGCGGCGATGTCCACGCAGATCATCCCGGTGAGGCCGACCAGTGTGATCAGCGCACCGCCGAGCACGGGGGCGATGAGGGTGCTGAGCGCGGTGCCCAACTGGGCGACTCCGTTGGCCTGCCCGAGATACGGCTTGGGTACGAGCTGGGCGACGGCGGCGAGATAGGCGGGGCGCTGGAACGCCGCCGTGAGCGAGGTCAGTCCCGCGAAGAGCGCGACCTCCCACACATGGAGACTGCCGGTCGCCGCCGCCGTGATCAGCCCGGTCAGGGCCACGCCGTACACGGCGGTGCAGCCCAGCAGGACCCGGCGGCGCTCGTAGCGGTCGGCGACCGCGCCGCCGAGGGGCGCGGCGAAGACCGCGGGGAGCAGCGCCAGCATGGTGATCACGGAGTAGTAACCGACCTGGTGCGTGCGCTGGTAGACCCAGACGCCCAGGCCGAAGGCGGTCAGACTCGCACCCGTCAGCGAGATCGTCTGGCTGAGGGCCAGCAGTGCGAACCGGCGCAGGTCGCGCAGGTCCTGGCGCCCCGGTCGCTCGCGGGCGGGCGGCCGCACTTCCGTGGGCCCGTCGGCCGGCACCGAGACGGGAGCGGGAGCTGCGTCGGCTCCTGGTGCGAGCCGCGCGGAGATCAACTCCGCCAGTTCGGCCGCCTGGTGTTTGACGAAGTAGTGCCCGGCGCCGCCGATCCGCGCCAGGTCGACCTGCTCGGCGAAGCCGTACCACTCCGCGTACCGCTCCTCGGACAGTTCCGTGGTGCGGTCACGGTCGCCGACGACACACAGCACCGGGGTGTTCAGCCGGACCGCGTCCGGGACGGCCAGCCGGGTGCTGAACCAGTCGACCGCCTGGCGGACGTCGTGCCGTACGCCGCGGATCACGGCCTCCTGGGTCGCCTCCTCCAGCTGTCCGCCGAGTGCCTGGAGCACCTCCCGGTAGGCGCGGTCGGAAGTCCAGCGGTCGTTGGGGAACCAGCGGTCCACCAAGGAGGAGAAGCGGCCGGGAAGCCGCGCGGTGGGAAAGGCGGCGCCGAGGACCACGCCCGCCAGTTCGGTGCCGTCGGCCTCCAGTTCCAGGGCGATGCCCACCGCCGTGGCGGTTCCGACGCAGTGCCCGTACACCAGGACCGGTCCCGCCGCGCGCTCGGCGAGTTCGGCGCGGCAGCCGTCGATCAGCTCGGGCAGGCCCGGCATGACCTCGTCCGGACGAGCCGGGTCGTGGCCCGGCGGCTCCAGTGCGAGGATCTCGGCGCCCGGGTGGCGTACCGCCAGTTCGGCGGCGAGCGGCCCGTACGAGGCGGCGGAGCCGCCCGCGTAGGGGACGCACAGCACCGTGAGGGTCACCGCGGTCCCCTGCGCCGGTCCCGCCAGGCGCTGCAGGAGCCGGGTGTCCCGGTCGCCGGGCCCGTCCAGGAAGAGGGCGAGGTCGCGGACGGTCGGGCGGGTGAACAGGTCGATGACACGGAGGTCCGGATCGATGGCCCGGGCGGCCCGCAGGGCGCGGAAGGAGTCCCCGCCGAGGGCGAAGAAGTCCTCGTCGATGTCCACGTCGGCGTCAGGGAGTCCGAGCACTTCCTGCCAGACGGCGGCGATACGGCGCTCGGTCTCCGTACGGGGCGTGACCCGGTCGGTGGGCGCGGCCTCCGTCGGCCGGGGCAGCGCGGCGCGGTCGACCTTGCCGTTGGGGGTCAGGGGGACGGCCGGGATGCCGACCAGCGCGGTGGGGACCATGTGGCCGGGCAGGGCGGCCCGCAGTGCCGTGCGGACGGCCTTGACGTCCAGCGGCTCGTCGCCCGCGGGGACCAGCCAGGCGGCGAGCTGCCGCTGGTGGTCGGCGCCGACGGCGAGGACGACGGCCTCGCGCACGCCCGGCAGGGCGCGGCAGGCCGCGGCGACCTCGCCGAGTTCGACACGGTATCCGCGCACCTTGACCTGGTCGTCGAGGCGGCCGAGGAACTCGATGAGGCCGTCGGCACGCACCCGGACGCGGTCGCCGGTGCGGTAGCAGCGGCGGGTGCCGTCCAGCGGGTCCGGTACGAAGGCGCGCCGCGTGGCCTCCTCATTGCCGAGGTAGCCGCGCGAGACACCCGGTCCCGAGATGAGCAGTTCACCGGGAACGGTGGGCGGCAGGAGCCGCCCGGCCGGGTCCACGACGTAGCAGACGGCGTTGGGGAAGGGCGTGCCGAGCGGGGCCACCGGACCGCCGCGCCGCCGCGGGTCCACCTGGCCGAGGTCGCAGCCCAGTACCGAGACCGTGGTCTCGGTCGGGCCGTAGTGGTTGTGCAGGACGAGGTCCGGGCGGGCCGCACGGATGCGGTCGGCCAGTTCCCACGGGCAGGGCTCGCCCGCCAGTACGAGGGTGCGTCGCGGCAGGACGGCCGCCAGGTCACCGTGTGCGGCGAGCAGTTCGACGTGGCTGGGCACCATCTTGACCACGTCGACCGGGTGCGCGGTGAAGTACGCCGCGAGCCGCTCGGGATCGGTGGCCGTGTCCCGCTCCACCATGTGCAGGGTGCCGCCGCCGGCCAGGGCGCCGAAGACCGAGAGGTATCCCAGGTCTGCGGCGGCGGTCGACAGCAGCGCGAAGGAGCGCCCGTGTCCGTCGACCCGCTCCAGGCCGCCGCGCACGTAGTGCACGAGGCTGCGGTGCTCCACCGCGACGCCCTTGGGCGTTCCGGTCGAACCCGACGTGAAGATCACGTACGCGAGGTCGTCCGGCCCGGCTTCCGTCGCCGCGGGAGTGGCCGGCAGCGTGCTGTCGCCGGCGATCTCGCCGATCACGCCGATCACGGAGATACGGTCCGCGGGGACGCGGCCGGTCAGGCCGGCCTCGACGAGCAGATGCCCGGCTCCGGCCGCGGCAAGGGTGCCGGCCAGCCGCTGGTCCGGATAGGAGGGCTCCAGCGGGACGAAGGCCGCCCCCGCCTTGAGCACACCCAGCACCGCGACCGTGAAGTCCCTGCCGCGCTCGGCGAGCACGGCCACCGGGGCCTGCGGACGCACTCCGGAGGCGAGCAGCCAGTGCGCGACGCGGTTGGCCCGCATGTCCAACTGGGCGTACGTCAAGGAACCGTCGGCGGCGACGACCGCCACCGCGTCCGGGGTATCGCGCGCCCAGTCCTCGACCAGGGAGTGCAGCGGGCGGTCCAGGGTGAACTCACGGACCGGACCGTGGACGATCCCGGCCTCCGGCGCGGCGGGAGCCAGCGCGCCCACGGGCGCGTCGGGGTCGGCCAGCAGCCCGTCCAGCAGGCGCAGGTACCAGCCCGCGAGGCGCCGCGCGCTGTCGGGTTCGAACCGTTCGGCGCGGTACTCCAGGATGCCGCTGAGCGTGCCGTCGGACTCCCGCTCGAAGAGCTGAAGGGCCAGGTCGGCCTTGACCGAACCGGTCGGCACCTCGCGGAACTCGGTCGTCAGACCGGGGAAGAGCGCGCCGACGTCGGGGCGCCGGTAGAAGTTGGCCATGGTGTCGAACAGCGGGTTGGCGGCGGCGGACCGCTGCGGGCGCACCCGCTCCACGACCCTGTCGAACGGCACGTCGCCGTGCCCGATCGCGTCCAGGACCGTGGTCCGTACCCGGTCGAGGAGTTCCCGGCCGGTGGGGTCGCCGGACAGGTCGCCCCGCATCACCACCGTGTTGACGAACAGGCCCACCGCCCGGTCGCTGCCGGGCGCGCGACGCCCGCCGTCGGGAACACCGACGGGAATGTCGGTGCTGCCGGATATCCGCGCCAGGAGCGCCTGCCACACGCCGAGCAGCACCATGAACGGCGTGCAGCCGGATGCCGTGGCCAGGGCCCGCAACCGTTCCTGCGATGCGGTGGACAGCGCCAGCGGCACCTTGCCGCCGGCGTCCGACGGGATCGGACGGTGCGGGCGGTCGGCGGGCAGGTCGAGCCCGGCACCGCAGCCGGAGAGCCTCCGCTCCCACCAGTCCAGCCGGTCCGCCTCCAGTTCAGCGGGGCGCCGGTCGTTCACGGCCGCGTACTGCGGCGCCGGTTCCGGTGCGGGCCGCAGGCCGAGGCGGGCGGCGTACAGCGCGGCCAGGTCCTCGACGAGCAGACCGTTGGACCAGGCGTCGGTGGCGATGTGGTGGACCACCAGCAGGAGCGCATGGTCCTGCTCGCCCAGTGCGAAGCACACGGCCCGCAGCGGGCACTCCCGCTCCAGCGAGAAGGCCCGGCCCACGCGGACGCGCACCTGCCGGTCCAGTTCAGCCTCGGCGTCGGCGTGTCCGGCGAGGTCCACGGTCTCCACCGGGACGTCCCCGGCCGGACGGGTCACCATCACCGGCCGCGGGCCCGAGGCGTCGACCACACCGCGCAGCACACGGTGCCGCTCGGCGAGGTCGCGGACGGCGCCCAGCAGGGCGTCGGGGTCGAGCACCCCGCGCAGCCGGAGCAGTACGGGCACCAGGTAGGCGGGGCTGTCGGGCTGCAACTGGGCCTGGAACCACAGGCCTTCCTGGGCCGGGCTGAGCGGTGCGGGACCGTCGCCGGCCTCGGTGGGGTGCTCCTTGCGGGCGGCCGCGGCCCGGGTGGCCAGCAGGGCTCGCAGCCGGTCCTGGTTCCCGGGCTCGACACGAGTGGTGGGGGCGCTCATCGGGCACCGGCTTCCGTGTCCATGGCGACGAGAGCCAGGCGCTCGACATCCGCCGGCATCCCGGACAGCAGCGACATCCGGCGCTGCTCGGGCGACGCGTGTGCGGCGTCGGTGGGGGTCCCGGGCAGGTCGGTGGGACGGTCGGCGAGGGCCACGGCGGCGTGGAGCTCGGCCAGCGTGGGGTCGTTGCGCAGGAAGTGCCCGGCCGGCAGGGAGACGCCGAGCCGGTCGTGGATCTCCGCGGCCAGCCGCGCGCCCAGCAGGCTGTGCCCGCCCAACGACACGAATCGCGCCTCGGCGCGGCCCTCCTCGGCCGCCTGCGGAAGCACCTCGTACCAGATCGAGGCCAAGGCGCCCGGGTCCTCCTCCTCGGCGGAGGCGGCCGTCCGTCCGGACCGTTCGCGCATCAGCCGCTGCAGGAGCGGTCGCCCGCCGTCCGCCGGACGGGACGCGACCGGGGTCCGCGCGACGTTCAGCTGCTCCTCCGCACGCTGCCGCAGCTGCTTGCGGTCGCGCTTGCCACTGCTGCTGAGGGGGAGTTCGGGAACGATCAGGAACCGGGTCGGCACGTACGCGGGCGGCACCCGGTCCGCAAGGTGCTCCCGCAGCCTTCGCGGCAGTCCTTCCGGCACCTCGGCAGTCGGCTCGGCGGGCTGGATCCAGGCCACGAGTTCCACGTCGTCCCCGATGCGCGCGGCGACGACGGTCCCCGCGGCGACCTCGCGGTGGCTGCCCAAGTGGTGCTCGACTTCCTGCGGTTCGATGCGCTGGCCGCGGATCTTCACCTGGTCGTCGACGCGGCCCAGGTACTCCAGGCCCCCGTCCGCCAGCCGCACCCGGTCCCCGGTGCGGTACCAGGTGGGCACGGACGCGTCGGCCCCGGCGGGGACGAACGCCTGGTCGGTCAGGTCCTGCCGGTTGAGGTAACCCAGCGCCAACGGCATTCCGCCGATGCGCAGTTCGCCCTCCTCCCCGGCGGCGACGAGAACGCCGTCACGGTCGAAGACGCCGAGGACGCAGTTGTCGACCGGCTGCCCGATGAGGATCCGGTCGATGTCGGCTGCCCGCTCCGGACAGGTCCAGTGCGTGACGTCGATGGCGGCCTCGGTGGGGCCGTACAGGTTGTGCAGCCGCGCCGGCAGTGATGTGGCGAAGTCGCGTGCCACGGCGACGGGCAGTGCCTCACCGCTGCAGAACACGTGGCGCAGCGAGGTGCAGCGTGCGGCACCCGGCCCGCGCAGGAACTCGCGGAGCATGGACGGGACGAAGTGGCACACCGTGATGCGGTGCTCCTGGACGGCATCCGCCACCCGTGCAGGGTCGCGGTGCTCCTCCGGGGGCAGGAACACGCAGGTGGCCCCCGCGATCAACGGGAGCCACAGCTCCCAGCCGGAGACGTCGAAGGTCACCGGGGTCTTCTGCAGGATCCGGTCCTCCGGCCCCACCGCGTAGGTGTCGCGCATCCACAGCAACCGGTTGCACAACGCCAGGCTGGGCAGGACGACGCCCTTGGGCGCACCGGTGGAGCCCGAGGTGAACAGCACGTACACGGGCTGCTCGTCGGGAACGACGGGCAGCGGGTCGAGCGGAAGCACGGAGGCGTCCCCCGCGGGGCGCAGGCTCTCCACCTCGACGGTGCGCAGCCCGTGTCCGGCGAGCACGGGCTCCGTCGGCGCGCTGACGAGCGCCACGCGGCTGCCCGCCGTCTCCAGGACACCGGCCAGCCGCACCGGCGGATCGGCCGGGTCGACCGGAAGATACGGCAACCCGGCCTTCAGGACGCCCAGCAGCGCCGCGAGCAGCGCGTTGCTGCGCGGCACGGCGACCACCACCGGCAGCCCCTCCGGCGCGTCCGTCCGCAGCACCCGGGCGATCGCGTCCGACCACGCCTCCAGCCGGCGGTAGTTGAGGGAGTCCCCACCGGACCGGACGGCCTCGCGTTTCGGATCCCGTTCCGTGACCTCCCTGACCAGGCCGGGCAAGCCGGTCGAACAATCCCGTATGACCTGGGGCCCCGCCATTTCGACGGCTCCGGTACCCGACAACTGTGGCACGTCCCTTGCTCCTCTCGCCCCAACAGGGCACGCTCAAAGCCTAGGAACGCCGCGAGTCGGGACAACCCCACTGATGCATCCTTAACAACGGGACAAGCGGACTCCTTCATACAGATTTGTCCGCAAATGCCGGGCGGTCCGGCACATCGTGCGCCACCCTTGCTGCCACGTCGGTGGCCATCACGCGCCCCGGGCCTCACGGCCCCGGACCCCGCTGGGACACGCCGGCACCCGCCTCACCCCCGTGAACGGGCAACGCCGCTGAATTGTCGGCCTCCTGACGCACTCCTTGACGGTATGCGTGGTCGCCCTGACCGGCGCCGCCGAAGGAGCGAACGGCCCCGCCGCCGGCGGACGCCGCACCCGGTGGCAACGGCCCTCCGTCCCGGCGAGGGAGTTCCTTGCGTCACGCACGAACGCGGTAGCGGGCCCCGCACGCGGGAGGCGGGCCGGCCGCCCCCGCGGCCGCTCCGTACGGCCACCTCACGTCGCGCGGACCGGCGGATCAGCCCTCGTCCATCCCGAACGAGTCGTGCACGGGCCGCACTTCGACCGCCACGACATGGAAGTCCACGACGCGTGCGGCGATCTCGCGCGCCCGCTCCGGGCTCGCGCACTCGACCACGTAGTACGCGGTGAGCTGGTCGGTCGCCTCCGTGAGCGGCCCGTCCGCGGAGGTCGATCCGTCCCCGCGCCACCGGATCGTCGTGGTGTCCCTCGGGTAGGCCAGTCCCGCCCCGTTGAGCATCTCGCCGGAGCCCGCCAGGTCCTGATGGAGCGCCTCGTGCCTGCGGAACACCTCTGCGCGCTGCGTCGCCGACATCGCCTCGGTCGCCGCGGGATCGGCATACATCAGCACCATGTACTTCATGCGGCCACCCTGGCACCGTACGCGGTCACGGCACCAGACCGGGCCAGGGTGCCGACAGCCCGTCACAGGTCCTGGAAGCGGCGCACGAACCGCCGTTGCCACGGGGTCTCCACCGCGCGGCGGTCGTAGCCGCGGCGGACGAACGCCACCGCCCGGTCGGCCGGCACCCCGTCGAGGACCGCCATGCACGCCAGCGCCGTCCCCGTCCGGCCTCGCCCTCCGCCGCAGGCGATCTCCACACGTTCGCACGCGGCCCGGGCCAGCGCCTCGCGCAGCACGTCCCGCACCTCCCGAGGATCCCTGGGCAGCCCGAAGTCGCGCCAGCGCACCCACCGGGCCTCCCACGCGACCGGCGGAGGCCGCCTGCCCAGCAGGTACACCGCGAACGAGGGCACCGGCCCCGCGGGCAGCGGATCACGCAGTCCCCGGCCCCGCACCAGCGCACCGGAGGGGAACCTCACGATCCCGCCGCCTGCCGTGTCCCAGTCCTCCGCCACCTCCGTGCCGCCCCTCAGCTCCCGGCGGGCCCGGTGACGATGCCCGAGACCTGCTCGCGCACCAGGTCCCGGGCCGCGGCGGGCAGTGTGCCGATGCCGGTGGACTCCAGGGCGTGCAGGGCCTGTTCGGCGCCGGCGTCGCACGGGACGGTCGCGCTCAGGACGTCGTAGCCGTCGCGGACGGCGACCCGCAGCCGGCTCCCTCCGGCGGGATCGGCGTGCACCGCGGCGGCCACGACGAGGGGCGGCGGCCCGCCCGCTTCGGCGGGCTGCTTGCGGTACCCGCTGGCGATCGGCTCGCGCCACCGGATGCCGAGCAGGAGGTGGTGCTTGGCCAGGGCGTCGGACAGGTCGGTCTCGTAGACCCCGTCCGTTTCGAGGGTGACGGCACGGGCGTCGAGGACGAGCGCGGCCGGCAGCAGGCAGCGCAGGGCGCTGCCGACGAGGTTGCCGCCGACCGTGGCCGTGCGGCGAACGGCTCCGGTGCCCACGCTCGCGGCCGCCCGGCGCAGTGCCTCCGGCACGCGGTCGTCGATCCGGTGCAGCACCACGGCCGCGCCCAGCGCCTCCCGTTCGATGCCGTTGGCCTCGGGCAGTTCCCGCAGCGACATGGCGTGCTCGGGGAAGCCGTCCCGCTGCCAGCCGGCCCACACGAGGGTCGCCCCGCCGATGGGCACCGCGTCCCTGGCCATGCACTCCTGGGCCTCGGACACCGTCGTGGGCAGATGCAGCAGCACGGCAGTCGACCTGCTTTCTGGGGAGCGGGCGGTGGAAGGAGATCGCTTCGCCTGTCCGATCGCCTGAGGTGCGTATTCTCCCCCGGCGGGCAGATCGGCGTACAGGGCACGGCAGTTGCGCTCTCCGGCCGCACCGGGGGCGGTCGCCGTGACCGGCGTCTCACCGGCGACCCGACACACTTGCTTGACGCGTCAATCACATCGGACGTACTTTCTCTTCGCAAGCATCTACTTGACGAGACAAGTACACGGCCATGTCGTTCACGCTGTCCACGCTGTTCAGGACGAAGACGAAGAAGAAGAAAGAGGCTCCCATGACCAGGATCGGCATCATCCTCGGCAGCACCCGCCCGGGCCGCAACGGCGAGGCCGTGGCCCGCTGGGTCCACGAGCTCGCCGCGCAGCGCACCGACGCCGAGTTCGAGCTCGTGGACCTGGTGGACTACAATCTGCCGCTGCTCGACGAGGCCTACCCGCCGGCGATGGGGCAGTACTCCCAGCCGCACACCCACGCCTGGGCGCAGAAGATCGCGTCCTTCGACGGCTTCGTCGTCGTCACCCCCGAGTACAACCACTCGGTGCCCGGCGCGCTGAAGAACGCGATCGACTTCCTGCACGCCGAGTGGGTCGACAAGGCCATCGGCTTCGTCAGCTACGGCTCGACCGGCGGCACCCGCGCCGTGGAGCACCTGCGCCTGATCGCCGCGGAACTCCAGATGGCCGACGTCCGCTCCCAGGTCGCCCTCTCCCTGTTCACCGATTTCGAGAACTTCAGCACCTTCAAGCCCGCCGACGGTCAGCGCGACACCCTCGCCACGACCTTCGACCAGGTCGTCCGGTGGGCCGACGCCCTCGCTCCGCTGCGCGCCGCCTGACACCGCACCGCGGCACCGGGAGAGGACCCCGGGCGGCGTCCCGTGGTCCTCTCCCGCCGCACCTCGCGGCACCCGTCCCTGGTGGGCGGGGCTGCGCCGATCGATGGGACGGCCGGGCGGGCGGGCCTGCCTCCGGGAGGGGCTGGGCAGGCATGGGGGCGGAGGTGCTGTCGCATGCCCAGCGGTGACATGCTCGCGCTCGTCGATGAGAGCGGCCGGGTGGTCGAGTGGGGTCCCGCGGCCGAGGAACTGCTCGGCCGGTCGCCCGAGGAGGCCGTCGGACGGTCCGTGACCGCGCTCATGGGCGCTGCCCCCGGGCCGGGCGCCGGCGGACTGCCCGGAGTGCTGGTCAAGCCGGTGCAGCGCGGCACGTCCCTGCTCTGGCAGGTGCTCTCGGCGGGCGATGCCGCGCCGGGGCCGGACGCGGCGGTCCTCCAGGCCCTGTTCGCCCACGCGCCGGTGGCGCTGTACGTCCTCGACGACCGGCTGCGCGTGGTGCGGATGAGCGCCGCCGGCCGCGGGCCGCGGGCCGTGCCCGCCGGACACCGCGTGGGCGGGCCCTTCACCGCGGTGTGCGCGTTCGAGGACCCGGAGGCGGAGGCCGACGTGGCGCGAGCCGTCCTCGACAGCGGGGAGCCCGTGGTGGACCGGCTCGTCCGGAGTGTGCGGACGCCGCAGGAGGCCAGGGACCGCATCCGCTCCTTCTCGTACTTCCGCCTCGAGGACGCCCGCGGCGGTGTGCTCGGTCTGGTGGCGTCGGCCGTGGATGTCACGGAGCGCGAGAAGGCGCTGCACCGGCTGGCGTTCCTGGACAGGGTCCGGGCCCGGGTGGGGCACCGGCTGAACGTCGCCACGGTGTGCCAGGAAGTGGTGGAGGTGGTGGTGCCCGCCTTCGCGAGCGTCGCCGTCGTCGAGGTGGTGGACGACGTCGTCCGCGGAGAGGAACCCCCCGCCGCCCCCGCCCGCCCGGACATTCCGCTGCGCCGGGCGGCCTTCAAGGGGATCGTCTCCGGTCACCCGGTCGGAGACGTGCGCTCCCTGCCGTCCGGCACGCCGTTCTCCCACGTCCTGGCCGACATGAGGCCGCGCCTGGTGCGGATCGACGAGGACAGCCGGTGGCTGGACGTCGACCCGGACCGGGGCGATGCCATCAGGCGGTCGCTCAGCCGTTCCTTGATCGTCGCGCCGCTGGAGCTGCGCGGCCAGGTGCTCGGCGTGGTCAGCTTCTACCGCCAGCTGCACGAGGACCCCTTCGAGGAGGACGACGTCCAGGTCGCGGCGGCGGTGTGCGCGCACGCCGCGCTGTGCATGAACAACGCCCGCCAGTACATGCGCGAGTGGATCATCGCGTCGACCGTCCAGCACCGGCTGCTCCCCCAGCGGTCCACCGCGCCGGACACCCTGGAGGTCACCGGCCTGCACCTGCGCAATCCGGAGAACGCGGGTGCGTGGTTCGACGTGATCCCGCTGTCCGGCGCGCGGACCGCGCTGATCGTCGGGAACGTCGCGGGGCAGGGCATGACGGCGGCGATCGTCGTGGGACTGCTGCGCACGGCCGTCCACACGCTGGCCGCCCTGGACCTGGAGCCCGACGAGTTGCTGGCCCGCCTGAGCGACACCGCGACCCGTCTGGCCGCCGCGTACGCCGCCCTGCCCCCGTTCGACCCCGGCCCGCCCGGTCCCCTGACCGCCGGCTGCCTCATCGCGGTGCACGACCCGGTGGCCCTCACCTGCACCGTCGCCCGCGCCGGCCTGCCGGAACCCGTCGCGGTCCTTCCCGACGGCACGACGCCGGGCGGTTCCGTCCCGCCGGGCCCCTCGCTCACCGGACCGGGCAGGGCCCCCTTCCCGGCGACCACGCTCAGCCTCCCCGAAGGCACCACGCTGGCCCTGGCGACGGCCTCACTCGCGGACCAGGTGCTGGCGCCGGCCGGCCCACTGCGTCCGCTCCTGGACGGCGCCCACACAACCACGCTGCCCGCCTTGCACGACGCCATCGCGTCGGCAGCCAGGGACGACAACGACGCCGCCGAGACGGTGATGCTGCTCGCCCGCACCAAGGCCCTGCCCGCCGGACGCGTGCTGACCCTGCCCCTGCCCGCGAACGCCGAGGCCGCGCCCGTCGCCCGCGCGGCGACGCTGCGGCAGTTGGAGGCGTGGGGCGTGGACGAGGAGACCGCGTTCACCACCGAACTCGTCGTCAGCGAGTTCGTCGGCAACGCGGTCCGCCACGGCGCTCCGCCGCTGCGCCTGCGCCTGATCCTGGACCGGATGCTGACCTGCGAGGTCAGCGACGGCGCGCCCAGCTCACCGCGGGTGAAACACGCCCGCACCGTCGACGAGACGGGCCGCGGGCTGTTCATCGTCGCGAGCCTCGCCGAGCAGTGGGGCACCCGCCACCACGCGCACGGGAAGACCGTCTGGGCGGAGCTGCCGGTGCCGGCCGCCCCGGCGCCCTGACGGGCGGTCCCGGGGCCCGCCGGACAGCGCAGGTGCGCGCAGCCCGTACGCTGAGGGGGCGATGAACGTCTTCAGCACGCCGTGGGGCGCCCTCGAACTGACACGCTTCCCTGCGGACCCGCGGGAGTCGCTGCGCGCATGGGACGCCGCGGACGACTACCTGCTGCGGCACCTGGCGGAGACCGGAACCGACCTGACGGGCGAGGTCGCGGTGCTCGGCGACCGCTGGGGAGCGCTGGCCACGGCGCTGGCCGCGCACCGCCCCACGCAGATCACCGACTCCCACCTCGGCCAGCAGGCCACCCTGGCGAACCTGCGGCGCAACGTTCCGCAGGCCGAGGCCGGCGTACGGATGCTGACGACGCGGGACGAGCCGCCCGCACGCATCGACGTCCTGCTGGTCAGGGTGCCCAAGAGCCTCGCCCTGCTGGAGGACCAGCTGCACCGGCTGGCGCCCGCGCTGCACGCCGGGACCGTCGTCGTCGGCACGGGGATGGTCACCGAGATCCACACCTCGACGCTGAAGCTCTTCGAGCGGATCGTCGGGCCGACGCGCACCTCGCTGGCCGTCCGCAAGGCCCGGCTGATCCTCAGCACGCCCGACCCCGCGGCGCGGCCCGGGGCGAACCCCTGGCCGCTGCGGTACGCGCTGCCCGACGACATCGGAGTGCTGTCGGGCCGCACGGTCACCAATCACGCGGGCGTCTTCTGCGCCGACCACCTCGACATCGGCACCCGGTTCCTGCTCCGGCACCTGCCCTCACGGCAGGGCCCCGACAGCGTGGTCGACCTGGGCTGCGGCAACGGCGTCGTCGGGACCGCGGTGGCGCTCGCCAACCCGGCCGCCGACGTGCTGTTCGCCGACGAGTCGCACCAGGCCGTGGCCTCCGCCGAGGCCACGTTCCGCGACAACCTGGGCCCCGCGGCCAAGGCCCGGTTCCTCGTCGGTGACGCCGCGGACGTCCTGACGGCGGTCCCGCCCGGCGGGGCCGACCTGGTGCTCAACAACCCGCCGTTCCACTCCCACCAGTCGGTCACCGACACGACCGCCCGCCGCATGTTCCACACCGCCAGGGAGGTGCTGCGTCCCGGCGGCGAGCTGCTGGTCGTCGGCAACCGGCACCTGGGCTACCACGTGCGCCTGCGGCGCCTGTTCGGCGACTGCGACGTCGTGGCGTCCGACCCCAAGTTCGTGGTCCTGCGGGCCGTCAGGCGCTGAGGGCCCCCGCCGCCCCGGCCGCTCACCCGAAGGCGGCCTCGTCGAAGGAGCAGCCGCCGCGGTCCGCGGCCGGCAGGGCGTAACGGGACGTCAGCCGGGGCGCGTGGCGGAAGTACTGCCGGAAGCCGGACGCCCGGAACCTCAAGTCGAAGGCGTGGCCCTCGACATGCCAGTGCGGCAGGTCCTGCCGGCCGTCCTCGGGGGCCAGCCGGTGCAGGGCGTCGATCTCCAGCTCCGGCGACCGGCCCCGGAACCCGAGCCCCCCTTCGAGATCCTGGACGTCCTCGAAGACCAGCGTCGCCGGGGACACCCAGAAGGTGAAGTGCTTCTCCGGGGGCAGCGGCTGGACCCATCGGACGATGTAGTCCAGGTCGAGCAGGAGACGCGGGGAGTCCGCGTCGGTCCGCTGCACGTGGAGGCCGTGCACGGTGGCGTAGTGCCACCACATGTCCTCGAAGTCCGCGTCGCTCCACACCCTCTTCGAGAGACCTGATTCCTGGTGATCATCTGCGCTCATGGCTGCATCCAACCAAATCTTCGCCCGGCAGCGGCAACGAGGGGACGGTGTGACAGACCGGGGTACGGGGCGGGTTGGCCGGACTGCCGCGGGTGGACCGGTGGACGACGGCACCGGTCGCGGCCCCGGAATCGGGGAGCAGGGCGGGCGGAGCCCGGTGTGCACGCTCGCCGCGAGGGTCTCGTCGCTCGCGGCCGGGCGGGCGCGGGACCCCCTCGCCGAGGCGGCCGGAGAATCCCCGGACGGCCCAACGCGGGCGGCAGGACGGGGGACGCGCTCGTGCCCGGCGGCTGAAGGGCGGCGCCGCATCCTACAGGGGGCCGTACGCGGCCCTGGCGGGGATCGCAGTTCCCCGCTCCACCCCGCACACGTTCCGTAGCCTCCCCGTCACAAGCGCCCGGCGGTCCGCCTGCCGGGGCACGAGCAGCGAGAGCAGGAGAAGTGACGATGGCGAACATCGAGACCTCCCTCAAGGAGACGATGACCTCGATCGAGGGCAGCGTGGGGGCAGCCCTGGTCGATTACACCAGCGGCATGGCGCTGGGCACGATCGGCGGCGGGAAGGACCTCGACCTGAACGTCGCCGCCGCGGGCAACACCGATGTGATCCGCGCCGAGACCCGCATCATGAAGGAACTCGGCATCAAGGAGGAGATCGAGGACATCCTGATCACCCTGGGCACCCAGTACCACCTGATCCGGCCGCTGAAGAACCGGAGCGGCAAGGGACTGTTCCTCTACCTCGTCCTCAGCAGTGCCAACGCCAACCTCGCGATGGCCCGCCACCAACTCAGGCGCATCGAGGCCGAACTGGAGATGTAGCGACACGACTGCCACCCGGGATCCGCATGCCCGTGAATTGAAGAATCTTTCAATTGGGCACATCCTCATCCTGAGAAGCCCGCAAATCCATCGGTGTGCGGGTCCCGGGGGCGGAAGGATTGGACAGCAGCATCGCGTCGGCCGCCCCGGTGGCCGGCGCGGAACGGCGTCGAGTCCGGGCAGGAGCAATCACACGATGCAGGTACCGCTGTACCAGGCCAAGGCGGAGTTCTTCCGCATGCTCGGGCACCCCGTGCGCATCCGGGTCCTGGAGCTCCTGCAGGACGGCCCCAAGCCGGTGCGCGAACTGCTCAACGAGATCGAGATCGAGCCGTCCAACCTGTCCCAGCAACTGGGCGTGCTCCGGCGCTCGGGCATCGTGGTGTCGATCCGCGAGGGCTCCACCGTCAGCTACGCCCTCGCGGGAGGCGACGTGGCGGAGCTGCTGCGCGCCGCGCGCCGCATCCTCACCGAACTCCTGGCCGGACAGAGCGAACTGCTCGCCGAGTTGCGCCAGGCCGACACCGGGAGCGGCACCGACCACCCGGCCGAGCAAGCCGTCCACCGAGCGGGCTGAGCGCGACCGGAGCGGCGCTTCGTCGCACTCCGCGGGCGGTTCCGGGCGCGGCTTCCCGGTCGTCCACCGTCCGCCGCGCGGGCCGGAGTTCCCCGGAACCCGATCATCACTCTTCTGGAGGCGGCGGCGCGCGCTCCCACCGGTGGTGCGGACGGACTGCTTGGGTGGGGACCCGCCACCCGGCCTCCGTCACCCTCTCCCTGGGGAACACATGCTGCACACCACCGAGGCGACACCTCTCGCCACCGCGCCACCGGATGTCGACTCCGTTCTCCGCGACCGCGTACGGCCGTTCGCCGACGAGGTCGACCGCGCGGGCCGCTTCCCCCGCGAGAGCGTGCGCGCGCTCGCGGACGCCGGTGCCCTCGGCCTGCTCAGCTCTCCGGCGCTCGGCGGGGCCGGCGGCGACCTGCGGCAGGCGGCCTCGCTCGTCGAGCGGGTGGCGGGGACCTGCGGCTCCACGGCGATGGTCCTGCTCATGCACTACTCGGCCGTGTCCGTCATCGAACGCCACGGGCCGGACGACGTACGGCGGGCGATCGCCGAGGGCCGCCACCTGAGTACGCTCGCCTTCTCCGAGCGCGGGTCGCGCAGCCACTTCTGGGCACCCGCGGGCACCGCCGTCGCCGGAGAGCCGGGCACCGTGCGGCTGGACGCGGTGAAGTCGTGGGTCACCGCGGCGGGCGAGGCCGACAGCTATGTCTGGTCGAGCCGGCCGCTGCGGGCCGACGGCCCCATGACGCTGTGGCTCGTCCCGCGCGACCTCCCCGGGCTGTCCGTGCGGGGCGACTTCGACGGTTTTGGGCTGCGCGGCAACGCCTCCTGCCCGGTCACCGCCGAGGGCGTGTCCGTGCCTGCCGAGGCAGTGCTCGGGACCGACGGGCAGGGCCTGGCGACCGCGCTGGAACTGGCGCTCCCCTGCTTCCTCGTGCTCAGCGCCGCGTTCTCCCTCGGGGTCATGGAGACGCTGACGGACCTGACCGCCCGCCACCTGCGCACCGCTCGCCTGGAGCACCTGGGCGAGACGCTGGCGCAGCAGCCCGTCTCCCGCCGCCAGTACGCCCAGTTGCGCCTGCGCACCGACTCCGTGCGCACCTTCCTGGACGCCACTTTGGACGCGATGGCCGCCGGGAGCCCGGAGGCGACGGTGCGGGCGCTCCAAGTGAAGGCGCTGGCCGGCGAGGCCGCGGCCGAGGTGGCGGACGGCGCCATGCGCCTGTGCGGAGGATCGGCCTTCCGCCGGGACCTGGGTGTGGAGCGCCGGTTCCGGGACGCCCTGGCGGCACGCGTCATGGCGCCGACCACCGAGGCGCTGTACGACTTCTGCGGCCGGGCCGGGCTGGACCTGCCGCTGTTCGAGGAGGCCCAGTGACCGGCATCGTCCTGGGCGCCGTCGCGTACGACCCGAAGGTCGTCACGATCTGGTCCGGTTTCCGCTCCTGGCTGCGGGAGCACGGCCTCGACCTGGACTTCGTGCTCTACTCCCACTACGAGCGGCAGACCGAGGACCTCGTCGCCGGGCGCATCGACGCGGCGTGGCAGTCGCCGCTGGCCTGGCTGCGCTCCTGCCGCCTGGCGCGGGCGGCGGGCACGGACGTCAGGCCGCTCGTCATGCGCGACACCGACCGCGACCTCACCTCCGTGATCGTGGTGCGGTCGAACGGGCCGGTCGCCACGGTCGCCGACCTCAAGGGCGAGACCGTCGCCGTCGGCGCGATCGACTCCCCGCAGGCGACGCTGCTGCCGCTGCGTCATCTGAGGGACGCCGGCCTCGTTCCGGGGGCCGACTTCCGCGTCCGGCGCCACGACACCGGCGTCGGCCTGCACGGGGACCACATCGGGGGCGAGCGCGAGGCGGCCAGGGCGGTCCTCGCCGGTGAGGTCGCGGCGGCCTGCATGAGCGACGCCTCCCACCTCACCTTCGGCCTGGAAGGCGCCCTGCCCGCCGGTACCACGCGCGTGCTGGCGCGTACCGCCCCCTTCGACCACTGCGTGCTCGCCGCCGGGCCCTCGCTCGGCGCGGAGCGCGGCGAACGCCTGTCGGCGCTGCTGGAGTCGATGTCCTACGCGGACCCCGACGTGCGTCACCTGCTCGACCTGGAGGGGCTCAGGCAGTGGCTCCCGGGACGGGACACCGGCTTCGGCGACCTGGCGACCGCCGTCGACGAGGCGGGCTTCTACGACGCCGAGGGCGCCGTCACGATCGCCGGCTACCGGCCGTGACCGCGGGCGAGGAGCCCTCCGGCCCCGTACTGGACCTGGCGGGCACCGGTTTCGACGAGGGCGCCCACCTCCTGCTGCGCCGCTCGCTGAGCCAGGTCGCGGCCGGGGGCCGGGTCTCGGTCGCCGGCATGGGTCCCGCGCTCCTCGCCCCCCTCACCGCCTGGTGCCGCCGCGAGGGCCACACCGTGACCCTCGCGGCGCCGCACGAGGCCCCGGTGCGCGCCCATGTGCACCGGGGTCACTCGGCCGTCGCCCGGTGGGAGGGCGCCGAACGTGCCGGGGGGCCGGACGCGCGGGAGGTCGCCGGGCAGCCGCCCCTGTACTGGGGCCTGGCCGCTCGCGGTGCCCTGGTGGAGGCCGGCGGACCCGAGGTGCCCTTCGCGGTCGCCGACCGGGACGTCGCCTGGACGGATCTCGCGCCGCGGCTCTACCGGCAGGCGGCGGCCGCGCAGTGGGACCCGCTGACCGCCGTCCCGTGGGACACCGTCTTCGCCCTGCCGGACGAGGTCGAAGCGGCCGTCGTACAGGTCATGACGTACCTGGTGGAGAACGAGCAGGCGGCGCTGATCGTGCCCGCGCGCCTGCTCGTGCAGGTGCACCCGCACTTCC
Source organism: Streptomyces sp. NPDC088733 (assembly GCF_044751185.1). Taxonomy (NCBI): domain Bacteria; kingdom Bacillati; phylum Actinomycetota; class Actinomycetes; order Kitasatosporales; family Streptomycetaceae; genus Streptomyces; species Streptomyces sp. NPDC088733. The sequence goes on from NZ_JBIVLH010000004.1 coordinate 200,918, forward strand.
GCGAAGTGCTCCAGCTCCTGGCCGTGCAGGCCGCGGACGAGGCCCGGCACATCGAGGTGTTCACCCGCCGGGCGCTGCTCAAGGGCGGCAGCATGGGAACGTCCACGGTCGGCGGCCGGGCGTCGCTGACGACCCTGCTGAGCGAGCCGGACTTCTCGATCGCCTCCTTCCTGCTGTCGGTGCTGGGCGAGGGCAGCTTCCTCAATCTGCTGGCCTTCCTCGAACGGCACGGCCCCGACCCGGTCACCCGCCGGATCAGCCGGCTCGTCCGCCAGGACGAGGCCCGGCACGTGGCCTTCGGCCTGGGGCACCTGGAGCACCGGGCGGGCGTGGACCCGCGGCTGCGCGGCCGGCTGCGGGCCGCGGTGGAGCGGCGGCACGACGCGCTGGCGGGCTCCGCCGGCCTGAACCAGGACGTCTTCGACGCCCTCGTGCTCCTGGCGGCCGGTTCATGGGATCCGGCGGCCGTCGCCCGCGGCTGGCGGGCGGTGCAGCGCCTCCAGGCGGACATGGACGAGGCGCGGCGCCACCGGCTCTCCCGCCTGGGCTTCCCCGACGACGAGGCCACCGCCCTGTCGGCGCTGCACACGCGCAACTTCATGTGACGGCGACGGCGGCATGCGGCCGCCGGGGCCGCGCGCGGGCACGACGGGGCGGTGCGTCCTACGATGGTCGAAACGGCCCCTCGCGCCCGCCTGTCCCACTGTGCCGCCCCGGCGGTCACCAGGCAGCCGACGCCCAGGGGTTCGCCGGCCGAGGGAGGCAACTCCATGTCGCGCAAGCCCGTTTCGTGCTTCCTGCTCGCGCTCGCCGTCGCCCTCGTTCCGGCGGCCGCCGTGGCGCGTGCGGATGCGCCGATGCTCCTGGACGACCTGACCCGGCGGCCTTCGGTCATGCCGTCGACCTTCGAGGCGACGAACACGGTCGCGCTGGAGGGCCTGAGCTGGTCCCACTGGGGGTCCGCGACGGCCACCGGCCGGGGCACGCTGAGGATCAACACCTGTGAGCCCAACTGCGCGGAGGGCCGCGTCCGCGTCCTGCCGGGCTCCGACCTCCAGGTCCAGGGCGTACGGATCGACCAGGGCCGGCACTACTACCGGCAGTACCGGATCCTGAACGCGTCCTTCTCCCCGTCGGACCGCGCGCTCTACTCGCACTGGACCGACGCCTACACCCCCGGGGACTTCCGCTGAGGCCGGGGGATCATTCCTCTCCGGAGAACCGCTCCCACGCGGACTGGCGGGTGATCCCGAGAGTGCCCCCGATCCTGTGCCACGTGACGCCGCGCCGGCGCAGTTCCTGCACCCACGAGCGAAGGTCGGCCTCGGCCCGGTCGATGTGCCCCGCCACGCGCGGGATGTGACCGAGCATCTCCTCGTCCGTCATCGACTCCCAGATGGGCACGGCCGGACCCGAAGGGGTGCCGAGGCTCCCGTCGACGATCGAGGCGGACAGGGCCACGCACTCGTTGCAGATGTACACACCGGGCCCGGCGACCAGCTTGTCGATCTCGGCGGCCGACTTGCCGCAGAAGGAGCAGTGGGTGAGTTCCGGCAGGGTCTCGGACACGGTCATGACGCGCCTCCAGACTGTGGACGTGCGTGAACTCTAGGCCGTCAGGGTGCTCCTGACAAGATGTCAGACATGATGATCCGTCAAAGGGTGGGTGGGTCAGACAGGTTCGACTTCCCGTCCCCGCGGACAGCTGTCGCAGCCCGTTCTCCAGCAGCGCGAACGCGTGCTCCGCATCGGCGAGCGCACCCTCGTCACGCGCGTCGGCCGGCTCCCCGTGGGCCGTGCGCTCGGCATTGGCCTGTGCGAGCGCCCCGTGGACGGAGACGATCCGGACGGCGGCCAGTCGTGCGGGGCCCGGTCAGCCGGAGTGCGGCAGCAGCCGGTCGGTCATCGCGGCCACGGCGGCGACAACGGCGGCGCGGTGGCGGTCGCGCCGGGCGGCCTCGTCGTCCCCGGGCGGGTTCCTGATCCCGGGCGGCGTGAAGAGCCAGGACTGCGCGGCGGACAGGGCGATCATCAGCGCGTCCATGCCCGCTTCGAGGCCCGCGCCCCGTGCGTCGGCGACGGCCTGCGCCTTGGCCAGGTGGTTGTCGCGTTCCGCAGCCGACGCTTCCGGCCGCTCCAGCGCCTTCCACTGGGTCAGCCGGATCAGGCCGGGGTCGTCGGTGAAGGCGTCGAACAGCGCACCGGCGTACCCGGCGAGGTCGTCGGGGGTGAACGGGACGACGTCGGCCAGCACGCGCAACCGGGCTTCGAGCACGGCGTCGAAGAGTTCGTCCTTGGAACCGAAGTAGGCGTAGATCGCCTGCTTGTTGGCCGGTGCGGCCTTGGCGATCCGGTCCACCCGCGCACCGGCGAGACCGTGCGCGACGAATTCGCCGTATGCGGCCTCGATGAGGCGGGCGCGCGTAGCGGCAGAGTCGTAGACCATGGGGACAGCCTAAAATATCCGCGCCCGGACAAAGAGACGGGCCTTTCGCGCGGCGCGGGAATCCGGCTCCGGATCAGGTGCCGCCCCGACGGGCGGTCCTCCCCGGTGCGCGCGGCCGCGACCGAACTCCGCCGGCGCGGCGCCCGGTTCCTGAGGTGCCGGTCCGGGGCCGGGCGCCGCCCCGGTCGCGGCTCAGAAGCCCAGTTCCTTCGTGATGTCGCCCCACAGACGGTCGGCGGCGCTCTCGTCGGCCGCCCAAGCGGCGATGCCGCTCCTGCCCGGCGCGGGGTCGGGCTGAGGCGCGGCCACCTGGCAGTCCTCGAAGTAGCGGCCGGTGACGCCGTCCACGAGCGGCGAGGCGGCGAGCAGCACGGAGGTGGCGGCACCCTGCTGCGGCGTCTTCCAGCCCGGCGGCACCTGGAGCTTCCGGCCGGCCTCGTCGGTCGCGCCGACGAAGCGGAGCTGCTCGTCGCTGAGGTGGCGCTGGAGGTTGGTCATGATGCCGCCGGGGTGCAGCGCGTTGGCGGTGATGCCGTCGGCCGCCCAGCGTCGGGCCAGGGCGACGGTGAACAGGATGGCGGCGGACTTGGACTGCCCGTAGGCCGTCCACGCCTCGTAGGGGCGGCGGGTGAAGTGGATGTCGTCGAAGTCGACGGGGGCCATGAGGTGCGCGGAGGAGCTGACCGTGACCACGCGTGCGCCGCCCGCCGCGCGCAGGGCGTCGTACAGCCCCAGCGTGAGGGCGGCGTGGCCGAGGACGTTGACCGCGTACTGCCTCTCCCAGCCCTGCTCGGTGCGGCTGAGCTCGGGCAGCGCCATGATGCCGGCGTTGTTGACGAGGATGTGCAGCGGGCCGCTCCAGCTCTCGCCCACGGCCCGGGCGCCCGCGGGGTCGGCCAGGTCCACCTCGGCGACATGGACGTTCCGGCTGCCGGTCTCCTGCCGGACCCGGTCGGCGGCGTGTTCCCCGCTTTCGGGATCGCGTACGGCCAGGATCACCTCCGCCCCGGCCCCGGCGAGGGCCAGCGCGGTTTCCAGCCCGATACCGGACGCGCCGCCGGTGACGAGGGCGCGCCTGCCGGTCAGGTCCACGCCGTGGACGACCTCCGCGGCCGTCGAGTGGGCTCCGAAGGGAATGCGGGGGGACGACGCAGGGGACACGGGGACTCCAAGGGGTTGCGGTGAGCGCCGGACGAATTTAAATCCATCCGGTTGGTTGGAACCATAGCCCGCCGTGGTGCCAGAAAACAACCATCCGGTTGGATGCATGTCCGGCGGGCGCAGCCCGTCACCGGGGAGGCCGCGCCCCGCGCGCGGCCCCCAGGGGCCCGGGGCAGGCTGAGAACGCGCGGCGGCCGTGGTACGGAACCCGCCACAGCCCTCACGCCACAGGTCGGCCCCCGCCACGGCACGGTGGCGGGGGCCGACAGCGCGCCGGCCCCTGGCACGACGTCTCCGGCGGACCCCCGGCGGACCCCAGGACACCCCCAGGACACCGCCGGTCCGCCCGGGCGCATTTTCGTCCGGCGTGCCCGGAATAGTTGCCTCGACATACGGGTTTGCACGGGGTGGTGGTGTAACCACCGACGCCATGTCCTCTTCCCGGCCCGGAGGCCCCACTCAATGACCCACACGACGACCGACCAGCCCACGCGGAGAACCACCGCGGCCGTCGTCCCCGTTCTCGCCTTCGCAGGCATCGTTGTCGCGGTCATGCAGACGCTGCTCGTCCCCGTCATCAAGGACCTGCCGCAACTGCTGGACACCGCCCCGAGCAACGCCACCTGGGTCCTGACCTCGACCCTGCTCTCCGGTGCCGTGGCCACCCCGATCATGGGCCGCCTCGGCGACCTCTACGGCAAGCGCCGGCTGCTGATCACCAGCCTCGCGATCATGGTGGTCGGCGCCGTCATCAGCGCCGTCACCAGCGAGCTGCTCACGATGATCGTGGGCCGCACCCTGCAGGGCTTCGCCATGGGCGCGATCCCGCTCGGCATCGGCCTGATGCGCGACATGCTGCCGCGCGAGCGGCTCGGCTCCGCGATGGCCCTGATGAGTTCCTCGATCGGTGTCGGCGGCGGCCTCGCGCTGCCCGGCGCGGCCCTGATCGCGCAGCACAGCGACTGGCACGCCCTGTTCTACGCCGCCGCGGGCCTGGGTGTGATCGCGATCGCGCTCACCCTGGTCGCCGTGCCCGAGTCCCCGATGCGCGCGAAGGGCTCCTTCGACCTGCCCGGCGCGATCGGCCTGACCGCCGGCCTGGTGCTGCTCCTGCTGCCGATCACCAAGGGCAGCGACTGGGGCTGGTCCTCCGGCACCACGCTCGGCCTGTTCGGCGCGGCCGTCGTCATCCTGCTGCTGTGGGGCCTGATGGAGCTGCGGGTGAAGGCACCGCTGGTCGACCTGCGCACCACCGCGCGCCGCGAAGTGCTCCTCACCAACCTGGCCTCGATCATGGTCGGCGTCAGCTTCTACGTGGTCTCGCTGGTCCTCCCCCAGCTGCTCCAGCTGCCGGCCGCCACCGGCTACGGTCTCGGCCAGTCGATGGTCGTCGCGGGCCTGTGCGTCGCCCCGCTGGGCCTGACGATGATGCTGACGGCCCCCGTCTACGCCCGGCTCTCGGCCCGCTTCGGGCCGAAGGTCACCCTCATCATGGGCATGCTGATCATCGCGCTCGGCTACGGCGGCGGCCTCGGGCTGATGGACTCCGCCTGGCAGACCGTGATCACCGCGGTCGTCCTGGGTGCCGGCATCGGCCTGGCGTACTCGTCCCTGCCCGCACTGATCGTCGGCGCCGTCCCGGCCTCCGAGACGGGCGCCGCCAACGGGCTCAACACCCTGATGCGGTCGATCGGCACCTCGGTGTCGAGTGCCGTGATCGGCATGGTGCTCGCCAACACCGCGGACCACGTGAACGGCGTCGCCCTCCCGACCATGCACGGCTTCCGCGTGTCGTTCCTCATCGCCACCGCCGCGGTCGGCGTCGGCGTGCTCCTCGCCCTGGGCCTGCCGGGGCGGCGGGCGGCCACGCTCCAGCTGCGGGTCAGCAGCCAGGAGGAGGCCAACCTGGCGAACGCCGGTGCGGTCCTGCGGGGCTTCCGCGGCCGGGTGCTGGCCGCGGGCGGCGCGCCCGTCGCCCGCGCCAAGGTGACGCTCATCGACCGCCGCGGCCGCCAGGCGGGCGCGACGATATCGGGCGACGACGGCACGTACACCCTCACCGTCCCGGCCGAGGGCCACTACGTCCTCGCCGCGCGCGCCGTGGGGCACGGCCCGCTGGCCTCCTCGGCGACCCACCCGGGCCACGACCGGCTGGTCGACCTGGACCTGTCGCTGCCCGGCGAGACGGTCACCGCCTGATCCGAACCCGGACGTGAGGCGAAGGCGGCCGGTGTGCCACGGGGCACCCGGCCGCTCCGCACGGCCTGCGGGCCGCTTCATGGGGGCGCCGCGGGCCCGGCTTCATCGGCCGACTTCACCCTGCCGTCGCCCGCCGGAACGCCCCCGGCCGCCCCAGCGCCGTGAACCGGCCCGGCGGCCTCGGCCCTAGGGCGGCGACTCTGCTGGGCCGCGACGTGGTCTTCGCCAAGACGCCCGGCAGCGCCCCGGACGGCCTCTTCGCCGCGGAGGCGGCGGGACTGCGACCGCCGGCCGCGCCGAGGTGCGGGCGGCCGACCGGCACACCCTGGTCCTGGAGTGGATCCACCCAGGCCGAGCGGCACCGCGGGCCCCGGCTGCATCGGCCGGCTCCCCTCGCCGCCGGCAGCGGGGCCGTGGAGCGGGTCCGCGCACGGCTGCCGCGGATCGCGGGCGCCCCGGAACCGCCCGCGCTGATTGTTCGCCGCGGACGGCGCGCCCGGCTTCGGCGTCACAGGGGGCGCAGCGCCGCCCGGGCCAGGCGGGTCAGGCAGCTGCGCATCCGGTCCTCGCCCACTTCTGCGAGCACGGCGGTCACCTGCGCGGCGGACAGATTGGCGAGCAGCGCGTGGGCCGCGGCCTCCGGATCGGCCGCGCCGTCGAGCAGGGTCACCAGGTGGCCGTGCCAGAAGCGGTACGGCTCCGCCCCGCGGCGCGTGCCCGTGCCCGCGGCCGCGGTCTCGCGCAGGCGCGCCACATCGAGGTGCCGCATCACGTGGTCGAGGTAGGCGTCGAGGAACGCGGTGAGGCGGTCGCCGGCCGGGGCCCCTGGCCCGAGCGGGGGCGGCCCGTGCGTGACGGCTTCGCGCAGGTCCCGCTCCCGTTCGGCCAGCAGGGCCGCGGCCAGTCCCGCCCTGTCGCCGAAGCGGCGGAAGACCGTGCCCTTGCCGACCCCCGCTGCCATCGCCACCTGGTCCATGGACACACCGTCCGCACCGTGTTCGGCGAACAGCCCGGCGGCCGCCTCGAGGATCGCGGCGCGGTTGCGCGCGGCGTCCGCCCGTTCCCTCAGGGGTCCGGTCGCGACCTGCGGGTCCGGGACCGTGCTCACCCGCCCACGCGGGGCGGGGTCGGCGTGCCGTGCACGCGCCTGGCGTGCGCGGCGTAGGCCCGGGGGCCGACGATCGGCATGATCATGCGGGCGACGAAGGGGGCGTGCGAGAGCGCCGCCTTGACGACCTCCGGCTCGCCCTCGTACGCCATCATGCCGAAGGCGAGCACCAGGACCTTCTTCGGCGTCTTCTCCAGCCCGTGCTCCGCGAGGAGCATCCACTCGGCGGCGGTGATGTGCCGCTCCGCCAGGGGCAGGATCTCCTTCTCCTCCAGGGCCATGTGCTCCAGCAGCGCGCTGAGCAGCCGCTCGAAGGCGGCGGCGAGCTCGTCGCCGCCCCGAGCCGTGGAACGCCAGCCCGCGAGGAGTTCCGTGGCGTCGCCGAGTGCCTCGTCGATCCCGTGGTGCTGCTCCTCCATCGTGGGCACGATCGCCGCGGTCCCCTCGCCACCGCGCTCCAGGAGGCGCGGCCACAGGACCTCGTCCTCGCCCTCGTGGTGGAGGTGCAGGATCCGGCACACCGTGTCGGCGTGGGCCGCGACGACTTCGGCACGCCGCGTGTCGCCCGCCGGCACGTCCCGCACCAGCTGCGGGAGCAGCCGGAACTCGCGCCGCATCATGGTGTGGGCCATGTACATGTCCCGCACATCGGCCATGTTCCCGTTCGCTGCCTGGTCCACCGTCACCCGAACCTCGTTCTCACCTTGTGAATGCTTCGTTGCCGCCGGAAGGCGCGAGCCGCCTCCGGGGTCCTGTCCTCGATCGCGTCCGTGTGTCAGGCGAGCGTGGCCGACAGCGTGATCGTCGTGCCCGCGAGGGCCTGGCTCACGGGGCAGTTCTTCTCGGCGTCCTCGGCCGCGGCCACGAACGCGTCGTCGTCCATGCCGTCGACGCGGCCCTCGACGGTCAGGTGGACGCCCGTGATGCCCGTGCCCGGCACGAACGTCACGTCGGCGGAGGTCACCAGCCGGGTGGGGGGCGTCCCGGCGCCGGACAGACCGTGGGAGAGGGCCATCGAGAAGCGGCTGGAGTGCGCGGCGGTGATCAGCTCCTCGGGGCTGGTGCGGCCGTTGGCCTCGTTCGCGCGCGAGGGCCGGGGCACCGGCCGCGTGCCCCTGTCCGAGGAGTCGAGGGTGACGACTCCGCTGCCCTCCGGCAGGTCGCCGTCCCGGACGCTGTGAGCGCTCCGCACGGTTGCCACGACGCCCCTTCCGCATGCTGCCACGGCCCGGTGGCACGGCCCGGTAGGGGACCTGCCATGGGGCCACCGATCTTGTTCGCGGGACGATGCTGTCAGGACGGAGTCCCCTGGCCATCGGGAGGATTCCGCATTTTGTGCGGGCCGGCGGCAGCGGTACAGCCGCCGCGCGCCGGCCTGCATGGGGAGAAGTCCCGACCCCGCCGGGTCAACCGATCTCCACCACACGCGCCCAGTCCGGGGGCGCGTCGGGGACGTAGACGGATTCGCCGTCGTCGCCGTCGTCGTAGGACGGCACGGACGACGACCACCGGGTGAACAGGCCGACCACCGTGCGGCACGCCGGGCGCGCCCGCGGCCACGGCGTCTGACCGTCCGTCAGGACAACGACGACGTCCGGACGGGGCCGGGCCCGCAGCGCCGCGGCGAAGCCGGCCCGCAGGTCCGTACCCCCACCCCCCAGCAGCGGAATCCCTTCGGCACGGCACAGTTGGTGCGCGACGGGGGCCGACGCGTCGCACGGCACGACGGTGACCATGTCGCGGCGGCCCCCTACGGCCTGGCAGATGGCGGCGACTTCGAGGAGGGCACTGCCGAGTTCGGCGTCGCTGACCGAGGCGGAGGTGTCGATGACCACGGACACCCGCGGCGGTCTGCGCCGCAGGCTCGGCAGGACGACTCCGGGCACGCCGGCGGAGCGGCGGGACGGCCGGCCGTACGAGTAGTCCTCCCCCGCGCCGGAGCCGGAGGCCGCCGAGCGGACCGCGGCGCCCAGCAACTCCCGCCACGGCTGCGGAGCATGGAAGGCCTGCTCCGCCCAGCGCTCCCATTGCTCGGAAGCCGTCCCCGGCCGGCCCCTGATGCCCTGCGCCACGCGGAACCGCACCGCGTCCCGCTCCTGTTCGCTGAGGCCGTCCGCGCCCTCCGGTCCCAGGTCCCAGCCGCGGTCGAGGCCGTCGGCGCCGCTGCCGCAGTCCAGCCAGACCATGCCCTGGGTGTGCGGCCCGAGCCGGAACCGGCTCACGTACTCCTCCATCAGCTGGTCCTCGGGCAGTCCCAGCGTCCCGGGCACGACGGCGTCCGCGGGCCGCACCAGCCCGTCGCCGTACACGTCGTCGTTGATCTCGCAGTCGGCGGCGATGTTCATCCGCAACCGGTCGCCGGGGCCGGTCAGGCCGCGCTCCTTCGCCAGGCGGTCGCTGCGCCCGTGGTGGTCGCGCAGCAGGTGGGAGACCTCGTGCACCCAGACGCCGGCCAATTCCTCCACCGGTGTCCGGTCGACGAACGCGGGCGAGACATAGCACCGCCAGTGCCGGTCGACCGCCATCGTGGGCGTCCGCGGCGACTCCACCGTGCGCAGGGCGAACAGCGCCGTCGCCAGGTACGGGCGGGCACGGGCGGCGTGCAGCCGGGCGGCGAAGAGCTTGTCGCGGTCCAGCGCGCCGGGGGTGCCGGGCGCGGGAGCCGGCGCGTCGTACGCGGTCACCGGCCGGCCTTCGCGGCGGCCGCGACGCGGGCCGCGGCCCGGTCGGCCCGGCGGGACAGGGCCACCGTTCCGGCGAGCCGCTCGATGGAGGCCGGTACGTCCCAGTCCTGGCGGCGCAGTGTGGCGAGAGTGGTCGCGGGGACGACGACCAGGTCCGGCGCCCCGGTCTCCACCGCCCGCACCAGCAGCGCCCACGCCGCGTCCCAACGGGACTTGTCCGGTCTCGCGCGCACGGCCTGCACCACGCCGTCGAGCACGGCCTGCCGCAGATCCCCGCGTTCGGGCAGGACGGCGCCCGCGGGGTCGGCGAGCAGGTCCTCAGGGTCGGGGAGGTCCATCCGGTCCGTGCTGGCCAGCAGTTCCAGCCCCGGCCCGTCCCCCACCGTTCCTCTCACCAGCAGGGACAGCACGTCACGGGAGGAACCGGCCGCGGTGGCGAAGGCGATGAGGCGCAGGGTCATCTCCCAGCTGCGGGGCGAGGGCCAGGCGCCGCCGCGGCGCGTCTCGTTGGCGGGCAGCTGGTGCACGAGGGCGGGCCGGGCGGCCAGCAGTCCGCAGACCGCGCGGCGCGCGAAGGCCACCGCCTCCGGCAACCGCCGCGGGTCGAGCGTCGGCAGCGTGGCCCTCGGCCAGGTCCCGCCGAGGCCGCGCACGACGACCTCGTGGTCGTGGGTCCACTTGAGGTGCACGAACCGGTTGGCCAGCGGCGGGCTCAGCTCCCAGCCGTCCGCCGCCGAGGACCGCGGATTGGCGGCGGCCACGATCCGTACCCCGGGCGGGAGTCGGAGCGCGCCGATCCGCCGCTCCAGCACGAGGCGGAGCAGCGCCGCCTGGACGGCGGGCGGGGCGGTGGACAACTCGTCGAGGAACAGCAGGCCCCGGCCCGCCCGCACCAGCCGCACGGCCCAGTCCGGCGGGGCCATCGGGACGCCCTGCTCGGCCGGATCGTCCCCGACGACGGGCAGGCCGGAGAAGTCGGACGGCTCGTGGACGCTGGCGATGACCGTGGTCAGGGGGAGGTCGAGGGCGGCGGCGAGTTGCGTCAGGGCCGCGCTCTTGCCGATGCCCGGTTCGCCCCAGAGCAGCACGGGCAGGTCGGCGGCCACCGCCAGGGTCAGGGCCTCCAGTTGCGGATCGGGGCGCGGTTCCGTGGTCGTGTCGCGCAACAGGCCCAGCAGGGCGCCGGCGACGTCGAGTCGGGAGGTGCGGTCGGGGTCGAGTGGCATTCCGGCCGTGGGCAGTGGGGCAGTTGTGGGCATGAGGCATCACCTGGGATTCGTGAGGGAGGAACGGCAGATGGACGGGAGGGACGCGGTTCGCGGACCCGGGTCAGCGGAAGGTCGCGGACCGGGGGCGGGAGCGGCGGTCGCGGGACCCGCCCCGGTCCGGGACACGGCGGGACCTGGGCTCGGCCAGACCCGCCCGGAAGAGCCCGTGGACGATCCGCCGCTCCGCGGCCGCCTGGAGTTCGTCCCGCAACGGGCCGTCTCGGAGCACGGCTTCGGGACCGAGCAGGCCCTCGACGACCGCGAGCGCCCCGGCGGTGTCGCCGTGGTCCAGGCGCTCACGGACGCCGGGGAGGCAGTCCGGACGGCGGTGCACCTCGTCGATCGCCTGGAGACAGGGAAGCGGGGTGCCGGTCAGCGCGGCCAGCAGTTCCTCCCTGCGGATCTCGTCCGGGCCGTGGTCCAGCGGGACGAGGATCCCGTCGACCTGACCGATCCGGTGCCGGGCGCCGCGGCACTCCACCAACCGCGGATCCCCCGCCGTGCCGGGGGCCCGGCGGGAGTCCGGCGGCACGTGCCCCGGCACGAGAGCGGCGGCGACCAGCGGGTGCAGCCGGTCCGCCGTGACGGCCCCGGCGCGCAGCAGCTCCAGGTCGGGCAGCACCCAGGTCGCCGCGTCGGGCAGCACCGGCAGCCGGGAGGCCCGGTCCTCCGCACGAAGCGACGAAATGCGTACGGTGGGCGGACCGGAACCGTCCCCGGTCGCGGTCAGGTCCACGAGCAGCGGGTCCCGCGCGCCAGGTCTGACGAGAACGGCGCCGCTTCGCCGGCCCTCGGCCCGGAGCACGAGCTCGGCCTCCGCGGGCCATCGGCCGACGGCACACCGGGGGTCAGGGGACCGGTCGCCGGCGGGCGGCCGGTCCGCTCCCGACCGGATCCGCAACTCGTCGGCCCTGCGGGCGTCCCACAGGTGCCGGTGCAGGTCGAGCCGGAACCGGCGGTGCGGACGGGGGTGGGGGTGGGCACCCGCCGCGGCCTGACCTGCTTCCCACAGCGCGAGGCTGATGCGCTGACCGGCATCCGCCCAGGCCGGAGGCGTCCGCACCACGAGGTGCAGGGACCGCTCGCCGTCCTGGTACCGGGCCAGGGGGATCGTCAGCCCCGGCCGCAACAGGCCGTCGGGGGCGATCCTCGGCATGTGCCAGCGCAGCAGGTCGGGAGCCAGATGGCGCAGATCCGCGCGGACCCGGGCCGCGAGAAGCCCGCCGTGCGTGCGGGCCAGCGCGCGCAGATCGAGATCGACGTCGAAGCCCGCGGCGGCGCACGCGCCGGCCCAGTCCCCCGCGCGGCGGCGGGCGGTCGCGGCCTCGATCATGGACGGCGGCACGGCGTACTCGCGTACGCGCAGCCACAGCGAAAGACGGGAATCCCCGTACGCGTTCTGAGTGAGCATCAGCACTCACCTTGCGCGGACGGGACCCCCGATCTGTTGAGAGGGAAGGTCGTCATCGCGGGGAGCATAGCGCTCGGTTTCCGGCTCTGCCACACCTATTCGGCCGGCCGCCCCGGCCGCCGTTCGGTCCAGTAGCGGTGGAGGGCCCAGGCGGCACCGAGCGCGGCGGCCACCCAGACGATGGTCTGGGCGAGGACCGCGGGTGGGCTCAAGGGGAGGAGTGCCGGCCCGGGCGGCAGCACCACCATCTGCAGGGCGGCGCCCACCGGCACGGTCAAGGCGGCCGCCAGTCCGGCCACTCCGCGTCGCCTTGTGCTCGCGCCCACTGCCCCCAGGACCGATCCGAACAGCAGCGCCGCCACGCACCAGACCACCAAACCACCGCCCGCGTCCGCGACGAGGGAGTCCGTCGCGTAGTACGCACCCGTGGCGGCGACCAGGGACACCGCCCCAACCAGCGTGCCCTGGAGCGGCGTTCGGGCCATCGCACCCACCAGCACGGCCAGTGCGGCCCACGCCCAGCCCGCGTCCATCAGCAGGCTGAGCACCTTGGCGGCGTCGGCCCACACGGTGCCGGTGATCGGCGCGCCGATGTCCGAGTACGGGGAGGACAGCGCGTTGACGAGTGAAGTGGCGGCCCCGAATCCCGCACCGGCCCCGAGGCCGACCGCCATGATCCTCATGGCAGGACCATAGCCACCCGGCCGTCGCACGGCAGCGTGAAATGATCTTCGCGAAACGTTGCCAACAGCTCGCCTGCGGGCGGATCGGACAAATCCATCCTGGTCGGCGGCAGACGAAAAGCCCCTGGCAGGACAAGGTCTCACCACAAGATCTTGTCCGAACCACCAGAGGCTTTACGTTGGTTACCCATGTTGCCACGCTCGACGTTCCGCGCCATGTCGTGGATCAACTTTCCCGGTTGCCGGACGCGCACCGACGGCGGTTGGGCACTCCGCGGAGATCTCGTACGCTGAGTCCGTCCCGTCAGGCCGTGCTGGTCCTGCGCTGGTTCCGGGAGCGGGGCTGTGTGCACTGCCTGGCCCGCGACGCGCGGCGCCGGCATCGGCATCGGCATACACATTCCGATCCGACGCCCCAAGGGCCAGTCCGAGCAGGCCCTTCACGCCGACACCCGCACCACGAACATGCCCCGGCGATGACAGGATGGAGCCGCCTACGCGTGTTCCAGCTGGCGGCGCATATCGAGTTGATGATGCCGCAACTCGTGCAGCGTGTGCACTGCGAACCAACGCAGGGATCGCACGGCCGTCTCGGGGTAGGGGACGCTCAGAGTGCGTTCCCAGTCCGCGGGTCCGAGCTGGTCGAGTCCGTGGGTGAACAGCAGGGCCGCGTCGTTCAGTTGACGAGCGACATCGGCCGGTTCCTGCTGAATGTATCCGTCGTGTTCGACCCGCTCGTCCCGCCCCATCGGCTCGGTGACCGGCGAGTCGCTGCGTCGCGCGGCAAGCAGCCGTTCTCGCTGGACGAACAGCACATCGCGCATGTGACAGGCGTACTCGAGGGGACTCCAGAGCTGAGGTGCGGCGCGTCGTCGGAGTACGACAGGGTCGGCGCGCAACAGTTCCACATATTCGGAGACATAGTGGTGGGTCAGCACCGACACTTTATCGGCCAACGCCAGATCGTACTCGTAATTACATTCAGTACAGTGCAGCATGGTATCCATAATATCTAATCTCGCCCCTCGGAATGAAGGAAAACGACTGTCTCGCTTATCCGCCGTTGAATCCTGATGACCTCTGGGACCCTGGCGCACACAGTCCCGCCCATGACCGAGATCAGGGGAGAAGGAGCTGATGATAGCCCTGCAGTTCCCGAATCTCAGTGGTTACTTGGACGGAGTATGCGCTGGGGATCGTGAGGTGCTCCTTGAGCAGGCCCAGTATCAGTTTTCCCAAGCGTTCCTTCAGCTCCTCGGGACGGCCTGGCAGGATGTCGACGATTGCGTGAACCATGTGGTGGTGGGGGCTTCCGTCGCCGACAACAGTCTCGTCGAGGACGAGGAACCGGGTCTTGAATCCCCCCAGCGCGCTACTGATCAGGTCGGAGGCCGCAGCGTGCGTGGCCAAGGCGAACCCTCTCCTGTCGAAACCCGCCGCCAGGGCTTCCGGGTACTGGACCGTGATCTGTGGCATGCCTACACCTTCCCGTAATCAAAAGACCCACCAATAGCGCGGCGGTGTGATCGCGGGTCGAACTCGTCCGAGTCGCTCAGCTCGGACGCAGTGGTCGAGCCTGCCGCGGTCACCGCGCCGCCCACCTCACCCTGCTCCGGCCACGGCCTACTCGCCGACATTCCCGACCGATTCGGAGCTGCCCGGCTCCCGACCCGATATCCCGACACCATCGACATCCGCCATCAGCTCAGCGGCGACTCGCGCATCCGGGTCCGAACTGGCCGGGCGCTGCCGGCACACCCCCTCGATCTCCACGAGCAGGTCGGGCCGGCACACGTCGACGTTGAAGTAGGCGATCTCGGAGTCGGCGCGGAACACCTGCGCGCAGATGTCGCGAACGGTGGCAAGGTGCTCGGGATCGCGGACGTAGACCTTGACCTGGTCGAGATCCCGCGCGGCGTAACCGTGGCCTTCCACGCCGTGCCGGTGCAGATTGTCGCGACCGACGAGTGCGTCGATGTTGCAGAGGGTCTCGAGGGTCTGCCGTGTGACGTCGTCCGCGTGCACGGTGTCCTCACCCAGGATGCTGGCCGTGCCCGACACGAACACGCTCCCCGTCTGCTGCCCCCGCAGGAACGTCGCTCGGGCGAAGCTCGGAGACTTCGGTCCGTACCGTGACGGGTACTGGTAGGCCGGGGTCTGCCGCGGATTTTCCAGGTGGACGGTCCGGCCCTGTTTCGCGGCGAGGACACAGAGGTCGATGCCGGGACTGAGCGTGCCGATTCCGGTGGCGGCCGGCAACTGCGGGAACTGTTCGGCCCAAGCAGCGAATGCTTCGGCCCGGCCGACGCAGAAGTCGCGGTAGATCTCGACACCTTCCGCGTTCGGGCCGGTGATGTCGCCGATCAGGTTCCACATGCGTACCAGGTGGGTGTAGCCGCTTTCCCACATGAACCGCAGGGCGTCATCGTACAATTCGCGCACCCGCTCCCGGTACACCGGCTGCGGCCCGAGGCGTACGGCGTAGAACAGGTACTCGCCGTCCTCGGAATAGACGGCGTCCCCCGACGTGCCGGAGCGCGCGGGCCGGTCGGTCTTCCAGACCTCCTCGATCGGAGCGCCACTCCCGTTCGCCATGTGGGTGGTCAGGCAGGGGATCCCATCGGCCAAGGTGGGCGCGGCCGGTCTGTCGGCGAAGATGATCCGCCCCAGCACACTGCCGCCCGTCGCGTCGGCCACACCGGCAATGCTCGGGACCAGATCGGACCGCAGCCCCCGCACACGGTTCCGAAGTTGTGAGTGATTCAACGTATCTCCAAAGCTTGATCCAATGACGGCGGCGCCCGCCGCGAGGCGCAGCAGGGCGCATCTGAATCGGGTTCCGGTCCGACGAATTCGACCAGCACAAACCAGTGGAACGGCGCTCAGGACGGGTCGCAGCAAGCCCGACTTGCCTGCGTCCTCGGCCATGCGATGCCTGTGCCGGTGGCCGCGCTCAGGGCGCGACTCCCTCCTCGCTCGCCAGCACGGCGAGTGCCCGCTGCTCGACCACCGCGGCCAGATCGACCAGCACCGGAAACTCGAACACGGTGCGGACGGAGACGTCGACGCCCAACGCGTCGAAGATCTCCCGGGTCACCCGGATCGCGGTCATCGAGCTGCCCCCGCACTCGAAGAAGGAGTCGGAAGCGGCCACCCCCTGCACTCCGAGCACCTGTTCCCACGTTGCCGCCAGAAACTCCTCCACCACGGTCGCGGGCTCCACCCGCTTGCGCCCCGCCGGCTCGCGCTGCGCCCCGGGGAGCGCATCCGGCTCATGCGATGGCGGAACGGGCACCGCGAACGCCGAGCAGACACGGTCGGGATGGGCGCTGCCCTCGGTGAGGACCTGGAAGAATCCATCGAGCAACGCCGAGGCGGTCGCCTGATCGAAGCGCTCCACGTCGTAGCACAGCTGCACCTCGGTCCCGGCGACCGTGTCGTTGACCAGGAAGGTGGCTTCGTTGGGAGCCGCGCCGGAGTCCCGCTCGCCGAGCACGTGGAGCTCTGCGGCACCTGACCGCAGGCGTACCGGCAACCCGGACGGGCGCACCGACAGGACCACCGGGGTCAGCGGTACTCCCGGTGGCCGCACCACGCCCGCGGCGTCGGCTGCGTCCGACAGTGCCGCGGACGGCAGATCGCGGTGCGTCAGTGAGCGGTTGCGCGCCAGCGCCGCCTCTGCCACCACCGTCCGGAAGCTCTGCTCGGCTTCCCACCGCACCCGGACGGGCAGGGTCGCGATCAACGGACCGACCACGTGGTCGAGTTCCACCACATCGCGTCGCGCCGCCGGCACCCCGACGAGAACGTCACGGGTACCGGTCCACCTGGCGAGCAGCACGTCCAACGCCGCCAAGTACACCGCGAAGGGGCTCAGCCCACTGAGTGAACCCAGCTTGCGCACCGCGTCGACCGTCTCCGGTGCGAGTGGACGGCTCAGGCGCTTTCCCCGGCAGCTCAGAGCACCGCCCCGGGCACGGCGGGACACCTCGTACGGTGGCCGCGCGCCGGCCAGTTCCTTCGTCCAGAACTCCCGATCGGCGGTGGTGTTCGCGGCGAACAACGTTTGTTCCCAGCGGGCCACGTCACTCAACTGCACGGCTGGTTCCGCCATCGACTGCCCGGACCCGGCGAGGTGCGTGGCCAGTTCCTGCAGAAGGATGCCGGCGGACCAGCCGTCGAAGGCCACATGGTCCACCGCGATGACCAGGGTGGCCGTGTCCTCCGCGGTCCGGACCAAGGCGGCGCGCAGCAGCGGCACGTCGACGTCGAGCGCGAAAGGCTGCCGGGCTGTCTCGTCGAGGACGGAGTGGATCTCCTCGTCGCTCATGGCCTGCGCGTCGTACTCGGTGAACGGGACCCCGGCCGGCGGGCGAACCTCGCCCGTCACCTCCGTCCCGTTCGCCCGCACCACCGTGCGCAGCGCCTCGTGTCGGACGACGAGAGCATTCAGGGCGGCGGTCAGGGCGGCCGAGTCGACCCGGCCGGTGATGCCGATCGCGAACGCTTCTGCGGTGGCGCCGGGAAAGCCGCTGACCTGGCGAGTCATCCACAGCTGGCGCTGCATGTCGGTCAACGGCACACTCGCGGCGCCGAAATGCCGCACCGGTGGCGGCAGGGCCGTCCCGGCATCAGCCAGCCGGCGCGCCAGGCCCGCCACGGTCGGCTCGGTCAGGAACGCTCCGGGCTGGACCGCGGTGCCCAGTTCCGCACGGACGCGGGCGACCACCCGGGCGGCGGCCAGCGAATGGCCACCCAGGACGTCGAACCGCTCCGACCGGCCCACCCGGGGCAGGCCCAGCACGTCCGCGATGATGGCGGCCACCTGCTCCTCGACCGCGCCGTGCGGCTGCTCACCGTCGCCGCCACCGGTGCCGCCGGTGGCGGGGATGGGAGGCAGCGCTGCCCGGTCCGCCTTGCCGCTCGAGCTCAGGGGCAGGTTCTCCAGCACCATGATGCGAGCGGGGACCATGTAGTCGGGCAGCCTGCCGCGCAGGTGATCGTGAAGCTCGGCCTCGGTGACCGGCGCGGCCCCCGCCGGCGCCTCCACATAGGCGTGCAGCGTGCGGACGCCCTGGGGGTCCGCCGGGGCGGTGGCCACGGCGTTGCGCACGCCCGGGTGCGCGGCCAGCGCGGACTCGACCTCGCCGAACTCCACCCGGAAGCCGCGCACCTTGACCTGGTCGTCCAGGCGGCCGAGGTAGTGCAGGACACCGTCGACGCGGCGGACGAGGTCGCCGGTGCGGTAGCGCCGCGCACCCAAGGAGGCGGGGTCCTCGACGAATCGCTCGGCAGTCAGCTCCGGCGCGCCGAGATAGCCGCGGGCGACGAGTGGTCCTGCCACCCACAGCTCGCCAGGTGTCCCGTCGTCGACCACCCGCTGATCGGTGTCGCGGACGGTCAGCTCGCTGCCGGCGACGGGCTGTCCGATGGGCGGGTTCCCGTTCTCCGCCCGGCCGATGACGTGTGTGGCGCAGAAGACGGTGCACTCGGTCGGCCCGTACACGTTGACGACGGTCTCCACTCCCGGCTGTGCGTACAGACGGTCGACCAGCGAGCGAGTGGCCGCCTCGCCGCCGAGGTTCACGCGGCGCACCCCGCTGGGCAGTGGCTGTTCCAGCAGGGCGGCGATCGCGGAAGGCGGCGCGCCGATCATCGTGACCTCGTCGCGGGCCGGCAGCGTCGGCAGGGCAAGGATGTCGTCGGCCAGGACTACGGAACCACCGGTGCTCAACGGCCCGAAGATCTGGTGGACCGATGCGTCGAAGCTGAGCGATGCAGTGGCCAGTCCCGCTCGCAGATGCACGGGATCGCTCGTGCTTTCCACCCACCGCAGGAAGGCGACCACAGAGGAGTGCTCGACCGCCACACCCTTGGGTGCGCCGGTGGAGCCGGACGTGAACAGGACGTACGCGAGACCGTCCGCTGGGACAGGGGCGCCGCCGCTGTCGTTCAGGTCCTCGACGATGACGGGCTGGGCACCGGTCGCCGCGCAGGTGGGGGCCAGCTCGCGGGTGGTCAGCACGTACCGGATCGCCGCCTGCTGGACCATTTCCTTCCGGCGGGACAACGGCAGTTGCGGGTCGAGCGGGACGTAACCGCACCCTGCCCGCCACACCGCGAGAATCCCCGCGACCATCCGCTCATCGCGGGGGAGACAGACACCGATCAGGTTCCCCGCGGGCTCGGCCAGGCCCTGCGCGAATCGGGCGGCCAGGGCCGTCAACTCCTGATAGCTGGTCCGGCGTTCGCCTGCGATGACCGCTGTGGCGGTGGGAACACGTTCGGCCTGGGCGGCCACAAGATCATAGACAGTCGTCATTGCGTTCTCTTCGAGAATTGGGGCAGGGATGGTCCAGTTCGCCGGCCGGACTGGTGGCGCCGGAAGCCGACCTGACGTGGTTTCTTTTCGGCGTGGACCGTCTCGGCACCAAGTTCAGCAGTACCTGTGCGCGACGGGATAGCCCGGCTTCGGCATTCATACGGAGAACTAACGGGCGCCAAGTTCCGGCAACCGGACCAGGCACACCGGTCAGGATCACCAGCGCAGGCGGGCAAGGGATCCGGGACTACTTGACCAGGCCCGTGGGTCGGACCCCACCCCGCTCGCGATGACCCAGCAGGTCGGGACTCACGAGAGTGTCCAATGGGCGGCGGATCCGATGATCAAGGAGATGCCTGATGAGCGAGACCATCACCGAGCACGAGGCCGTGGAGGAGCCGGTCATCGAGCGAGCTGTTGCAGCAGTTGACCAGGCGGGTGCTGGAGTCGGCCCTGGAGGGCGAGATCACCGATCACGTCGGCTATGACAAGCACGATGTGACGGACGGGAACAGCGGCATTTCCCGCCCAACGGCACCCGTTCAAAGACCGTGCTGAATACCCACAAATCGGCCCATCCGGTCCGGTTGGCCAAGACGTGTGACGGCCTGCACATTCCGTTCCGAACGCAACGGACGAGTTAGCATGTCATTAAAGGCTCTTGTGTTGTGCTTCGCGACCTCTATAGGTTTCGCGCTGAAATCAGCTACAAGCAAGTGGAGCACACGTGCGGCCCCAACCGAACCCGGGCACAGCCGAGGTAGCAGGTCGACGGACGTCCCTAACTGCGTACTTCGCGTTGCCGACTCGGACGGCGGACCCTTCCCCGTCGGTGACGACGACGGCGAAATGTACATCGGGGGCGCTCCCCTTGCGCTCGGCTACCTCAACGATCCCGAGCGGACCGCCCACGCGTTCGTGGCCGCGCCACCCGGATCGTCCGTGGACCGGCTCCACCGGACCGGTGACCGGGTACGTCTGATCGAGGGGCAGTTGGAGTACCCGGGACGAACCGACGACCAGGTGAAGATCCGGGGGCGGCGCATTGAGCCGCAGGAGGTCGAACACCACCTGCGTTCCCACCCATTGGTCGGCAACGCCGCTGTGGTGGCGGTCCGGGTCGTGGAGGACGCCGAACCAGTGGCATGGATCCGGGTGGGGGCCGGCACCTCGCCCCGCGAACTCTCCGCCGTCCTCCGCGCACACCTGGCCTTGCTCCTGCCGCCCGCCCATGTGCCCGGGCACTGTCCACTGCTCGACGAAGTGCCCCTGACCGGCAGCGGGAAGCCGGATCGGGCGGGGCTGCGGGCGCGAGCGTCTCTCCCCCACATGTCCGAGGTGCCTCCACACCCATCCGAGGTCTGCGGGGCCGCCCCCGCCGCAAACCCCGGCGCCTGTATGCCGACCGGGGCTACGACTTCGACGAGTACCGCCGACTTCCATCAAGGTCTCCTCCGACTTGCCTGCAGCATCACCTGTCTCCGACGGCTTCGGGCGGCATTCTGAAACGATTAGTTAAGGTCGAGTAAATGTCTATGGTGAACGAAACCGCACATCACGGCACCACGGTGCTGCGGGCGTCACGGCTGTTCGACGGCGAAACGGTCCTGCCGTGGGACGACCCCGTCGTGATCCTCAAAGGAACGACAGTAGTCGGAATCGGCCGTGCCGCGGATCTGCGGCTTGGAGAGACCGTCGTGGACTTTCCGGGCGCCACCCTCATTCCCGGTCTGATCGATCCCCACGTGCACCTCGCCTTCGACGCGGGCCCCGACCCGGTGAAGTCACTCGCCGATCGCGACGACGATGCTGTCGTGGCCGCGATGCGCGTCGCGGCCGCGACAGCATTGCGCGCCGGCATCACGACCGTGCGCGACCTCGGCGACCGAAACTTCCTGTCACTGGCCCTGCGAGGCGCGACGGACCTCCCGACCATCGTGGCGGCCGGGCCGCCGCTGACCACCGTGGCCGGGCACTGTCATTTCCTCGGCGGTGAGGTCGGGCCCAGCCCCGCCGAACTCCGGGTCGCGGTGCGTACCCATGTAGAACGTGGTGTCGACATCGTCAAGATCATGGCCAGCGGCGGCACGATGACGACGGCCAGCACCCCGGAGCAATCACAGTTCGCCCGGGAAGCCCTGCGTGCTGCTGTCATGGAGGCGCACCGGCACGGGATCCCCGTGACCGCGCACGCGCACGGTTACGACGCTGCACTCGACGCGATCGAGGCCGGGGCGGATGGTGTGGAACACGCCGGTTTCTGGTCGGCCGAAGGAGTCGTCGCGCCGGGGCGTGAACTCGTCGAGCGGATCGTCTCCCAGCGCGTCGCGCTCGGCGCCACCGCCGGAGCGCTACCCGGAACCGGCTCGGTGGTGCCCGCGGCCGTATCCCGGAGAATGCCTGAAATCATAGCCAACTTCGCGGCCCTGCACGCGGCGGGAGCGGTGATCGTCGCGGGCACGGACGCGGGGATCGGCCCGTACAAACCGCACGATGTGCTCCCGTACGCGCAGGATCGGCTGGCCGCATACGGAATGGACCGGATGGCCATCCTGCGGAGTATGACGTCGGTCGCCGCCGGTGTCTGCGGTCTTGGCCACCGCAAGGGCAAGCTGAAGCCGGGGTACGACGCCGATGTCGTTGTCGTACAGGGCGATCCGATCAGCGATCCCTCCGCCCTGCACCGGATTGCGGCGGTCTATTCCCGCGGCACCCGAGTCGATCCGCAACGCCGGCACCAGGGCCCTGCCTCACACTGAGCGCAGATGGTCCACACCCACGCAGATTCGTCCAGAGCCCGTCCTCGGGTGATCTCGCCCGGCCGTTCCGTCCCCACGGCACATCGAAGACTTCCGCAGTCCGGGCTGTCGGCGCTCCAGTTCTCGGACGGCCGACAGCCTCCGCCGATGCGGGTTGCGCGAGGTCGCCGGCCACGCTCGTCGAGGAGTGCTCAGCGCCGGTTGCCGCGTTGGGTGGTGACCCCGCGGCGGAGGTCGCCGTGGGGTCCAGTTGGTCCGCCGCACCGTTTTCCGGAAGCACCTGCACCGTGTCGGTGTGCCCTTCGGTGAACCGGCCTGGGACCACGGTCGTCGGTGTCGCGCGGGTCTCCCCGGCACGACAGCGGCGCCGGACAGGAGTCCTGCCCGGCGCCGCCCGCCCGTTCTCGGGTGTTCCGCCGACGTCAGGGAAGCCAGAGCGTCAGGAGGAAGCCCGGGCTGTCCCACGTGCACGTGTACTGGTAGGCCTGGCCGGAGTCGACGAACTTCTTGCCGGCCGTCTTGCAGGCCTCGCTCGTCGAATACACCTTGTACGGCACGCTCGCGTTCGCCGGGGCGGCGAGCGCCAGCATCCCGGTGAGCGTCGCGGCCACGGCCACGGCGACCGAGGCGCCCCTGCGCTTGTTCATGTCCCCTCCACGAAGAGCTCGTTGCTACGACTGGATCACCGGCATCCTCACACCGTCACAATGGACACGTCAAGAATGCGGATCATGTACCGGCCGCACGGGTCGATTCGGTGGGCGTTCACGATGCGGGTCTGTCGGCTGCGAGGACAACTCTGCGGCCCTCGGAGCAGCGGTAGGAGACGGTGTTCCGAGCGGCGTCATGCTCGCGGGGCAGCAGGATCTCCAGGGCGCCGCGCGACGCGTCCAGCGGTGTTGTGGGTGGCGTGGTTGTCGCAGACGAGGTGCACCTCGAGCCCGGCGGGTACTCCTTGTCGACCCGGATCAGGAACTTCTTGAACTCGATCGCCCGGCGGCGGTGCAGTGCCGGCATGACGGTGCCATCGGCGATGTCGAAGGCGGCGAACAGGTCGGCCGGCTGGGGCGGTTCACGCGGGGGCGTGCATCGGATTGTCGTACGTGGACGCGGTGCACGGGCTTCGTCGGCGTCCGCTGCGGGACTGCACAGTTCGCGTCATGCCGCCCTGGCACTGGAAATCCCATGGCTCTCGGCCGTCGATTCAGCCACTGTGCAGGAGTGAGCACTGAAGAGAGTCCCGTCGAACATCAGGACCGGTGGATCCTGAACCTCCGCGGCATGAGCGTCACCAAAATCAGCGTGGACGTCCGGCTCGTGCTGGCCCTCGACTCCGGCTGGGAAGTCGCGATGGAAGCCCCCGTCAAGCTCTCGCACGGGACGGCCCACGCCAACCCGTCCGTGCTCCTGAACCCGGAATCGCAGGACGTCGCAGCGTCCCTCGCGCTCTTCGGAGCGAAGGTCCTGTCGGCGGTCGCGTTCAAGACCGGCACCCTGCGTCTCGTTTTCGACACCGGCCACCACCTCACCTGCTCGTCCGATCCGTCCTTCGAAGCGTGGCAGGTCACGGGTCCCTCAGGATGGTGCTTCGCATCACTGCCTGGAGGCGACCTCGCCGTCTGGTCCGGCTCAGGAGTGAGCGAGTCCCAGTCGCGGCACGCGGACGACTGACTTCAACGAGACAGGACAGCTCAACGCGGGGCCAGGGAGGGCGCATGGGGCTGGTATTTTTTCCGGGCGACGGGGACACGAGCAGTCCTGATGTCCCCTGGTCCTACAGCGGTTTTGCCGCCTTCCGACAACGCCTGGCCCAGGCCGAGGGGTTCGCCCTCTCCGCGATGTGGGGGTTCGGCGGCGAACGGCCGTGGAGCGAGGTGACCACCGTGCTGAAGTCGCTCCTCGATCATCCGGACGACAGCGGTGACGACCTCTCGCCCGCCGACTGCGCGGCGATCCTGCCCCGTCTGGAGGTCATCGTCGATCAGTGGGCACAGGGCGGCGACGACCCGCTCCTCCACCGGCACGTCGAGGACGCCCGCCGGCTGGCGACCGTCCTACGGGTCTGCGTCGACAAGCACGTCCCCCTGCTCTTCCTGTGAGACACACCGACAGTCGTACTGTGGCCGAACAGGTTCGCCGGAGTGGGTGTGTTGTGCAAGGTGACGCTGTTGTGATCCATAATCCGTGTCGGCAGCTTCGGGGAGGGAGTGCCCATGCGGCACAAGGGTGGGTCTGCACGAACAGTCGGGCGAGTAGTGGCCGTTGCCGTTGTCGCTGTCCTGATGAGCGGTTGTTCGTCGAGCGAGCCGGCGCAGGCCAAGGAGTGGCAGCAGGATTACTGCGGCAAATTGGGCTCCTGGCAGAACGCGAAGCACGCGGCCGCGGCGGATGACGCGGACGTCGACACCGGTGGCGGACTCGATGTCCGCTCGCCCAAGTTCGAAGACACCGAATCCGCGGGTCAGGCAGCCATCGACGCCTCGAAAAGGCTTGCCCGGCACGGCCTTGAGCACGGTGGCACCTCCGTCCTCGACGACACCGTCAATGCGGTGGGCGGCGACGTCGGGGCTGAGTCGCGTGCGGTGTCCTACTGCGACAGCTCAGGCTTCGAGACGTTGGTCGGTTCGGCCGGCTGGACCCAGCGGTGAGCAGGACAGTGCCGGTGACGTCCGGTGACGCGATGTTCTGGGCCTACGACGTGGCGCTCGGGGTTCTCTTCGTCGAAGCAGCGCGCGTCGGTGCGGAGATGCCGGCGGACCTGCGGCCCTCGTGGTGGCCGGAGTTGGAGAAGGTGCTCCGCACCCATGCGGTGGTGGGCGGCAGTTTCGCTGTCGTGCTCGATGACGTCGGCGTCGAGCAGCGGCAGATGTTCCTCAGCTGTGTTGTGGAGGCGGCTCGCCGGATCGAGGCGCGTGGTGGCGTGAGCCGGGACGAAGTCTCGACCTGGCCCGAGTTGGAGGAGAGCGCGACCAGCTTTCTGCGGGGTGCAGAACACATCGCCGCCGCGCCGCTTGTTGAGCTGGCGCAGGCTCTCGTCGATCTGGCTGCCGGCACGCTCTCTCCAGCCCCGGCCGAACGCTATTGGTACTACGGAACGCCGGAGGGCCGGATCGCGCGGTAGGCGCGGTTGGCCTGACAGGCCGTGTCCCGCGCCCCCGGCGTCAGGACACCGGTTGACGGGCCGCCGCTGCCGGGGCGCTCGGCGTGGGGCGCAGGCCGGGGGCGAGGAGGAGGGTGACCGTGACGGAGACGACGGCCAGGGCCGTCATCGCGGTGGCCGGGGAGCTGTGCTGGGCGACGGTGCCGGCGAGGAGGGCGCCGAGGCCCTGCCAGGCGAGCATGCCGGAGGAGTGCAGGCCGAGGGCGTGGCCGCTGAGTTCGTCCGGGGTGAGGGCCATCAGGCGTTCCTGGAGCACCAGGCTCGCCGCGTAGCCGACCGACGCGAGGGCGACGACGGCTGCCGCGAGGGCCGGCGCGGGGTGCAGGGCGAAGAGCAGGTAGGGCGCGGCGAGGAGCAGCCGGAGCACGGCGCCCGCGCGGTCGCGGCATCGGGGCGGGAGGAAGCGGCCGGCCAGCGTGTCGCCGACGAGCATGCCGCAGGCGGCGGAGGCCAGCAGCGCCCCGGCGTGGGCGGGGGTGTACGGCACGAAGAGCGACTCGCAGCCCACGATGAGGCCGTTGGGCACCCAGAGCGCGAGGTACACGGTGCGGCGCGGACGGGACGACCAGAGCAGGACGTTGGTCCGCCAGGTCTCCGCGGGCGACGGGCGGCCGGCCGCGCGCGGCGGCCTGGCGGCCAGCCCGAACCGGGTGGCGGCCGAGGCGGCCAGGTACAGGACGGCACCGACGAGCAGGACGCCGCGCGGCGACAGGGCGGAGAGCAGGAGGCCGCCGACGGCGAAGCCGCAGATCTGCATGGTGCCGGTCGACATGTTGAGCACGGAACGGCCCAGCAGGAAGCCGCCCTTGGGGAGGATCTGGTGGAGCAGGCCGTAGCGGACCCCGCCGCCCACGGAGGCGACCAGGCCTTCGGCGGGCAGGATGAGGAAAGCGGCCCACAGCGGGAGACCGGGGACGGCCAGCGCGGCGGTACCGAGGGCGAAGAGCAGCGAGACGGCGCTCAGCGCGGCCCGCGGCGGCAGGCGGTCCGCCGCGGACAGCAGCAGGGTGGCCCCGGCCACTTGCGCGAGGGACGGGCCGAACATGGCCAGCGCGGACAGCAGCGGGGAGCGGGTCGCGTCGTAGACCAGGGTGCTCAGGGCCAGTCCGCCCACCGTCTGCGCCGCCACCTGGGCGGTGGCGGCGAGGAACAGCGGGGTGAACTCCGGTGTGCGGAACAGCTCTCGGTAGGTGCGCATGCAACGGAGTGTCGGGGGCGGCGCGCCGTGCGCTTAATGTTTCGCACGGACGCGAAACGACAGGGAGGCGGGGCGGGATGGGCTGGTGGCAGGTCAACACCGAGACGCTGGTGGGCAGCCGCTTCGTGGTCTCCCCGCTGGCCGAGGCCATCGCGAGCCTGAAGCTCCTGGACCGGGGCAGCGCCGCGCACCCCGGGGAGCGGGCGTGGCTCGACACCCATCTGCCCGCGTACCGGGAGCGGGTGGGCGGGGACCCGGTGAACGCTCTGCTGGTGCGCGTCGCGCTGGGCGGCGCCTGGAACGCCGATTTCCTGACGCCCACGCCCGCCGGTGACGGCAGCCCCGGTTTCGAGGAGGAACTGTCCCCGGTCCGCGGGACGCCGCCGGACCTCGCCCTGGCGCACATGGCGGTGTCGGCCGGCGGCACGGTCCCGCCGCCGCTGCGCCAGCCGGATCTGGCGGTGCGTGCCGCGGACGTCCTCACGTGGGTGTGGACGCACACGGTCCTGCCGGACTGGCCGCGGCGGCGGCGCGTGATCGAGGCCGACATCGTGGCGCGGACGGCGCAGTTGAGCCGGGGCGGCTGGGCCGAGGCGCTGGACGCCATGCGCCCGGGGATGCGCTGGCTCGGCGAGGGCCGGTTGCAGATCAACACGCGGGACAACCCGCCGCGCGACGTGTCCGGGGCCCGGCTGATGTTCGTGCCGGTCACGCCGGTCGCCGGGTGGGTGTCGTGGGACGAGCCCCTGCGGTACGCGGTGGTCTACCCGTGCTCGGGGGCTCTCGCCGAGGCGGGCGGGCCGCGGGTCCCCGAGGCGCTGGGTGCGCTGCTCGGTCCCGGGCGGGCCGCGGTCCTGGTGCTCGTCGGCACGCCGAAGAGCACGACGCAGCTGGTCGCCCTCACCGGCCAGGGGCTGGGGTCGGTGGGGCGCCATCTGAAGGTGCTGCTCGACGCCCGCCTGGTGCGGCGGCGGCGCGCCGGCCGTTCCGTCCTGTACTACCGGACGGAGGCCGGCGACGCGCTGGTCGCGGCCCAGCACACGGACTGATGTGCCGTCAGGACGTGCCGCGCAGCCAGACCGTGGTGTCCGCGGGGACGACGCGGTCGTCGAGCGGGGCGCTGGCCAGCAGGACGTCGTCGCCGGGGGCGAGGGGCACGGGGTCGGGGCCGAAGTTCGTCAGGCAGCGCAGTCCGGGGCCGCGGCCGAAGGCGAGCCACGAGCCGTCGTCCGGGCCGTCGACCGCGAGGGCGGCGTCCGCGGGCGCGGTGTGCCGCAGGCGCAGCGCGGAGCGGTAGAGCTCCAGCATCGAGGCGGGGTCGTCCTCCTGCGCTGCGACGGTGAGGTCCGTCCAGTCGCCGGGCTGCGGGAACCAGCAGTGGTCCGCGGGGGCGGTGCTGAATCCGTAGGGCGCGGCGGTCCCTTCCCATGGCAGCGGCACGCGGCAGCCGTCGCGGCCGCGTTCGCGGTGGCCGGACCGTTCCCAGAGCGGGTCGCGGAGCCGGTCGTCCGGCACGTGGGCCTGGGGCAGGCCCAGTTCCTCGCCCTGGTAGAGGTAGGCGGCTCCGGGCAGGGCGAGCATCAGCAGCGCGGCGGCGCGGGCGCGGCGCAGGCCGCGGGGGCCGCCGCCGTACCGGGTGACGGGCCGGATCGCGTCGTGGCTGGAGGCGACCCAGGTGACGGGGGCGCCGACGGCGCGCATGGACGCCACGGAGCGTTCGACGACCGCGCGCATCTGCTCCCCGTCCCACGGGCATTCGAGGAACGCGAAGTTGAAGGCCTGCTGCATCTCGCCGGGGCTGACGTAGCGGGCCAGCCGGGCGGGGTCGAAGACGGCGGCCTCGGCGACCATCACCCGCTGCCCGGGCGGGACGGCACCGGGCGGCGCCGGGTGGGTGTCGAGCAGCCGTCGCCAGGTGCGGAACAGCGGGTGCAGTTCCTCCTGGTCGTAGTACGGCATCAGGTGGTTGCGCAGGATGTCCTGGTGCTGGCCGGGACCGGCGTCGGGGAGGCCGGGCGCCTTGTAGAGGGTGTGGGCGACGTCCACGCGGAAGCCGTCCACGCCGCGGTCGAGCCAGTGCCGCAGGATCCGTTCGAAGTCGGCGACGACCTCGGGGTGCCGCCAGTCGAGGTCGGGTTGCTCGGGTGCGTGCAGGTGCAGGTACCACTCCCCCGGGGTGCCGTCCGGTGCGGTGACGCGGGTCCACGCGGGGCCGCCGAAGGCCGACTGCCAGTCGTTGGGCGGGAGTTCGCCGTGCGTGCCGCGGCCGGGGCGGAAGAGGTAGCGGCTTCTGGCCGGGGAGCCCGGGCCGGAGGCCAGTGCCTCGCGGAACCAGGGGTGCGCGTCGGAGGTGTGGTTGGGGACGAGGTCGATGAGGACGCGCAGGCCGAGCTCGTGGGCGCGGGCGGTGAAGGCGTCGAAGTCGGCCTCGGTGCCCAGGTCGGGGGCGACGGCGGTGTGGTCGGCGATGTCGTAGCCGCCGTCGGCCAGCGGGGAGGGGTAGAACGGGGTGATCCACACCGCGTCCACGCCGAGCCTGCGCAGGTGGTCCAGGCGCGCGGTCGCGCCGGGGAGGTCGCCGACGCCGTCGCCGTCGCCGTCGGCGAAGGAGCGCGGGTAGATCTCGTAGCAGACCGCGTCCCGCCACCAGGGCGTGCGGGACTCCGGTTCCGGGGTGCTCATACGGCCCTCTCGAACGTCGGCGGGGCGGGGACGGGTTCGGTGCGGCCGGTCGCCGCGGACCGGGTGGCGGCCTCCGCGACGGCGACCGCGGCCCGCCCGGACGCCGCGTCCGCGACGGGGGTGGCGCCGTCGGCCGCGCAGCGCAGCAGGTCGGCGAAGGCCGCGCGCACGCTCTCGGCGTACACGTGCTGCTTGCGCGCCTCGCCGCCCAGGTCGGCCACGCAGGTCACCCGGTGGGGTACGGAGCGCACCACGCCGCGGCCCCGGGCGGGCGCGGCGGAACCGGCGTCGCGCTCGACGGTGACGGTGACCCGTTCGCCGCCGTGCGGCCGCAGGCCGGGGACGGCCAGCAGATCGGCGGCGCGTTCGGGAAGCTCCTCCCAGCGGCGCGCGCCGTCCTCGTCCGTCAAGGCCGTGATCGTGGCGTACGTCGGGATCCAGCCGGTGACGCGGGCCTCGGCGAAGCCGTAGTCCAGGCGCATCAACTGGCGTTCGGCGCGGTGGGCGTGGGTGAAGGAGTGCGTGTGGGTGGCGACGGCGCCGCCGGGATGGGTGGCGGTGGCGACCACGATGTCCACGGCGCCGACCGGCTCACGGCCTTCCCTGCGGACCTCCGTGCCGTGGACGGCGACGGGGTCGCTGCCCATCAGCGCGCGGGCGGCGTCGAAGAAGTGCACGCCGTGCTCGATGTGGATGCCGCCGCTGTGGGCGGGGTCCCAGAACCAGTGGCCGGGGTCCAGGGCCTCGTCGGCGGCGTCGTTCTCGAAGGCGAAGCGCACCAGCGGGTCCAGCAGCCCTTCCCCGCGCAGCCGCTGGAGCATCCGGAGCACGGGGTTGTAGCGCAGCACGTGGTCGACGACGAGCACACCGGAGGAACGGTCGGCCTCCGCCTCCACGCGCAGGGCGTCGTCGAGGCTGGTGGCCAGCGGCTTCTCGCTGAAGACGTGCCGTCCGGCGCGCAATGCGCCGACCGCGAGGTCCGCGTGGGTGGCAGGCGGGGTGGCCAGCGCCACCACGTCCACCCCGGGGAAGTCCGCCAGCGCGGCGGCGTCGGGGCAGACGGCCGCGCCGTGCCGCCGCGCGAGGGCGGCGGCACGGTCGCGGTCGGGGTCGGCGCAGGCCACGACGCGCACACCGGGCAGTCCGGCGATCGCGTCCAGCAGGTAGGCGCCGAAGGCGCCGCAGCCGGCGAGGCCGACACCGAGGGGGGTCGTCATCAGACGTGGTCCAGGCGGGCGACGCCGATGTGGGCGTCGGCCATGCCGTAGAAGACGTAGCGGACGCCGTCGATCTCCTCGATCGCGGTCGGGAAGACGACGTTGGGGACGGTGCCGGAACGCTCCTCCTCGGTCTCCGGCTCCATCAGGGGCTCGTCGGTGCGGGCCAGGATGCGCGCCGGGTCCTGCGGGTCCAGGATCATCGCGCCCGCCGCGTAGCTGACCTTCTGCTGCTGGGCGAACGGGTCGTCAATGCTGCCGGACACGCCGTGGTGGATGAGCAGCCAGCCCTCCTCGACGCGGATCGGGGCCGGGCCGGCGCCGATCTTGAGCTCTTCCCAGGGGTGCTCGGAGAGCGCGACCAGGCGGTGGTCCCGGGGACGGGCCAGGGCGCCGAGGTCCTTCTCGACCTCGGCCACGGGCACGTAGGAGATCCAGATGCCGGGGCGCTCGTCGGTGACGCCGGCCGGCAGGTGCACGCCCTCGCCGGGACGGAACCAGCCGAGGTCCCACATCGGGCGGTGCAGCATGGCGAAGGCAGGCTCGCCGTCCGGGCCCGGCACGGGCTCGGGGAAGTGCACGACGTCCTTGTTCGGGAACAGGTTGAGGTCAGTGTCCAGGTCGGCCTGGTAGGCGAACTGGATCGGGCCCAGCCGCTCCCAGGTGACCAGGTCCTTGGAGACGGCGAGGGCCGGCTTGGGGCCGAGCGGGCCGTACGCGACGTACGACATGACGTGCAGGCCCAGCGCCTCGATCCAGGTGGTGCGGGGGTCCTCCACGCCGGCGTTGTTCTTGCCGCGCTCCCATCCGGCGTCGGGGGCGAGGACGACGCCGCGGCGCTCGACGCCGGTGGGCACGCCGTCCTCGACGACGACCTCGGCGAGGCCGACACGGGAGATGTTGCCCTCCGCGACGAGGCGGGGCAGCAGGTGCAGGACTCCGTCGGGGGTGCGGCCGGAGGCGGGGTTGAGCACGCCCTCGGCCTCGTTCGCCTCGCCGGCCAGCGGGGACATCACGACGCCGACGCGGGTGAGGCGGTAAGGGACGGAGGTCGAGGCGGTGGAGCCGGTGGTACCGGTGGTGCGGTCGTTCACAGGGGTTCAGCCCTTCGTGGCGGAATCGATGTCGGTGGAGGTGAAACGGCTCTGGAAGACGAGGTAGAGGGCCACCGCGGGCGCGGCCAGCACGCACGCGCCGGCGAGGATCGCGCCGAACGGGTTGGCGGCGGCGGAGGAGACGGTGCTGATGTAGTTGGCCAGGGACACCGCGAGCGGCTGCATGTTCTGCTCCTTGGTGACCAGGAACGGCCACAGGAACTCGTTCCACGGCCCGGTGAAGCTCAGCAGCACCACCGAGGCGATGGCCGGCTTGCACAGCGGGATCGCGATGCGGAGCAGGAT
This sequence comes from Streptomyces sp. NPDC088733, assembly GCF_044751185.1. Classification (NCBI taxonomy): domain Bacteria; kingdom Bacillati; phylum Actinomycetota; class Actinomycetes; order Kitasatosporales; family Streptomycetaceae; genus Streptomyces; species Streptomyces sp. NPDC088733. The sequence goes on from NZ_JBIVLH010000004.1 coordinate 232,616, forward strand.
CTGCAGTTCGTTCGCGCCGTCGATGCGGGCGGCCTCGAACATCGCCTGCGGCAGTTGCAGGAAGAACTGCCGGAAGATGAAGACCGCGCTGGTGTTGATGGCGAACGGCAGGATCATGCCGAGGTAGGAGTCCGCGAGGCCGTAGTCCCGCACGATCAGCACGTACAGCGGGATCATGAGCAGCTGGAACGGGACGACCTGCACCAGCAGCACCATGGCGAAGGTGGTGCCCTTGCCGCGGAAGTGCAGCCGGGCCAGGGCATAGCCCGCCAGCAGGCCGAAGACGGTGGTGCAGATGATGACGCCGCCGGTGAAGATCCCCGAGTTGACCAGGGAACGGCCCAGCGAGATCGCCGAGTTGATCTCGGTGTAGTTGTGCAGGGAGAGGTTGCCCGGGCGGGGGAACGCCCCGGCCGGGCTGCTGTCGGGCTCGCGCTGGAGCGAGCCGATGAGCATGTAGTAGAAGGGGAAGAGGAACGCGAAGGCTCCGGCGAGCAGCGCCAGCCGCGACAGGATCCGGCGGACGCCGGAGTGCGTGTGCGGGCTGTGGTGCGCCGCCGGACGGCGCGTCAGCGTGGGGGCGTGGGCGTCGGCCATGTCAGTCCCTCTCCAGCACGCGGCGGTAGACGAGGGAGATCGCGGTGATCAGCACCACCAGGATCACCCCGATCGCGGCCGCCTCGTCGGGGTGGCCCTGCTGGAGGCCGCGCTGGTACATCAGCAGCACCGGTGAGGTGGTGGCGCCGTCCGGGCCGCCGCCGCTCGTCAGCAGATACGGCTCGGTGAACAGGTTCGCGCCCGTCACCGTCGCCATGACCAGCACCAGAAGGGTCGCGGTGCGCACGGCCGGCACGGTGATGGACCAGAACATCCGCACCTTGCCCGCGCCGTCGAGGGACGCCGACTCGTAGAGCTCTCCGGGCACGTTCTGCAGCGCCGACAGGTAGAGCACGATGAAGAAGCCCAGTTGCTTCCAGGCGACGAAGACCGCGATGGTCGGCATCGCCAGGTGCGAGTTGACCAGCCACGACGGGTGCGGCGCGAGCGGCCCGAGGGCCTGGTTCACCAGGCCGTTCGAGTTGAACAGGAACAGCCACACGCCGACGACCGCCACACTCGCGGTGATGTACGGCACGTAGTAGGCCGTGCGGAAGAACGCCCGCCCGCGCAGCTTGGAGTTGAGGGCCGTGGCGAGCACGAGGGACGCGCCCACCGTCAGCGGGACGTTGATGACCAGGAAGATCGCGATGTTGAGGAAGGAGTTCCACACCGCGGGATCGGTCAGGACGGCGGTGTAGTTGGCCAGCCCCACGAACGGGCGGTCGACCTGGGCGCCGGGCGCGGCGAAGAAGTAGTCGTGGAAGGACATCCACACCGCGAAGCCGAGCGGGTACAGGAAGATCGCGGCCAGGTAGAGCACGTACGGCGAGACGAAGGCGATGCCGATCGGGTGCCGGCCGGCGAGGCGCAGCCTGCCGGGCCGCGGCTCCCGTGCGGTCCGGGGGCGCGCCCCGGGCCGCGTGGGCCCGGGGCGGACGAGGTCATGCTGCGTGGAGGACATGGCGCCGGCTCACTGCTTCGCGAGGCCGTCGACCTTGCCCGCCGCCTCCTGGAGGGCGCTGCTCACGTCGCCCTTCCCGAAGATGACGGACTTGGTGTACGCGTCGCGGAAGGTCTGCCAGATCTCCACGGAGTTCGGGACGTTGGGGGCCTCGACGGTGTGGTCGGCCTGCTCGGCGAAGGTCTTGTAGGCCGGGTGGGAGGCGAAGTACTGGGGGTACGCGGCCGCGAGGTCCTGGCGCATCGGCATCTGGCCGGTGGCCTCCAGCAGCTTGCCGTCCTGCTCCTTGCTGGTGGCGAACTTCAGGACGTCCCAGGCGGTGCCCTTGTTCTGGCAGGCGGTGAACATGCCGATGGACTTCTCGTCGCTGAAGGTGCCCTTGGCGGCCGAGCCGGTGGCCGTGGGGACCGGCACGGCACCCCACGTGACCTTGTCGCCGTAGACGGAGACCGCCCACGGGCCGACGATCGCCATGGCGGCCTTGCCGTCGGCGAAGGAGTCGCCGTTGTACTGCTCGTTGGGCGCGAGGTGGTCCGCGTACATGGTCTTCCAGAACTCGGCCGCCTTCACGCCGTCCGGCGAGGCGAACTGGGCCTTGCCGTCCTCGACGAGCTGCTTGCCGGTCTGGGCCGCGAACAGCGGGTAGAAGTCGAACCAGGACTGGTAGAACTCGGAGGTGGGCGCGGGCCAGATGGCCGCGTGCACGCCGGACTTGACCAGGGTTCGCGAGGTGTTCAGGAAGTCCTGGTAGGTGGCGAGCTTGGGGTGCTCGGGGTCCAGGCCGGCCTTCTTGAACAGCTGCTTGTTGTAGAAGACCATGACGGGGTTGCTCTTCCACGGCATCTGGTAGTGCTTGCCGTCGGGCGAGGCGTACTGGGAGAGCCGGTCGCCGGTCCGCGCCTTCAGGTACTGCTCCGCGCCCGGGAAGTCGTCGAGGGCCACCAGGCCGCCCTGCTTCTGGAAACCGGGCACGGCGGCCGGAGCGGTGTTCAGGATCAGGCACGGGGCGTTGCCCGCTGTGATGGCCGCGCCGATGACCTCCTCGGAGCTCTTGCCCGCCGGTATCTCCTGCGCCTTGACCTTCTCGTCCGGGTGGGCGGCGTTCCAGTCGGCGACCATGCTCTTGCCCCAGGCGACTTCCTGGGCGTTGTTGGAGTACCAGACGGTGATCGGCCCGTGGGCGTCGTCACCGCCGGCGGAGCCGGACCCGCCGCTGCCGCACGCTGCGAGCGGCACGGTCAGGGCCACGGCGGAGAGAACTCCGAGGAGGGTCTTCTTCATTGCGGTGTGCTCCATCTTCTCAAATGCGGATGAAACGGCTGTTCCGGGGCGTCGTCCGGCCACGGGGACGGCCTTTCACGAGAGTGAAACGTTCGGGAGACGCGGGCCACGCGGGGCCGCGCGGGTCGGTCAGGGCTGCGGTCTCGTGACGGGCGCCGGGCCCGTGGAGTCGCGCAGCATCAGCGCGGCGGGGTCGAGTTCCACGTGCGGGGTGGCGCCGGTCTCGATCGTGCCGATCAGGGCGAGCGCCGCGGCACGGCCCCAACGGGCGGCGTCGGCACGGCCGGTGGTGAGCGAGGGCCGGGTCCACGAGGCCAGCGGGACGTCGTCGAAGCCGACGACCGACAGGTCCTCGGGCAGCCGCAGCCCCGCTTCCTGCGCGACCGCCATACCCGCGGTCGCCGACAGGTCGTTGGCGTACACGATGGCGGTGGGGCGGTCGGGGCGCGCGATCAGCTCCTGCGTCGCCAGCGCCCCGCCCTCGGCGGTGAATCCGCCGGGCAGCACCGGGCACGGCGGCAGGCCGGCCTCGGCGACCGCGTCCTGGCAGGCCTTCAGGCGCCGCTGCGCGTGCAGGTACTCCTCGGGGCCGGCGACATAGGCGATGCGCCGGTGGCCGAGCTCCACCAGGTGGCGTATGGCGCCGGTCACCACGGGGCGGTCGTCCAGGTTCACCGTCGCCAGGCCCTCGACACCGCCGTCGGCGCCCACGGCCACGCCCGGCAGGCCCAGTTCGCGCAGCAGGCCCGGCCTGGTGTCGTCCACGCGGAGGTCGGTGAGGAACACCCCGTCCACGCGCTGGTCGTCGACCAGGCGGCGGTAGGTGTCCGTCTCGTGCTCGGGTCGGCACACGTGCAGCATCAGGCCGTCGCCGGACTCGGCTATCACCGACTCGATGCCCGCCATGAACGCCGGGAAAAAGGGGTCGGTGCCGATCAGGTCCGGCTCACGCGTCAGCACCAGCCCCACGGCCCGCGCCCGGCCCGTGGACAGGGCCCGGGCGCTGCGGCTGGGCGTCCAGCCGAGCTTCTCGACGGCCGCCCGGACCCGCTGCTGGGTCGCGGCGGCGACTCCGGGGCGGTCGTTGAGGACGAAGGAGACGGTGGCCCGGGACACGCCGGCCAGTGCGGCGACATCGGCGATGGTGGGGCGTCGGGCCATGACGGACTCTCCGGGTACGGCTGCGAAGGGAAGCCACCACGGCATCGCGGGCACCGTCGGGCGACGTGCGCGGAGGCACGCCGTCCGGCGGCGACCTCGGCGCCGGAAGCAGCACGTTCTGCCGCCCGCATACCGGTGCAATCTTCGCGAAGCGATTGCTTCATCTGTCGTTTGAACCGGTTTAAACGAGCGATGTGAGGAACCCTGGACCTCGATGCCGAGGGGTGTCAAGAGTTTGTATGGGACCGCACAGCGATACGTGCAGGATTGAGTTGAATGTCCTAAATATTCCCCTGGATCACGGGCAGCCCGGGAAAAGGAACGGGCGGCCCGCTCCCCCGAAAAAGGGGTGCGGGCCGCCCTCAGGACGATCCGTGCGCGCCCTCCGCGGTCGTCCGCGGAGGGCGCGCCGAGGGTCACCGGCCCAGGGAGTCCAGTGCCTTGCCGAGCAGATCGGCGCGGTCGCCCGCGGAGCCGAGGTGCTCCAGGCCGAAGCCCAGCAGGACCGTGTCCTCCGTGGTGACCGCGCCGTACGTCTGGAACAGCGCCCCGGTACGGCGCCAGTCACGGACGACGGCCGGGCTGCCCGGGGGCGGCCCGGCGACGGTCCACGGGCCGAAGGAGCTCTCGAAGCCCTCCGTCTCGGTGGCCGCACCGCGGATGACGACCGAGGCCTCGTCCGCCTGGAGTCCCTGGCCGCCGGAGCCCGGGTCGCTGACGTAGCTGAGCGAGACCTCGACCTTCTTGCCCGCGAAGGGGCTCAGGTCGAAGTTCACCTGCTGCCAGCCCTGGGAGGCGCCGGTGAAGCTGTTCCACGTGCCCGTGGTACCGCTCGCGGAGCAGCCGTCGGCCCCCGGGGTCAGGTAGTGCTTCAGCCACGGGTGCTCGGCGATGTAGAACCCGGCCTCGCACTCCGCCGGCACGTCGGTACGGGTACCGCCGTTGGTGTCGGGGAGCGTGGTCCAGTCGTCCGCGCCGACGGTGTGGATCTCCAGGAGCGCGTTGTCGTATCCCGGCTCGGTGTCCCAGAGCAGACGGGTGCGGAGCGCGGGCGCGTCGGCCGCGGTCACCCCCGTCAGGTCGATGGTGCGGGTCAGCCGGTCGTACGAGTCGTCCGCGTGGACGGCCGCCGCCATGAAGGCGCCGGCGTACGGTGCGTTCGGCGGCGCGGTCCCGTCGAACCTGCCCGCGCCCGCGCTCGCGAACTGCGGGTAGTCCGCGACCGACAGGTTGTCGGACGTGACGCGGTACGTGCCCGCCCGGTCCAGCGGGTTGCCGGGCGCGGCCCCGAGCGGACCGGCGAAGCCGCCCAGGACGCCGGAGCCGGTGAAGGCGGTGGCGCCGGGGGTCGAGGTGCGCGAGTAGGCACCCAGGTAGTACTGGCTGAAGTCGTCCGAGGGGTTGCCGCCGCCGAGGTCGACGGTGCCGCCGGCCCGCTCGCCCGCCTCGATCAGCTTGCCGCGCTCGTTGAGGTACGCGCGCAGCTGCAGCTGGGTGGCGTTGCCGGGGATGGCGCCGCCGGTGTAGTGCACGACCGTGCGGAAGTGCCCGAGGACACCGAGCGCGTCCGGCGCGCCCTGCGTGGCCACGTCCCAGACCGCCGCCTTGTGGCCGTTGGCCTTCAGCGCGTCGACGTAGGCCTGCGCCTGCGTCGCCGGGGCGCCCTCCTCGGCGACGACGAGGGTGTCCGCCTTGGGCCGGTCGGCCACGGTGTAGGTGAACGGCGTGCTGGAGACCCGCTGGCCGCTCTTGGTCTCGGCGGTGTACCACACCTCGACCTTGTCGCCCGGCTCGCCGTCCCTGACCTTCGCGCGGTACTCGTCGAAGTAGAGGTTGTCCTCGCCGCCGTAGGTCTCGCCGCCGTTCCAGGAGTGCAGCGCCTCGCCCTGCGTACGGCCGCCGTTGACACGGTAGTTGAGCGTCTTGTCACGCAGCGACTGGCGGATGACGACCGAGACTTCCTGGTCGGAGCCGCGGGAGTACGAGGTGCCGAAGGTCGCCGGGGTGAAGTCCGCCGCATCCAGGCCCACCGAGGAGGACGGGGTGTCGGGGTGGGCGGCGGTCTCCGCGACCGAGAGCGCGAAGGGGATGTTCTTCTCGAACTCGCCCTGGATCAGCCCCTCGTCGTCCGGGAAGTTGAAGACGGACTGGCAGTCGGCCGCCTTCCACTGGTCGTCCGGAACGCTGTTGGAAGCGGTCTGGCAGGTCGACATCTCGGGCGTGAACATCGCCATGCCGTTGACGTTGGCCGCGTGGCCGTCGGCCTCGCCGTTGGTCGTGTACAGCTCCGAGGAGACCTGCGGGTGGTAGCCCGGGATCGCGGAGTTGGCCGGGGTGCCGGCCAGCGACTTGTACAGGACGTCGTCGGGGGTGTCCGTCGCCACCTGCCAGCCGACGCCGTACAGCAGCAGTTCGGCGGCGGAGTGGTAGTTGATGCCGTAGGTGAAGTCGATGTGCTTCTCGAAGGAGTCCAGCGCCTTCGTCTCCGGCTCGGAGCCGGGGCTCGCGCCGCGGTAGGTCTCGCTGGCGGGGCTGGGGGACGAACCCTCGTCGTCGTAGCCCCACTTGTAGCCGAAGTTGCGGTTGAGGTCGACGCCGTCGCCGGCGGATATGACGCCGTCGCCGTTCACGTCCCGCAGGTTCTTGCGCCACAGGCGGTTGCCCGGGTCCTGGAACGTGTAGTCGTAGCCGTCCGGGTTGGCCGAGATGACGAACCACAGCTCGGTGGTGTCGACGATCTTCTTGATGCGCGGGTCGGTGGCGTAGTTGTCCAGGTAGTAGTGCATCAGCCGGCGGGTCATCTCCGGCGTGATCCACTCCCGCGCGTGCTGGTTGGACATGTACAGCACGGAAGGCTTGGAGCCGTCCTTGGACTTCTTCGCGTCCTTGGTGAGCCGCAGCGCGAGGATGTCCTGACCGTTCACCGTCTTGCCGATGGAGACGACCTTGGTCAGGTTCGGGTTCGCCTGGCCCGCGGCAAGGATCTCCTCCTTGATGCCGCCCGGGCCGCTGTACGGCCGGAAGACGCCCTCGGCGGCGCTCTGGAGGCGCGCCTCGGACTTGGCGGCGATGGTGTGCTCCGTGAGCCGCACGCCCTTGCGCTCCAGCTGCCCGGCCTGCTTGTCGGTGAGGTAGACCTCGACCGAGGCGGTGCCGTTGACGGGCGCCTGCTCGCTCAGTTCGTGACCGTCCTGCCCTGCTTCCAGCAGCAACGGGATCTGGCTCTTGGTGACTTCCGCACGGAACACCTTGACCTCGTCCGCGTCACCCCTGGCCGGGATCGTGCTCCGGGCCTGGGCGACGGGCGCGATGGCCGCACTGCAGAGGATGAGAGCGCCGGCAACGACGGTCGTTAAGACTCTGGGTCTCACGACTCTCCTTCACATGGTCTGCGACAAGGACGCCCATACCATAAGAAGTTCACGCCACCGTCAAGGGTGTCTCAAGGCCTACTTAGGTCACGGGCACCTCGTGGGCCCCGGCGGCGGTGCCGGCCGAAGGCACGACGAGCGGGGCCGCCCCCCTGGGGAGCGGCCCCGCTCGTACGGGACACGGGCTGCGGGCGGCAGGCGGGTCAGCCGCGGACGATGTTCTCCGCCTGCGGGCCCTTCTGGCCCTGCGTCACCTCGAAAGTGACCGCCTCGCCTTCCTGGAGCTCGCGGTAGCCGTTACCGACGATGTTGGAGTAGTGGGCGAACACGTCCGGCCCCCCGTCCTGTGCGATGAAGCCGAAGCCCTTTTCGGCGTTGAACCACTTCACGACTCCAGATGCCACCGTGTCCATCCCTCATGTGCCGATGTGGCGGCGCACCAGGTGCGCCGGCGGGCCCCCGCGGCTGCGGGCCCCGGAGCCTGCCTACCCGATGGCGGGGACGTCTATCCCCCGGGACGGCGGCGGGATGGGGCGGGCCGCGTCCGCGGGCCCTCCGCGGTCAGTGCCCGGGGCGCAGCAGGCCCGACTCGTAGGCGAGAACCACCAGTTGGGCCCGGTCCCGCAGTCCCCGCTTGCCGAGCAGATTGCCCACGTGGGTCTTGATGGTGCTCTCGGCGAGGCAGAGCACCGTCCCGATCTCGGTGTTGGACATGCCCCGGCCCACCAGGCGCAGCACGTCCAGCTCGCGCTGCGTCAGGTCGTCGAGGACGGGCTGGGCCGCCGCGCCCGGCGGTGGCCCGCTGAGGAACTCCTCCAGCAGCCGCCGGGTGAGGATCGGGGCCAGCAGCGCGTCGCCCGCCGCCACCGTGCGCACCCCGGCCGTGAGTTGGTGCCGCGGCGCGCTCTTGAGCAGGAAGCCCGAGGCCCCGGCCCGCATCGCGTGGTACACGTACTGGTCGAGATCGAAGGTGGTGAGCACCAGGACCCAGCTGCGCGGTGCGGTCCGGGCGAGCCTGCGGGTGGCCTCGATCCCGTCCAGCAGGGGCATGCGGATGTCCATCAGCACGACATCGGGATCCGTGCGCCGCACCTCGCCGAGCGCCTCCACCCCGTCCGCGGCCTCCGCGACCACCTCGATGTCCGGTTCGCCGGAGAGGATGGCCGCGAGCCCGTGCCGGATCAGCATCTCGTCGTCGGCGACGACCACGCGGATCACGCCGGGACCCCCACCGCGAGCGGCAGCCGCACCCGTACGGTGAAACCGGCGGACACGTCGAGCGTCAGGCTGCCGCCGCAGACCACGACACGCTCCCACATGCCGACGAGTCCCTTGCCGGTGCCGCCGCGGCCGGAGTCGCCGACCCCGGCGTCCGTGTGCACCTCGATCTCCAGCACGTGCTCGTCGTAGCGCAGCCTCAACTCGGCCACCTCGGAGGCGGAGTGCTTAAGCGCGTTGGTCAGCGACTCCTGGACGACGCGATAGGCGCACAGCGAGACACCCTGGTCGAGCGGGCGCGGCAGGCCCTCCGTCGCCGTGCGCACCGTGAGCCCGGCCGCGCCCATGGTGGACACCAGCCGGTCCAGGTCGTCGAAGTGCGGCTGGGGCACCAGCGGTTCGGGCTCGGCGGCCACGGCGGAGGCCACCGGGTCGTCGTCGCGCAGCAACCTCAGCAGCCGGGCCAGTTCCACCAGGGCACCGCGCGAGGCATCGGCTATCGCCGCGAACGCCCGTCCCGCCGTGGCCCGGTCCGTCTCCAGCATCCCGCGGCCCGCTTCCGCCTGGACGGCGATCACGCTCACCGCGTGGGCGACCAGGTCGTGCAGTTCCCTGGCGATGCGCTGCCGTTCGGCGGCGACCGCACGGCGGGCCTGCTCGTCCCGTGTGCGCTGCAGCTCCTCCGCCTGGGCGGTGAGGTGCTGCACGGCCGTGCGGCGGCGCCGGTAGGCGGCACCCACCACGGCGGGGAGCACCACGAACAGCACGATCGTCGGCACGACGTTGCCGGGATCGGAGTCCGAGGGGTCGTTGAGGATCGCCACCACGAGTGAGGCGGAGTTCGCCGCGGCCGCGGCCACCAGCTGAACCGTCGGCAGATAGGCCGCGGCGCTGTACACGGCGACGATCAGGGCGAGCAGCACCGCCACTTCGTCGGACGGTTCGGCGCCGAGCGCGGTCAGGGCCATGGCCGTGGCGATGCCGAGGGCCACCGTCAGCGGGTGCCGCCGGCGCACCGCGAGCGCGCAGGTCGTGACCACGACCGCCAGCAGATGCTGCGGTCCGGCCTCGGGGTTCAGGGGCGAGTCCGTCAGCTCGACCACACCGAGGAGGCAGAGCAGGACCGCCGGAGCGATGTCGATGAGGAGTTCGAGCCGACTGCGACTGGCCAACACGGTGGGGAGTACAGGGCGGGCGAAGTCGGCGCCGGTTCCCCCTGTGGTACCGGTTCGCGCCGCCGGGATTCCCCCCGCGGGCGGAGCGGGCGGGCACCGCGGGGCCGGGTGCGGGTCGGCCGCGGCTGACACCGTCCTCGGTGTGCCGGGCGTTCCGGCCGCAGTCAATGGAGGGGATCATGCTTCACCACACCTGGCGCGCCCCCGCGCTGTCCTTCGCCGCCCTCGCCGCCGCGCCGGTCCTCGGGCTGGTGTCCGAACTCGTCGTCCCGCGCGACACGACGTCCACGCCGGCGGACGAGTTGCGCTTCGTCTCCGCCCACGCCGGGGCCTTCCTCGTCGCCGACCTGCTCGCGATCGTCGGCGCGGCCCTCTTCGTCGTCGGCCTCGTCCGGCTGGTGCCGGCGGTCACCGGCCGGGGCCGCGTGGCCGTACGGATCGGCGGGACCATGGCGATCACCGGCTCCCTGGCCCTGGTCGCCCACCCGTTCCTCCTGCTGGCCATCCGCGACCTGGCCACGGCGGAGAACCTGACGGCGATGGCCTCCGCCAACGACACCATCTCCAACGGCGTGGCCGCGATGGTCGTCCTGGTGGCCCGGCTGTTCGCCTTCGACCTCGGCCTGGTCGTGCTGACGATCGGCCTGTGGCGGGCCGGCGCCCTCCCGGTCTGGCTGGCCCCCGCGGGCTTCCTGGCCCTCTTCGCGGACTTCTCCCCCAGCTCGTACAACGCCGTCCTGATGTATGCCGTCCTGACCGCCGCCTTCGTGGTCATGGCCCTTCGGGCCCGCCGCACCGCGGACGCCACCGGGCAGCCCGCCGCGCAGCCGGCGACCGCCGGCACGGTCTGACGGCGTCCGGCCGCGGCGTTCGCCCCCGAGGGGGAGGCGAACGCCGCGCCCGGCGTTCCCAACGGGGTCGGTCGGGGCGGCCCGATCATGTACGGCCCCGGACAGTCGGGGCCGTACACCACTTACCGCGCTCAAAGCAGGACGCGTCACAGGATGTTCACAGCGAACATCCCCGATGATCACCCACCGCGGGGTGCTTCGACACCGGCGGCACATCGACTGGGCGATGACCCCCGGCCATTCCACGGAAAGAAGTCAGCCAGTGCCCCTTCCCTTTGACTCCGTCGTCCCGCGGCCGCGTGCCGCGGCCCGGCGCGGTGCCGTCGTCCTGGCCCTGGCCACGGCGCTCAGCATCGGTGCCGGCATGATGACGACCGCCCAGGCGCTCACGCCCGAGCACCTGATGTCGGCCACCGCCGACGCGCCGAAGCCCGCCGGTTCCGTCCAGGGCCTCATCCCGAGCACCCCGGGCCAGTCCATCGTCACGCGCGAGGACCGCACGCCCATCGCGCCCGGGCTGAACCTCACGCGCTTCGACCGCTTCGAGGCGGACGGCTGGGTGCGCGGGCAGGTGCTCGTCGCGGATCTGGCGGACGACCGGGTCAAGGTGGACTACATCTCCTCCGGCACGGTCACCGGGAAGTCCCGGGTCACCGAGCAGGCCAAGCGCACCGGGGCGGTCGCCGCGATCAACGGCGACTACTTCGACATGAACGACACCGAGGCCCCGGTCGGCGGCGCCGTGTCGCGCGACGGCGGGCTCATCAACTCCCCCACCGAGGGCCGCAGCCAGACCGTCGCGATCGGCGCGGACGGCCTCGGCCGGCTCGCCCAGGTGTTCCTGGAGGGCGAGGTCACGGTCGGCGGTACGCAGCACCTGAAGCTGTCCAGCGTCAACTCCCCGGTCCTGGCGGCCGGCGGCATCGGCCTGTTCACCGACCAGTGGGGCCCGTCCCCGCGCACCAAGCCCGTGAGCGGCGCGAGCCGTGTCGCCGAGGTGTGGCTGCGCGACGGCAAGGTCACCGAGGTGCACACCTCCGTCAGCAGCGGCCCGGTCCCGGCCGGCACCAGCGTGCTGCTCGGCCGTGAGGCGGGCGCCGACGCGCTGTCCGGCCTCGTGCCCGGGGACTCCGTGAACGTCGCCTACCGCCCGCGCGCCGACTTCGGCGACGTGGCGGTCGCCGTCGGCGGCGGCCAGGTCCTGGTCGCGGACGGCGTGGTGAAGCACTACACCGACGGCGACACCGTCACCGCCACCTCCCGCACCAGCGTGGGCTTCTCCGCCGACGGCCGCACCATGTACCTGGTCGCGATCGACGGCAAGCAGACCAACAGCCGCGGCATGGACCTCAACGAGCTCGGCGCCTTCATGAAGGGCCTCGGCGCCGTCAACGCCCTCAACATGGACGGCGGCGGCTCGACCACCATGGCCGCCCGCCTGCCCGGCGAGAGCGTGACGGGTCTGGTCAACAGCCCCTCGGACGGCTCGGAGCGCCAGGTCGCCAACGGCCTCGGCCTGTTCGCCGCCCCCGGTTCCGGCGAGGCCCGCGGCTTCCGCGTCCTCCCGGCCCTGACGGCCGACGGTTCCGACAAGGTCTTCCCCGACCTGCACCGCACCGTCAAGGCCCTGGCGCACGACGAGACGTACACGCCCGCGCCCACCCCCCGCGTGCACTGGCGGGACGACTCCCTGGCCGCGGTCAAGGGCGGCGACGGCAGCACCGCCGTGGTCACCGGCAAGCACTCCGGCACCAGCGAGGTCGAGGCGAGTGCCAGCCACGGCGTGAGCGGCACGATGAAGCTGACCGTCCTCGCTCCGGCCGTGCGCATCACCCCCAGCAGCAGCCTGGTGGCGCTCGACAGCCTGGACGACTCGGCGCGCCTGACGGTCACCGGCTACGACGCCCTCGGCGACTCCGCCCCGATCGAGGCCTCCGACATCAAGGTCACCGGCGGCGACGGCGTCGTCTCGCTGACCCCCGCGGACGACGCGACGTTCACCGTACGCGGCCTCGCCGACGGCGCCTCCGCCACCCTGCACCTGACGGTCGGCACGATGACCACCGACGTGGCCGTCACCGTCGGCCTGGCCGAGAAGTCCTTCGCGGACCTGTCGGACGCGGCCGCCTGGACCTCGGCGAACGACCGCGCGCCCGGCGGCTCGGTCACCCCGGCCGCCGGCCACGACGGCGCGCCCGGCCTGGCCCTCACGTACGACTTCACCAAGTCCACCGCCACGCGCGGCCAGTACGCCGTGCCGCCGCAGCAGATCCAGCTGCCCGGCCAGCCGCAGGCCGTCACCATGTGGATCAACGGCGACGGCAACGGCGAGTGGCCGCGGCTCCAGTACTGCACGGGCGCGGGCGTGACCGCCAACCTCGACGGCCCCCTGATCACCTGGACCGGCTGGCGCAAGGTCGAGTTCCCGGTGCCCGTCGGCACGCCGTACCCGCTCACCTTCCAGCGGGTCCGGCTGCTGGAGACCAGCGCCGCCCGCTCGTACACTGGCAAGGTGACCGTCAGCGACCTGCGCGTCAAGGTCGCCCCGGACGTGGAGCTGCCCGTGCAGCCGAAGGTCGCCGACCCCGTGGTGGTGACCAACGGCACCGTCGACGGGCGTCCGCTGCGCGTCGCCGTCATGTCCGACGCCCAGTTCGTCGCCCGCGACCCCAACAGCCCGCTGGTGGAGGCGGCCCGCCGGACGCTGGCCGAGATCGCCGACGCCAAGCCGGACATGCTGGTCATCGACGGCGACTTCGTCGACGAGGGCTCGCCCGCCGACTTCAAGCTGGCCCGCACGCTCCTGGACGAGTTCGACGCCCGCACCGGCGGCACCATCCCGTGGCACTACGTGCCCGGCAACCACGAGGTGATGGGCCCCGGGACGCCCGTCAACTTCAAGGCGGAGTTCGGCGACACCACGTCGGTCTTCGACTCCGAGGGCACCCGCTTCATCACCCTGGACTCCTCCAGCGGCACCCTGCGCGGCGGCGGCTTCGCCCAGCTCCAGCTGCTGCACGACCAGCTCGCGACCGCGGCAGCCGACAGCTCCGTCAGCGGCGTCGTGGTCTTCGAGCACCACCCCACCGAGGACCCGCTGCCGGACAAGGCCAGCCAGCTCGGCGACCGCAAGGAGGCCGCGCTCGTCGAGCAGTGGCTCGCCGACTTCCGGGCCCAGGGCCACAAGTCCGCCGCGTTCGTGGGCGGTCACGTCGGCGCGTTCTCGGCGTCCGAGATCGACGGCGTCTCCTACCTGGTCAACGGCAACTCCGGCAAGAACCCGGCCAGCACGCCCGACAACGGCGGCTTCACCGGCTGGACGATGCTGGGCATCGACCCGGCCAAGGGGCGGGTCACCGACACGTTCGCCGTCCCCACCCGTGACTCCGACGCCTGGCTCCGCGCGGAAGTGCACGTCCGCACCGACGCGGTGGACCTCAGCGCGCCGGACACGCTCACGGTCGGCGACCGGGCCAAGGCGTCCGCGACGGTCACGCAGGACGGCACACGTGCCGTCCCGGTGGCCTGGCCGGTCAGCGCCTCCTGGACCGGCTCGCGCGTCGAGATCGCCGGCCGCACCGAGGGCGGTCCCGCGGTCGTCTCCTACGACCCGGCCACCGGCGACCTGACCGCGCTCCGCGCCGGTACCGCGGTCCTCCGCGTCACCGTCAACGGGGTGGCCACGCAGCACACCATCACGGTGGGCCGCCGCTGATCCCCCGGCCCGGCGACCGTGCCCCCGCACGGTCGCCGGGTCACGGCGCGGCAGTTGTGGCGGACGCCCCTTGTGCCCTGCGCCATTCCACTTCCCGGGCGGTCATCGGCACGTGGATCTTGTACACGTCACCGACCCGCAGACGGTCCGGCGTGCTGTACTCGCCGTGGATACCGATGACGGAGACGCCCACCTGCACGCGGGGCTGCCAGTAGGTGCGGAAGTACGGGGCGTTCGCCGATATCTCGGGGACCTCCACCAAGGGCACGCCGCGCCTGTCCAGCAACCGTCGCAGCTTCTCGAAGCGCAGCCGTGGCGCGAAACGCCCGTACCGGGCGCGCAGCACCTCGTTCACGATGCCGCGATCCCGGTCCGCGAGCCGGTGCACCTGCAGGGTGACATGGTGCCCCTCCCACAGGTCACCGGTGGACGCGCGGTGCCAGTAGAACTCGGCGAGGCCGTAGTCACGGAACAGGCTGACGTCGTCGAAGCCGCCCTCGGCGAAGCGGGGTCCCAGCACCGCGGTGACGCGCTCGGGGGAATCCGCGGACCCCACGCCGAGCACCGTGCCCGTGGTGACGACGTCCACGTAGAACGCCAGGGAGTACGGGGTCACGAGCCCGCCCCGTCGCGGCCCTGCCAGGTCGTCACGCAGGCCTCATTGCCCTCCTTGTCGGCGAGCACCCAGAACGCGGGGGCACGGCTCGCGGACACGAGCCGGCCGCCGGCCGCAAGTGCCGCCTCGATCCGGCGGGGTGCCTCGTCGTGCGGGACGCTGATGTCGAGGTGGATGCGATTGCGCTGCGGGCGTGCCCGGTCCATCCGCTGGAACCAGACCGCCGGGCCCTGCCGTTCCGGGTCGACCAGCGGGTCCTCGGGTCCGTCGGCGCCCGCCTCGTCGGTCCAGCCCAGCACCGCATTCCAGAACGGCCGGACACCGGCGATGTCCAGTGCGTCGATCGCGATCTCCAGGAGCTGCACCGACCGGCCCTCGCCCGTGCCGGCTCCGGGGTCCGCCGGCGACCCGGCGGCGCGCATCGCGGCGGAGACGCGGCACGCGAGGTCGACGTCGAGCGACGTGACGGCCGCGTGCGCGAGCGACTGCAGGGTGAGCAGCACCCGCCCCGGGCGGACGTCGACCCAGAGGTGCCCGTCGGCGTCGTCGCCGCAGACCGCGACGGCCTCCGCCGCCAGCGCGGCCCCCTGCGCCATCGACCCGGCGGGGACCGATGTCTGCAACGCGCCCAGTATGTAGCGCCATCCGTGGCCGCCGACCGCGTCCGAGGCTTCCTGCCGGCTCAGTTTCCGCTCCATACGGGCATCCTCGCAGCCGGGCGCGACCCGGGTCGCCGGATCGCGCGCGACCGGCGTTCGGCCTCCGCGCCAGGCGCAGGCCGGCCTCCTTCTCCGGCGAGGCCACCGCTCCCTCCGGGTCGGCCCCTGCCACAACGGCCGCCGGTGACCTGCGCGCCGGCATCGGGCGCCCCCACCGGAGGGGACGCCTCGGCACGACAGGTCTCCACGTGCCTGAGAACGCGGTGCACTCCCACCCGGGCTGTGCGCCGCACGCTGTCGCGTCAGGTCGGGCGTGCGGCGCACAGGGGTCACTCGGTTCAGGCGGTGCGCCGGACCTCGAGCAGGAGGGCCTGCTCCGGGTTGAGTTGGGGCATCGGGAGACCCGCGGAGGCGAGGACCGCGCCCGGGAGGGGGAGCCAGCCGTCGATGGCCGCCGTGAGCCATGCGGGGCCGCTGGTCTGGTGGAAGGAGGGCAGGCCGAGGTCGGTGCGGACCCGCACCTCGTAGCGGTGGGCGGGGTCGAGGCCGGGCAGCCGGACGCGGCCGGACTGGCCCTCGGGGGAGGTCGCGACGCGCGCCCAGCAGTAGAGGGCGGCGATGCCGTCCTGGGCGACGACGCCGTGCAGGAGCGTCGCGTCGTCGGGGAGGTCGGCACGCACGGTGCGGCCGCTGTGGAGCAGGGGGCGCAGTTCGCGGTAGAGGGCCGTCCACGCGGTCAGCCGGGCGATCTCCTCCGGGGTGCAGCGGGTGATGTCCTGCTCGATGCCGGCGTGGCCGAACAGGGCGGTGGCCATCCGGAAGGCGTCGGAGGTGACGCGGGCGGTGGTGTGGCTCGGGTTGGCGCCCACATGGGCGCCGACGAGCTCGGGGGGCAGCAGCTGGCCCGTCCAGCGCTGGATGGACTGCCGCTCCACGGGGTCGTTGCAGTCGGAGGCCCACACCCGGTCGGTCCTGGCGAGGATACCCAGGTCGACGCGGCCGCCGCCGCTGGCGCAGCTCTCGATCTCCAGCGCGGGGTGGCGCTCCTTGAGCGCGTCCAGCAGCCGGTAGAGCGCCACGACCTGGGCGTGCGAGGCGGGCCGGTCCGCGGGGCCGTGGACGGCCTCGTACAGCTCCCGGTTGTGGTCCCACTTGAGGTAGTCGATGCCGTACGTGGTGATCAGGGTGTCCAGTGAGTCCAGCAGGTACGCGGCGAGGGCGGGCTGGGACAGGTCGAGGGCGTACTGGTGACGGGCCGTCGGGCCGAGGCCGGCGGCGGGGCCGAGGACCCACTCGGGGTGCTCGCGGGCCAGGTCGGAGTCGAGGTTGACCATCTCCGGTTCGAACCAGAGGCCGAACTCCATGCCGTGGGAGCGCACGTGGTCGACGAGCGGGGCGAGTCCGCCGGGCCACACCTTCGGGTCGACCGTCCAGTCGCCGAGTCCCGCGTGGTCGGAGCGGCGGCCGCGGAACCAGCCGTCGTCCAGCACGAACCGCTCCACGCCGACCTCGGCGGCGCGGTCGACGAGGCGCAGCAGGTGGTCGAGGTCGTGGTCGAAGTACACGGCCTCCCAGCTGTTGAGGATGACCGGGCGCGGGCGCCGGGGGTGGCTGGGGCGGGCCCGCAGCAGGGTGTGGAAGCGGTCGGCGAGGCCGTCGAGGCCGGAGCCGGACCAGGCGAAGTGGCACACGGGGGTGCGGTAGCTCTCGCCGGGGGCGAGCCGGATCTCGCCGGCGCGCAGGAGTTCGCCGCCGCCGAGAGCGGCGGCGTGGCTGCCGGCGCCCTCGGGCAGCCGCTCCACGAGGTAGCGCTGGTCGCCGCTCCAGGCGACGTGCAGGCCCCACACCTCGCCCTCGCGGAAGCCGAAGCCGGGCACGCCGACGGCGACGAGGTACGGGGAGTCGAGGCCGGGCTTGCCGCGGCGGACCTCGCGGGCGTGGGCGCCGAAGCCGAGCGGGCGCCGCTGCGGGGAGCGTTCGCGGCTCCACTTGCCGGTGAAGTCGAGGATCTCGCCGGCGCGCCGGGGCAGCGGAAGCAGCACGGTGGCCTGGGCGAGGTCGTAGGGTGCGGGGCCGGCGGTGCCGTGCCGGGTGATGTCGGCGTGGACGGCGAGCACGCCGGAGGCGTCCATCCGGTAGGTGACCGTGATGTCGAGCCCGGCGGCGGCGTCGGTGAGGGAGACCTCCAGTTCGCCGCCGCCCTCGGGATCCTCGCGCAGGGCCGTGCCGGCGAGGGTAGGGCGCGGGGCCGCGGATCCGCCGTCGGCGTGGCCGTGGTGGGCGGGGGTGCCGGCCCATCCGTCGGCCTCGGTGGGCCAGACGGTGTAGCGGCGCGGGATGTCGACGGCGTTGTTGAGGACCGCGGGCTCGGCCGTCAGGGAGAGCGCGGCCAGGTCCGCCGCGGACAGGTCGCCGAGGTCCTCGCCCCAGTGCAGGACCCGGGGCACCGGCTCGGTGAGCTCCAGGACGAACGCGGTGCCGGCCGCGCGCAGGGCCGCGATCCGCGCGGTGGTGTCTGCCATGGGGGGTCCTTCCTTTCGATGTGCTCCGCCGCCCGGACGGGCCCCGGTGGGGGGCCGCGTCCGGGCGGCGGTTTCACGGGTCACTGCAAGTGGATCAGTTCTTCGCGAGCAGCGTCTTGCTCTGCTCCTGCATGCCGGTGAAGACGGAGTCGTCCTTCTGCCCGGCGAAGTACGCCTCGAAGAGCGGGTTCATCGCGTCCTGGACCGCGGCGCCGTTGCCGTAGACCGGCGAGGGGTAGAGCACCTTGTTCTTCAGCATGTCGGTGAAGACGGTCAGGTCGACGCCCTCGGCGGCCAGCGCCTTGGCGGAGGCGTCCATGGACGCCGGGATGGAGGGGAAGAACGTGCCGGTGAGCGAGGCCTTGCTCTGGCAGGCCTCGGATCCCATGTAGGAGACCCACTTCCAGGCCAGGTCGGGGTTCTTGGTGCCGGCCCAGATGTTGTTGCCGTTGGAGTTGCTCATCACGGCGCGGGTCGTGCCGTCGGGGCCGTACGGGGGCGCCGCGATGCCCGCCTTGATGCCGGGGATCTTCGCGAAGGTGGAGGCCTCCCAGGAGCCGCCCATCTCCAGGGCGACCTTGTGGGAGGAGAGCAGGTCGACGTCGCTGACGCTGGAGGTGAACTCGCCGATCTTGGGCGCGTAGCCCTTGTCGGTGAGGGAGCGCACCCACTTCATCGTCTTGATGAAGCGCGGGTCGCCGTAGTTGAAGACGGTGGGCCAGCTCTGCTTGTCGCCCAGGCGCCAGCCGGTGCTGGAGACGAAAGGGCTCCAGGTGGTCTGGCCGATGAAGTCCTTGGCGGCGACCTGGCCGAAGCCGAACGTCTTGACGTGGGCCTTGTCGAAGCCCTTCTCGTCGCCGCGGTGGCCCTTCTCGTCGATGGTGAGGTGGGCGATGAGCTTGCCGAAGTCGCCGCCGTCGTCGGGGTTCCACTTCAGGGAGGCGAGCTTGTCCGCGGAGTAGCCGGCCTTGGTCAGGGCGTCCTGGTCGTAGTAGAGGGCGGCCGCGGCCCAGTCGAGCGGCAGGGCGTACTGCTTGCCGTCGGTGAACTTCCACGCGTCCACGCCCACGGAGAACCGGGACATGTCGAACTTGTCCTTGGCGATGAAGTCGTCCATCGCCAGCAGCTGGTGCTGCGAGGCGTAGGCCTGGAAGAACTGCACGCTGTTCTGGAAGGCGTCGGGGGCGTTGCCGGCGACGAAGCCGGCGGTCAGCTTGGTGAAGTAGTCGTCGACGGCGTACTGCGAGATCTTGACGGTCGTCCCGGGGTTGGCCTTCTCGAAGTCCGTGGCGCAGACCTTGTACGCGGCGGCCTGCTTGTCGTCCCAGGTCCACCAGTTGACGGTCTTCGAGCCGCCCGCGGAGGAGGAGCCGGACGAGCAGGCGGAGAGCACCGCCGCGAGGCTCAGCGTGGCGCCCAGCGCGACGACCTTGCGTATTCTCATGATTCCTTCTTTCGGGATGGTTCCTGGTGGGCGTGGGACGACGTCTTGAGGAGCGCGCGGAAGGCGCTCAGGGTGATGGCCAGGTCCTCGGAGCCGCCGGCGTCGTGGCCGTTGAACTCCCACAGCCGCATCTGCTTGGGGCCGCCGTAGGCGTGGTAGGCGGCGACGGCGGTGGCCGGCGGGCAGACCTCGTCGCGCAGCCCGGCGGAGAACCAGGCGGGGGCGGTCGCGCGGCGGGCGAAGGCGAGCCCGTCGAAGTAGCCGAGGGTCCGGAAGGTCTGCTCGACCCGGTCGCGGCGGGCGGCGAGGTAGCCGATGAGCTCCGCGTAGGGCTGCTCGCCGGTGAGGCGGGTGGCCTGCCTGATGTCGCAGAGGAACGGTGACTGGAACTGGGCGGCCGTCAGGTCCGGCACGAGGCCGGCGACGGCGAGCGCGATGCCGCCGCCCTGGCTGGGACCGGTGACGGCGACACGGCCCGGGTCCGCGTACGGCGAGCCGCGCAGGGCTTCGACGGCGCGCACGGCGTCGGTGAACACCCGGCGGTAGACGTAGGTGTCCTTGTCCTCGATGCCGCGGGTGAGGAAGCCGGGGTGGGACGGGCCGCTGCCGACCGGGTCGGCGGTTCCGCCGCCGCCCGCCCAGGCGCCGCCCTGGCCGCGGGCGTCCACCAGCAGGTGGGCGTAGCCGGCGCAGGCCCACATCAGGTCGTCGACGGGGGCGCCGCGCCCGCTGCCGTAGCCGTGGAACTGCACGACCGCCGGCAGGGGGCCGCCGCGGTGGCGGGGCATCCGCAGCCAGCCGCGGACGGGGTGGCCGTCGAAGCCGGGGAAGACGGCGTCGAAGACGTCCACGGCCTCCAGGCCGGTGTCGACCGGGGTCAGTTCGAGCCGGGCGTCGTGGCGCCGGGCGCTGTCGAGGGTGTCCTTCCAGAAGGCGTCGAAGTCGGCGGGCTCCTGGTAGGTGCTGCGGTACGACCACAGCTCGGGGACGTCCTGTTCGGTCAGCACGGCCGCGCCTCCCCCTGCGGCCGCAGGTCGGCGCCGAGGGTGACGGCGGCCCCGGCCGGGACGCGGAGTTCGGCGGTGCGGTCGCGGTGGCGGATCCGTACCGGCACGGTGTCGTCCCCGGCGTGCCGGCGGAGCGTCACGGCGGTCAGCTCGCCGTCGCGCCAGCTGAAGTCGGCGCCGAGGCCGCCGCGGCAGCGCAGGTCCGTCGCCTGCCCGTCGGCCCATCCGGCGGGGAGGGCGGGCAGCAGGTGGACCGTGCCGGTGTGGCTCTGCAGCACCATCTCGGTGAGCGCGGCGGTGAAGCCGTAGTTGCCGTCGATCTGGAACGGCGGGTGGGTGGAGAAGAGGTTGGGCAGCAGGCCGCCCCACTGCGAGCCGTCGACGGGTGCGTCGGTGCCCGGGTCGCCGGCGAGCGGCCGAGTCGCCTCGTCGAAGAGGGAGCGGGCCGTGGCCGCGTCGTGCAGCCGGGCGCGCAGCGCCATCTTCCACGCCCAGGACCAGCCCATGGCACCGGGTCCGCGCCGGTCGAGCAGGGCGGTGGCGGCCGCGGCGAGTTCGGGGGTGGCGTCGGGGGTGATCTGACCGAGCGGGTGGACGGTGACCATCTGCGACAGGTGGCGGTGGTGCGGGTCCTGCTCGGGCAGGTCCTCGGCCCACTCCTGGAGCCAGCCGCCGGCGGCGATCCGCGGCGGGTGCAGCTTGGGCAGCGTCTCGGCGATGCGGCCGGTCAGCGGGGTGCCGAGGCCGAGCAGTCCGGCGGCGCTCAGGGTGCGTTCGAGCACGGCCCGGGTCAGGGCCATGTCCATCGCGGTGGAGCGGGTGACGGAGGCCGGGGAGCCGTCGGGGGTGAGGAAGTGGTTCTCAGGCGACGTGGAGGGGAGGGTGTCGAGGCCGCCGGCGCCGTCGTCGACCAGCCAGTCGAGCAGGAACTCCGCGCAGCCGCTGAGCAGGGGCCAGGCCCGCTCGCGGAGGAAGGCGGCGTCCTGGGTGAACTCGTAGTGGTCCCAGACGTGCTGCACCAGCCAGGCGCCGCCCATCTGCCAGATCGCCCAGGACGCGGCGCCGTGGCCCATGCCGACGGGCAGGGCCCAGCCCCACATGTCGGTGTTGTGGTGGGCGACCCAGCCGCGGGCGCCGTAGAGCCGCGCGGCCACGTCCGTGCCGTTGGCCGCGACGCGGTCCAGCAGGTCGAAGAGCGGTTCGTGGCAGCTGCTGAGCCCAGCGGCCTCGGCGCCCCAGTAGTTCATCTGGGTGTTGATGTTGACGGTGTAGTTCGAGGACCAGGCCGGGCGCAGGTCGGCGTTCCAGATGCCCTGGAGGTTGGCGGGCGGTCCGGCGTGCGGGCGGGAGGCGGACGCGAGCAGATATCGGCCGAGCTGGAAGAGCACGGTGGCGGTGAGGAGTTCGTCGCCGCCGCCGAGGATGTCGCGGGCCACGTCGTAGGTGCCGGAGCGGCGCGGGCCGATGCGCAGCGACGTGCCGCCGAGGAGTCCGCGCAGGTCGGCCTCGTGGGCCTTGAGCAGTTCCGCGGTGCCGCGTTCGGCGGCCCGCGCGGCGCTGCCCGCGGCGGTGTCGAGATGGCCGGCGCGGTCTTCGGCTGCCGGCAGGCCCCGCCAGTGCCGCAGGGCGGCGGTGGAGCTCGCCACGACCGCCAGCAGCCGGGTCGCGCCGGTCACCCGCAGGGCGCCCGCGTCCGCGATGACCTCGCCGTCGGTCTCCACCCGCAGGGCGACCGCCCCGAAGGGGTCGTAGCCGTCGACGGCACCCCCGCTGTAGCGCAGGGGCTCCTCGACGCCGGGTTCGTGCGCGGGCGCGCCGTCGACGGGGATCTCCACGCCGAGGACGACACCGCTTCCGTCCGCGGTGCGGTGCGTCTCCTTGAGCGGGCTGGTCAGTTCGAGCCGCAGGTCCAGGCTCCCGCCGTGCGCGACGAGGTCGGTGCACAGGGTCCCGGTGCCGGCGTCGGCCCAGGTCCGGCGGTCGACGACGGTGCCGTCGGGGAGCTCGAAGGCGTCCTCGGCGAGCCCGTTGTCGAGGTTGAGGGTCCGCCCCCGGTACGTGGCCCGCTCTCCCCCGGACACGGTCAGCCACAGGTCGGCCCAGGGCAGGTACTCCTGGCTGTACGGCCCCTCGAAGGCCATCAGCAGTTCCTCGGCGCGGTGCGGGTCCCCGGCGCGCAGGGCGGCGCGGACCTCGGCCAGCCGCTCCGGGCCGGCACCGGCCGCTACCACGTCGGCCAGGGCCTTCGCCGGTCCCGCGGGGGTGCCGGACCACACGGTGGAGTCGTTGATCTGGATGCGGGAGCGGTGGGCGCCGCCGAAGACCATCGCGCCGAGCCGGCCGTTGCCGACCGGGGCGGCCTCGTTCCAGGTACTCGCGGGCGCGGGCCAGCGGAGCAGGAGATCAGAGGTGTTCATGAGGGTGCCGTCCAGGTGCGCGTACGCGGTTACTTGAGGCCGGAGAAGCCGATGGAGTTGACGATCCGCTTGCCGAAGGCGACGAAGAGCAGCAGCATCGGCAGCGCCGCGATGAGGGCGGCGGCCATCAGCCCGGCCCAGTCGGGGGCGGCCTGCGGCGAGGACTGCTTGAACACGCCCAGGGCGAGGGTCAGCGGCTGCACGCTGGCGTCGTTGGTGACCAGCAGCGGCCACATGTAGTCGTTCCAGGCGTTGACGAACATCAGCAGCGACACGGTGGCGATCGGCGCCGCCGACATCGGCAGCACGATCCGCACCAGGATCCGCAGCGGTCCGGCGCCGTCGATGATGGCCGCCTCCTCGATCTCGCTGCTGAGGCCGAGCATGAACTGCCGCAGGAAGAACAGCGTGAACGCCTGGAACAGCCCGCCGGGCAGGATGAGCCCCGCGAAGGTGTTGGTGAGGCCGAGGTCCTTGATGAAGACGAAGTTCGGCAGCAGGGTGAAGACGCTCGGCACCATCAGCGCGCTGATGAGGATCGAGAACACCAGGTTCCGGCCGCGCCAGTGCAGGCGGGAGAACGCGTAGGCCGCGCAGGCGGAGAACAGCACGATGAGCGCGGTCTGCACGGAGGCGTAGATCAGGGAGTTGCGCAGGTACAGCGCGATGTCCAGGGAGGCGCCGGAGCCGCCCTGGGCCTGGGCCTCGGCGAGGGAGGCCAGCCCGAGCGCCCGCTTGAACGCGCCGAGGGTGAAGCCGACGGGCAGCGGCGAGGAGGGGTCGGTGGCCAGCTGGTAGTTGTTGGACAGCGCGGTGCGCAGGATCCAGTAGAAGGGGAAGACCGTGGCCAGGGAGACGATCCCGAGGTAGGTCCAGGCCAGGATCCGGCCGGGGCCGGCCTTGCGGGTGCGGGGGCGCCGTACGGACTTCGTGCGGGGCGCGAGGGCGAGCGTCATCAGGGCCTCCGTCAGTTCAGGTCGGATTCGTCGGCCCGGGCGAGCCGCAACTGGGTGAAGGTGACCGTGATGAGCAGGACGAACAGCGCCAGCGACATCGTCGCGGCGTAGCCGAAGTCGAACTGCCGGAAGGCCTTGTCGTAGATGTACATCTGGAGCACGTTCGAGGCGTTGGCCGGTCCGCCCTTGGTGGTGACCGCGACGATGTCGAAGACCTGGAAGGCGTTGATCACCGTCAGGACGACCACCATCACCAGGATCGGCCGCAGCAGCGGCACGGTCAGGCGCCGGAACATCTGGAACTCGCTCGCGCCGTCGACCCGGCCGGCCTCGTAGATGGTGGGCGGGATGGTCTGGAGACCGGCGAAGATCAGCAGGGAGTAGTACCCCATCCACTTCCACACGCTGATCGCGGCGAGGGAGGGGATCGCCCACGGGCCGCTGCCGAGGAAGAGGATCGAGTGGCCGATGACGTGGTCGAGCACGATGTTGATGACGCCGAGGTGCGGGTCGAGCATCCACTGCCAGACCAGCGCGGCGATCACGTTGGAGATCAGGAACGGCATGAGGATCATGCCGCGCAGCGCCGAGGAACTGGTGACGCGGTGCAGGATCACCGCCGTCACCAGGGATATCAGCGTGCCGGCGACGACGGACAGCACCACGAAATAGACGGTGACGAGCAGCGAGTGCCAGAAGACGTCGTCGCCGAACATCTCGCGGAAGTTGGCCAGTCCGACCCAGTTCGGCGGGGTGAGGACGTGGAAGTCGGTGAAGCCGAGGTAGATCCCGCGGAGGGTCGGATACGCGTAGAAGATCGCGAAGCCGACCACCGAGGGCAGGATGAGCAGCAGGGCGACCGGCAGGTCCTTGCGCCGGGCCGCCACCGACCTGGTGGCGGCCGGGC
Organism: Streptomyces sp. NPDC088733; assembly: GCF_044751185.1. Classification (NCBI taxonomy): domain Bacteria; kingdom Bacillati; phylum Actinomycetota; class Actinomycetes; order Kitasatosporales; family Streptomycetaceae; genus Streptomyces; species Streptomyces sp. NPDC088733. The sequence continues at coordinate 257,477 of NZ_JBIVLH010000004.1, forward strand.
GCTTGGTCCTGCCGCTGTTCTTCCCTGGGGTGATCGCGGATTTCCCGCTGGATGAGGCGGCCGTGGTGGCCTCCGCGCCGGCTGCGCCGGACGGCGGTGTCACCGGCGTCGTGTGGTTGCCCTGCGATGTGACCACCACGGCACTCTCCTTTTCGTACGTCGGTCGAACGGGTGGTTCTGTGGTGCTTCCGCTCAGTGCTTCATTGCTTCAGCGGCTCAGCGGCTCAGCGGTTCGGTGCGGGTTCCGCCGCGGGTCAGAGGGTGATCCGGTCGATGTCGGACACGTAGTCGGACGGGTTGCCGAAGCCGATCGTGTTGGCGCCGGCCTTCAGCTCGACGGGCACGGTGACGGTCCGCGGCCGGCCCCACTCGTTGTCGTTGCCGCCGGGCAGCGGGAGCTGGAACGCGGTCCCGTTGACGGTGACGACGACCGTGCGGCCGGAGGAGCCGTCGGTGTAGTCGAGCTTCATCAGGTAGGTGCCGTCCTTCGGCGCCGCGACGTTGTTGACCGCCACCGAGCCGTTGCCGCCGCCGAGGTTGCCGACCTTCTTGCCGCCGGAGCAGGCCTGGCAGTCGTTGACGCTCGCGTTGCCGGTGAGTGTGTTGCCGGACGCCTCGGCCTCGTACGCGACGGGGCCGCCGGCGGCCGGGGTGGTGACCGGGACGGCCTTGCCCGCCGCGGACTGGCGGCCGCGGGAGTCGTGGGCGACGACGGTGAACGAGTAGCCCGTGGCGGCCTGGAGACCGGTCACGGTGGTGGCGGTGCCGCTGGTCGAGGCGACCTTGGTGCCGCCGGCGTAAACGTCGTAACCGGTCGTGGCGGTACCGGTGTTCACCGGCTGCCAGGCCAGCGAGACGCTGGAGGCGGTGGAGGCGGTGGCGTGCACGGCCAGCGGCACACCCGGCTTGCCGGTGACGGCGTCCGGGGTGACGCGCAGCAGGCGGGAGCCGTGCGGGGGCAGGTTGTCGGTGAAGCCGCCGGCGCTCTTGCCGAGGTTCTTGTGGCTCCACAGGTCGCGGACCGCGGGCTTGCCGCTGATGCCCAGCTCGCTCCAGTCGGCGGTGACGTCGGCGTAGCCCTTGCCGAGGTTGAACAGCGCCACGGTGTAGCTGCCGTCGGCGTTGCGGGCGTACCAGACCTGCTCGGGGGTCTTCTGGCTGACGGGCCGGGCCGGGTTGCCGGCCTGGTCGACCGCGATGACCTCGTCGTTGGTGAGCAGCGACAGGCCGTAGGGGTCGAGGTGGGTGAGGTCGTCGCCGATGTACAGCGGGGCGCTCTCGATGGCCCACAGCGTCATGTGGCTCTGCCGCTCGACCTCGTTGAGGCCGTCCAGAGGGCCAGCGCCGACGTCGAGGGAGTCGAGGTTGTTCCAGTGGCCCGGTCCGGCGTCGTCGATCCACGGGACGACGTCGTTCCACCGCTGCTTGACGGAGTTGTTCCAGGTCACCAGGGTGTCGCAGTAGCACTCGACGTCGGTGTCGATGCGCCAGCCGTTGGAGTTCTGCTTCCAGACGTCGGCCTTGTCGTGGCTGAGCGACCAGGACAGGATGAACTGGATGGGACGGCCGGTCTTCTCCAGGGCGCTGTGCCAGGCCTGGATGTCGGGGACGTTGTTGTGCGCCTCGTCGCCCTGGTTGGAGCCCGGGCCGACACCGTCGATCTTGAGGAAGTCCACGCCCCAGTCGGCGTACTCCTGCGCGATGGAGTCGATGTACTTGGTGGTGCACGGGCTGGCGAAGTTCAGCTGGTAGGAGACGTTGTCCCAGCCGCTGGTCTTGCGCAGGTCGGGGTAGACGATGTCCTTGGTGGTGCAGCCCGGCGCGTCCAGGATGGGGCTCTTGCCGTCGTTGTACGCGTCGATGTAGAGGCCGACCGCCATGTAGACGCCGAACTTCAGGCCCTTGGCGTGCAGTTTGTCGCCGAGGTACTTCATGCCGTGCGGGAACTTGACGGGGTCCGCGGCCGGCCGGGCGTACTCGTCGACGACGTTCTTCTGCGTGTTCGGGTTGACGTTCCAGCCCGCGTCCACGTTGACGTACTCGTAGCCGTGCGACTTCAGCTTCGAGGCCAGGATGTCCGCCTGCTGGAGGACGTGCGACTCGGTGAGCCAGGAGCCGCCGTAGCCGGGGAAGTTGGTGGACTCCAGGCTCCAGCTGCTCCAGCCCATGTAGGGCTTGGCGGCGAGCACCGGGGCGGTCTTCGTTCCGGCGGTCTGCGCGACGGCCGTGGCCGGGGCGGCGACGGCCGGCACGACGAGGGGCGCCGCGAGGGCGCCCACCGCGAGGGCGGGGAGGAAGAAGGCCCTGCGCATGCCGCTGCGCGTCCGGGGCCTGAGCCGTCTCAGACGTGCGCGTACAGCTGAACGAGCCATGGGGGTACTCCATTTCGGCGCGACGGGGTACGGCAGGACGCGGCGGCGCGCGACCGGGGCCGGCGCTGGGGCGTCCGCTGGGGTATCGACGGTGGTGCGGTCGGGGCACGGCAGGGAGGCAGCCGTGCCCCGGAGCCTTCCTCGGTGGCGGTCGTCCCGGAACGCCACCGAGGCCGGAAGTGCTGCGACCGGGGCCCGATCGCACTCCTCCCCCATGAGGACCGTCTCGTCCGCACCGACGAGGAGTGCGGCGAATGTAGCCAGGGTTTCCTTCCAGCGTCAACATATTCGTGCGGAGAAATCCGATGTCTTGACCCGCCAGGACCGGCGATCAGCCGAACTTGCCGGGCAACTCCCCAGCAGGTCACGGAAAAGATGGGATCACTGGGGTGCGTCGCACCTCTTTCTTACTTTCCGTTGGAAAGGTATGGTCCCGGCCATGAGCCTCGCCGACCAGCCCCCCGCCGCTGTCCTGGTCTTCCAGACACTCCTCGCGTACGGCCCCCTCACCCGGGCCGAGATCGGACGGCGTACGGGGCTGTCGGGCGGGGCCGTCACCAAGGCCGCCACTCCCCTGCTGGCCGACGGCTGGATCACCGAACTCGGCCGGCCGTCCGGTGAACGGGCCCACGGCCGCCCGCCGACGCTGATCGCCGTCCACGCGGAACGCGCCCGCTTCGTCGGCGTCAAGGTGACCGGCGACGAACTCATCGGCGTGGTGACCGACCTGACCGCCCAGCCGCTGGCCTCGCGGCGCGCCGGCCTCGACTCCCGCGACGTCGGAACCGTGGTCCTGGCCATCGCCCGGCTCATCACCCAGCTCCGCACCGCCGCCGGGGCGGAGGAGGACGGTGCCATCCACAGCGTCGGGGTCACCATCTCCGGGGACGTGGACGGGCAGACCGGCATCGTGCACTTCTCGCCGTTCCTCAACTGGCGCCGCGTCCCGCTGGCGCAGCTCGTGGAGACCGCCACCGGCATCCCCACGGTGATCGAGAACGACGTACGGGCCCTGACCGTCGCCGAGCAGTGGTTCGGCGCCGGTGTCGGGCTGTCGTCCTTCGCCCTGGTCACGGTGGGCGCCGGCATCGGCTGCGGGCTGTCCATCGGCGGCCGGGTGGTGTCGGGGGCGCACGGGGTGTCCGGCGAGGTCGGACACCTGCCCGTGGGCGGCACCGACCGCACGTGCACCTGCGGCAACACCGGCTGCGTGGAGACCGTCGCCTCGACGCACGCCATCACCGAGCAGGCCCGCCGCGCCACGGGCAACCCCACGCTGACCATGGAGGAGGCGGTCCGCCTCGCGCACGCGGACGACACCGCGGTCCGCGCCGTGTTCTCGCGCGCCGGGCAGGTGATGGGCCTGGCCATGGCGTCGGTCGCCAACCTCATCGGCCCGGAGCGCATCATCATCTCCGGTGAGGGGGTGGCCTCGTACGACCTGTTCGCCGACCAGCTCCGGCAGACCTTCGCCGCCCACGCGTTCGGCGCCGCCGCCGACTGCGCCATCGAGGTCCGCCCGCTGCCCTTCGAGGAATGGGCCCGCGGGGGCGCGGCGGTCGCCGCGCAGCGGGTGTTCGCCCCCTCGAAGTGACCCCCTCCGCGACCCCGAAAGGCACGTGGCCGTCACCATGACCAGGATCAGACACGTCGAGTGCAGGATGGTCTTCCTCGAACCGGAGGTCCTGCGCACCGACGCCCTGCAGACCTTCGTCCGCCAGGAGACGATCCTGGTCTCCCTCACCACCGACGACGGCCTGACCGGCACCGGCTACGCCTACACCATCGGCACCGGCGGCAGTTCGGTGCTCGCCCTGCTCCGCGACCACCTGGCCGAACAGCTGATCGGGGCCGACGCCCGAACCGTCGAGGCGCTGTGGCAGCGGCTGCTGTCGGTCACCCGGGCCACCTCGGTCGGCGCCATCACCTCGCTCGCCCTGGCCGCCGTGGACACCGCCCTGTGGGACCTGCGCTGCCTGCGCGCCGGCGAACCCCTGTGGCGGCTCGCGGGCGGCGCGCACGAGCGGCTGCCGCTGTACGACACCGAGGGCGGCTGGCTCCACCTGACCCCGGACGAACTGGCGAGCGCCACCCTCCGGGCCAAGGAGCGCGGCCTGCGCGGGGCCAAGGTCAAGGTCGGCAAGCCCACCGCCGGCGAGGACGCGGAACGACTCGCCGCGGTCCGCGCGGCCGTCGGGCCCGACTGGGTGCTGATGGTGGACGCCAACCAGTCGATGACGGGCGCCGAGGCCGTCCGCCGGGCGCGCGCGTACGAACCGTACGACATCGCCTGGTTCGAGGAGCCCCTCCCCGCCGACGACCTCGCCGGCCATGTCCGCCTCGCGGCCTCGACGTCGATCCCCGTCGCCGTCGGCGAGTCCCTCTACAGCGTCGGCCGTTTCGCGGAGTACCTGGCGGCGGGCGCCGCGGGCATCGTCCAGGTCGACGTCGCCCGCGTCGGCGGCATCACCCCGTGGCTCAAGACCGCGCACACCGCGGAGGCCTTCAACGTCCAGGTCGCCCCGCACTTCCTGATGGAACTGCACGCCGGCCTGGCGTGCGCGGTGCCCGCGGGGAGGTGGGTCGAGCACATCCCGCAGCTCGACGCGATCACGCGCACGCCGCTGACCGTCGAGGACGGCTGCGTCGTGCCGTCCGAGACCCCCGGCATCGGCATCGACTGGGACCAGGACGCGATCGACGACCTGCGGGTGGCCTAGGGTGCGTATCGAGTCATGATCCAGTGGCGCAACAGCCGACGCCGGCGCGGCTGTTCGAGCACGACCGACGTCGCGGCCGGCGCGGTTGCGACGACCGCCGCCCACGTGGGCCAGGCGAACCACGGCGCCACCGCTGCGGCGGCCGCTTCGAGGAGCACGAGCAGGAGCATCGCTGCGCCGGGGATCGCCACCGGCGGGTCGAAGGGGCGGTCGCCGGGTGTTCCGACGACGGCGGGAAGTCCGATCAGTTCGGTCAGGAACCGCGGCCCGGAGGCGGCGTTGGTGCGGTTCGGGGAGTCGGCGGCCTGAATCATGGTCCCTCCCCGGGACGGTGCGGCGCCGTGTCGGGCCCGCCGATGGCGGCCTCGGCCCGCATGCCGTTGATGAGCGCGTTGAACAGGATCCGCACCGCTTCGTAGGTCGCGGCCTGGTTTTCCTCGTCCTCGGGGCGCGGGGCACGGATGCCGGCGGCGTACCGGCCGGGGTGGTCGAGGCCCCACTTCCGGTAGACCCCGGCGATCGCGCGAACCGCGTCCGGGCCGGACCGGCCGACGCCCCGCCGGCGGGCGTTCGGCGAATCGACGTGCAGGTACAACCGGGCCGATCAGCGGCCGGGCAGGTTGTTCAGCGGCGCGGAGCGGCGCTCCAGGAGCTCGGCGTAGGTGCCGTCCCGTTCGGCCCAGCGCAGCGGCAGCGCGGCCTCGGCAACGATCTCACGGGGCGTGGGCTCCACGGCCAGCAGCTCCATCACCTCGTCGAGGTATTCGTCGACGGGCACGGCCGCCGGGTTGAGCTTCGCCATCGCCGGGGTCGCGACGGCCGGCGGCACGAGCTCGGCCACCTCCACGCCGGTCCCGGCCAGGTGCGCCCGCAGTGACTCGGTGTAGGAGTGGACCGCGGCCTTCGTGGCACCGTAGGTGGCCATGAGCGGGAAGGGCAGGAACGCGATTCCCGAGCTCACGGTGATGATCGTTCCGGCGCCGCGGCCGATCAGGTGCGGCGTGAAGGCGTCGATCATCCGGATCGTACCGAGCAGGTTCGTGGCGACCATGTTCTCGGCGTCGGTGATGTGCGCGGGGTCGCGCAGGTCTTCGGTGAGGAGGACTCCGGACATCGTGACGACGACGTCGAGGTCGGGGTGCGCGGCGAGCACTTCGTCGCGGGCCCGCAGGACCGAGGTGGGGTCGGTGACGTCGATCCGAACGGACCGCAGGCCGTCCTGCTGCGGCTCGGGCCTGCGCCCGCCGACGACGACCGTGTTGCCGTCCTTCGCGAACCGGTGCGCGAGTCCGAGCCCGATGCCAGAGGTGCCACCGACAATGAGCACTGTGCGATTGGTGAGCTTCACCAGAACCTCCCTGTGACGTTCAGTAGTCGTCCGACGACCACCTGCTTCCGCAACCAGGCTCGCTCGCATGCTTCGGAACCGGAAAGGCCCTGCTGATCCGGGGTGTGCCAGGACCCCCTCTGCGGCCGTCGGCCGCGGCTACGGTGGTAGGTATGCCTCAAGACGACGCGAACCGGCTGGGCGAGTACCTGCACGCCCGCCGTGACCTGGTCACGCCGCAGCAGGCCGGCATCCCCGGTGGCGCCAACCGGCGCGTCCCGGGGCTTCGCCGCGAGGAGGTCGCGATGCTTGCCGGTATCAGCGCCGACTACTACCTGCGGCTGGAGCGCGGCAGGGATCACAACCCCTCCCCGCAGGTGCTCCAGGCCATCGCCCGTGTCCTCTACCTCGACGACCTGGAAACCGAGTACCTGCTCGGGCTCAACGGGCCCCGCCCGCCGGCCCGCCGCAAGCAGCGCGCGCCGCAGCCGCCCGCCCGGTTGCACCATCTGTTGGCGGCCGTGCACGTGCCGGCGTTCGTCGAGGACCGGCACTTCGACGTCCTGGCCGCCAACCAGCTCGCGACGGCCCTGTCGCCGCGGCTCCGGCCCGGCGAGAACCGGCTGCGCTCCCTGCTGCTCGACCCCGAGGAACGCCACTTCCAGCACGACTGGGAGGCGGCGGTCGTCGACTCCGTCGCGGCGTTTCGCCGTTCGGTGGACGACAGCGTCGCCGACCAGCGCTCAGTCGAACTCGTCGGCGAACTGTCCCGGGCCAGCAACCGCTTCCGCACCCTGTGGGCACGGCACGACATCAAAGCGCTCGGCTGCACCAGCACCGTCAACCATCCGGTCGTGGGCGAACTGCACCTCAACCGCGAGAAGGTCGCCGTCGGAGACCTGCTGCTCGTGCTCTACTACCCGGACCAGGGCAGCGACGCCGTCGAGAAGCTCCAACTGCTGGCCTCCCTCGCCCCTGCCGGCGGGCAGCAGCCCGCTGCGGCCGTCGACCCGCCGACAGGCAGCGACGCCGACGCCCGCCCCCGATCGCAGGACAGCCGGGGCGGAAGCGGGCCGTGACGCTCTGCCCGCGATCCGACAAAGCGCAACTGACGGATGCGGAGCGGGAGTTCGTCGAGCCGTTTCCGCCGATCGCGCGTACGGCCCGTGTCCCGCGCGGCTGCGGCAGCCGTTCGAGGGCGTGATCCGGCGGTTCGGGACGGCGGGGCCGTGGCGTGAGATGCCGCAGGAGTCCGGTGCCTGGTCGACCGTCCACACCGCTTGCGCCAGTGCCGCGACGCCGGAGTCTTCGAGGCGCTCGCGGCTCAGTGCGCGCCCCGGGACCCCTCGGGCAGGGTCCGCTCGAACCAGTGGTGGGCGTACGGCTCGGAGTTGAAGGCCTCGGTCTCGGTGAATCCCGCGGTCTCGTAGAGGCGCCTGGCCTCGCCGAGCGTGCGGTTGGTCTCCAGTCGCAGGGTGCGCATCCCGCGGGCGGCCGCCTCGTCCGCGAGGCGCTCCAGGATGCGGCGGCCGAGGCCGAGCCCGCGGACGTCCGGCGAGGTCCACATCCGCTTCACCTCCGCGATCCGCGTCCCGGCGCGCAGTTTGAGCGCCCCGCACCCCACGGGGGAGCCCTGCGCGCTCGCCACCAGGAGCAGGCCGTCGGGCAGCGTCATCTCCTCGTCGCCGGCGGAGAGCGAGCGGGCCGGGTCGAACCCGGTGTCGAAGCGCCGGCCCAGTTCCTCGAAGTAGGAGCGCAGGCAGTAACGGGCGTCGGGGGTGCGCGGATCGGTGATCTCGATCCGCACCTGAGAGGCCAGCAGCAGCCGTTCGACCTCCGCCATCGCCGCCACCAGGCGGCCGCGCTGGCCGTCGGTCAGCGGCACGAGGATCGACTCCGCCAGTTCGTCGGACGCGCGGTCCAGCACCCCCCGCTCGGCGGCGCCGGCCCGGGTCAGACGTACCTTCCGCACGCGCCCGTCGTCCGCGTCCGGGTCCGTGGTCACCAGGCCGTCCGACTCCAGCCGCCGCAGTTGCCGGCTCAGGTATCCCGAGTCCAGGCCCAGCCGCGAGCGGAGTACGCGGACCTCCGACCCGTCCGGCTCGACCTCCCACAGCAGCCGCGACAGCCCGAGCGACCGGTCCCGCGACAGGTACGCGTCGTTGAGGGCGCCGACCCGCTGTGTGACGGCGCGGTGGAACCTGCGCACGCCGTCGATCTGTCCTCGCTCCATTCTCTGACCGTAGTCAGAGAATTCCGGAAGGGCAAGTGGCCTTCGGGGGCTGCCGCGGCACCGTCACAGCCGTACGACGACGAGGGCCGTGTCGTCGGTCAGGCCGCCCGGCGGGGCGAGGTCGGCGAGCAGGGCGTCGGCGAGCGCCTCGGGGTCGGCCGCGTCGTACCGGGCGAGGGATCCCGCAAGGCGGGCCAGGCCGGTGTCGATGTCCTCGTGGCGGCGCTCGATCAGCCCGTCGGTGTAGAGGACGAGCACGGCTCCCCCGGTGAAGGGCACCGTGGCCTGGTGGCGCAGGACGTGCTCCGGCGAGGCGGCGAGCGGTGGGTCGGTGACACGGTCCAGGAACTCGACGGCGCCGTCCGGCCGCCGGAGCGCGGGCGGCGGGTGACCGGCCCTGCTGTAGGTGATGGTGCGGGCGGACCAGTCGACGAAGGTGCAGGCCGCGGTGGTGTTCTCGGCGCCGTCGATCGACCGGGCGTGCAGCCCGAGCACCTCCAGGGCCTTCGCGGGACCGTCCAGGACCCGGGTGGCGGCGCAGAGCGCGCTCCGCAGCTCCCCCATGATCCCGGCCGCGGGCAGGCCGTGGCCCACGACGTCGCCCACGGACACCGCGATGGAGTCGCCCGGCCGGTCGACCACGTCGTACCAGTCGCCGCACACGTTCAGCGCGTCCACCGCGGGCAGGTAGCGCACCGCCACCGGGTGGCGGCCGGCCGGACGCAGGCCGGGCAGCATCGCCTCCTGGAGGCTCAGCGCGACCTCGCGGGCCCGGATGAACTCGGTGACCTCCTCCACCCGGTGCAGCAGAAGCACCACCTGCCCGTCGGGGTCGAGGACGGGTAGGTTGACCACGCTGACGTAGCGCTCGTCCCGCGTCCCCGTCCGCCGGGGATCACCCACGGCGTACCGCTGGAGCGCCATCGTCTCGCGCCGCCCGGTCGTGGCCACCCGGCGCAGTGACGCCTCGACATTGCGCAGGACCCGTACGGCGAGCTCGTCGGGGAGGCCGCCGATGTCGTCGCACAGCGGCCGCCCGATGATCTCGGCGCGGCTGTGGCCCCAGGTGCGCAGGAACTCCTCGTTCGCGTCGACGTAGACCAGCTGGGGGGAGAGCAGCGCCGCCGGCCCGGGGAAGGACCGGAACACCGCCGTGTAGTCGATCGGTTCCGTCACGTCCGTCCCGTCGCCGCACCGCCGCTGTGGCCTCACACGATAGGAGGGCCACGCGCCCCGGCGGCGGCGCTCCGGTGCTGAAACGGGGCAGGTCACACGGGTGGCCCCGGCCACCGGCGACGGAAGCGGAGCCGTCCTGACGGCCGGCGGCCCCGCGCACCGCGGTGCCGCGCACGGCCGCGCCGCTACACCGTGCCGAGGAACCCCGGGTCGGCCGGGCCCGTCCGGCGGGCGAAGTCCCTTGCCACGCCGAGGACCTCGCGCATCGGCACGGGACGCCGGCTGGTCGCGGCGGGATCGGCGTGCGCCTCCTTCGACCAGAGGAACGGGTACACGCTGATCCCCTGCGAAGGGGACAGGGCCGCGGTCTCCTCGCGCCAGCCGGGCCACCGCAGCTCCTCGTAGAAGGGCTGGAGGCCGCCGGCGAGCAGCCAGGAGATCCACCCGGAGTGGCCCATGTCCAGGGCCTCCCACTCCAGCGTGTCCGGCGCGAACCAGCTCATCTGCCCCGGGACGCCCGGGCGGCCCCCGGCCGCGGGGTCGTGGCCGTTGAGCGCGAACACCCCGCCCAGCACGTCATGGCCGACGACGAGACCGGTCGCGGGGTGCCACGCCGGGTCGAAGGCGGCGGGGAAGTCGTTGACCCGGCCGAGGCTCGGCAGGCCGTCGCTCCCGGGCCCCGTGCCGCCGCCGAACACCCGCAGCCATCCGCCGTCCACGAGCAGTCCCCCGGTGCGGAGCGTCAGCCCGCCGAGCGTGGAGCGCGCGGTGACCTGCATCTGGAGCAGGCAGCGGCGTCCCTCTGCGTCGTCGGCGGGAAGCACCTCCAGCGGCACGGTGGCGGCGGCGAACGCCTCCCGCAGATGCGGCCACACCGGATCGTCCACATCGGTCAGTTCGTCGAGTCCACGCACCCGGGCATGATCGCAGTGCCGGCCGGCGGCCTCTTCGCGGGGGGCGCGTCCCGGCGCCCGGGGCCGGGGCGCGCGTCGGAGCGGCGGAAGAAAGCCGCCGGAGCCGATCGTTGGACCAGGAACCGGTGCAACGGACATCTCAGAACGAGGTCACACCATGGCAACTCTTGGACTCATCGGCAGCGGCTCTATCGGCGGCACTCTGGCGCGGCTCGCGACGGACGCCGGGCTGGACGTGGTCCTCAGCAATTCCCGGGGGCCGGAGACGCTCGCGGACCTGGTGTCCGGGCTCGGCCCGCGGGCGCGCGCGGCGACGCCGGAGGAGGCGGCCGCCGCAGGCGACTGGGTGGTCGTCACCATCCCCGTCAAGGCCGTCGGCCAGGTCCCGGTGGCACCGCTGGCCGGGAAGACGGTCATCGACACCGGCAACTACTACCCGCAGCGGGACGGCGAAATCGCCGAGCTGAAGGACGGCGGCAGCACGGACAGCCAGCTGCTCCAGCAGCACCTGCCGGACTCCCACGTGGTGAAGGCCTTCAACAACATCTTCTTCCGCCACCTGGCCGTGCTCGCCCGGCCGAAGGGCTCGCCGGACCGCACCGCGCTGCCCGTCGCGGGTGACGACCCGGCCGCCGTCGCGCAGGCCGCCGAGCTGCTCGACCTGCTCGGCTACGACGCTCTCGCCTACGGCACTCTCGCCGACAGCTGGCGCTCGCAGCCGGGCACCCCGGTCTACGGCCCGCCCTACGGGGGCGGCGCCGCCGACTTCGCGCACGCGGAGGCCACGCCCGCCTCCGCGGACACCATCCGCGCGCTCCTGGACGCGGCCACCCGCTGACCCGGTGCCGTTCCGGCGCGGCGGGCCGTCGTCCGCCGCGCCCCGGGGCGCGATGACACCGTGAAACGGGTCAACGCGCGCCGGTTCATGCGTGGTTCATGTCTCCGCCACCACCCCGAAGGGGCGTCGCTTTACCTTTCCATGGGACTTCCATTACCCGGACAAGACCATGGAGGCATCGTGCGGCCCCACAGACTCCTTCCCCTGCTCACCCGGCACGCGGCCGGCAGATCGGCCCTGACCTGCCAGTACAAGTGCGGCAACGCGTGTGCGCACGAGGCCCCCAACACCAGCGACAACCCCTATCTCGGCGACGTCGTGGCCGACGCGCTCTCGCGGCGCACGATGCTGCGCACCGGGGCCGTGGTGACACTGGCCGCCGCCGCGGGCGGCCTGGTCGTGGCGAACGGCGGTGACGTGGCCGCCGCCGTGCCCGAGGCGCTGCGCGGCGGCTCGCACGGCGGCGGCGTCGACCGTGAAGCGGCCAAGGGCCTGCGCTTCGTGCCCGTCAAGCCGAACACCACCGACGCCGTGGTCGTCCCCGAGGGGTACGCGCAGAGCGTCGTTATCCGCTGGGGCGACCCGATCCTGCGCGGCGCCCCGGCGTTCGACCCGGCGCGCCAGACCGCCGCGGCGCAGGCGGCGCAGTTCGGCTACAACAACGACTTCCTGCACCTGTTCGAGCTGCCCGGCGAGCGCCACCGCCACGTGCTCGTCGCCAACCACGAGTACACCGACGAGATCCTGATGTTCGCCGGGTACGACGCGGCGGCCCCGACCCGGCAGCAGGTCGAGATCGCCTGGGCCGCGCACGGCCTCAGCGTGGTGGTCGTCGAGGAGGACCGGCGCTCCGGCCGCCTGTACCCGGTGAGCCGGCACGAGCTGAACCGGCGCGTCCACACCACGACCCCGTTCCGCCTGACCGGTCCCGCGGCCGGCAGCCCGCTGCTGCGCACCAAGGCGGACCCCACCGGCACGAAGGTGCTCGGCACACTGAACAACTGCGCGGGCGGTACGACCCCGTGGGGCACCGTGCTGTCCGGCGAGGAGAACTTCAACCAGTACTTCGCCAACGCGGCCTCCGTCACCGACCCCGTGACCGCGGCGCGGCTGCAGCGCTACGGCGTGACCGGCACGGCCAGCGAGCGCAAGTGGGAGCGGTACGACGACCGCTTCGACCTGGCCAAGGAGCCCAACGAGATCAACCGCTTCGGCTGGATCGTGGAGCTCGACCCCTTCGACCCGTACTCCACCCCGCGCAAGCACACCGCGCTCGGCCGCCTCAAGCACGAGGCCGCCCAGCCGCGTCTCACCGAGGACGGGCGTCCGGTCGTCTACATGGGCGACGACGAGCGCTTTGACTACATGTACAAGTTCGTTGCCGCCAAGCCGATGCGGCACGGCTCCGGACGCGCGGTCCGCGAGTACAACATGACGCTGCTGGACGAGGGCACGCTGTACGTCGCCCGGCTCACCGGCGACAGCCCGGCCGCGGAGCTCGACGGCTCCGGCGCCCTGCCCGGTGACGGCGCGTTCGACGGCTCCGGCGAGTGGATCAAGCTCGCGAGCGGCACGACCTCGTTCGTCGAGGGCATGACCGCCGAGGAGGTGTACCTCTTCACCCGGCTCGCGGCGGACAAGGCCGGCGCGACGAAGATGGACCGCCCCGAGGACGTGGAGCCGAGCCCGCGCACCGGTCGCGTCTATGTCGCCCTGACCAACAACACCAACCGCGGCAGGGCCGGTTCCCCCGGTCCCGACGAGGCCAACCCCCGGAGCAACAACCGGCACGGACATGTGCTGGAGCTAGCGGAGTTCTTCGACGACCCGGCCGCCGACCGCTTCGCCTGGCGGCTCTTCCTCGTGGCCGGCGACCCCTCCGACCCGTCCACGTACTTCGCGGGCTTCCCCAAGGACCAGGTCAGCCCGATCTCCTGCCCCGACAACGTGGCCTTCGACCCGCACGGCAACCTGTGGATCTCCACCGACGGCGCGCCCGGCACCCTCGGCACCCATGACGCCCTCTACGGCGTCGCCGTGCAGGGCGACAAGCGGGGCCAGGTGCGGCAGTTCCTGAGCGTGCCGAAGGGCGCCGAGACCTGCGGCCCGATCATCCAGGAGCAGCGGGTCCTGGTCGCCGTGCAGCACCCGGGCGAGACGGACGGCTCCACCTACAGCAACCCCTCCTCGCGCTGGCCGGACGGCGGGAAGGGGATCCCCCGTCCCTCCGTGGTCGTGGCGTGGCGCAAGGACGGGCACGGCATCGGCACCTGACGGCCGGGGCCCGGCACTGGACGCGTGAGCGCCGGTGCGGCCGGGACCGTGCCCGCGGAAGGCCGCGGGCACGGTCCCGGCCGGGTGCCGGTGCGGGTGGGGGTGTCAGCTGATGGCGTTCATGACGGGGTAGTAGCCGCTCGAGTGCCCGGTGGCCGTGGGGTGGTAGGACTCCCAGCTCGGCGAGATGACGAGGGAGTGCAGGTAGTCGTCGCCGGAGCAGAGCTCGTGGTTGTTGAAGGTGTTGCGGACGTCGCCGAAGACGAAGCCGTGGGCGGCCGCCCGGGCGGCGATGACGCTGTCGAGCACGTCCGCCGCCTCGTCGATCTTGCGGTGCTTGGTGTCGGAGAGGCCGACGCAGAAGACGTTGAGGGTGTAGACGCGCGGGTAGCCCAGGACGACGACCTTGGCGTTGGGAGCCTTGGCGCGGATCGCGTCGTACGTGGCGTCCAGACGGGCCGGGAGGGTGTTACGCGCGTAGTTCTCCGCCGTGTTGACCCGGTTGACGCAGGTGGTGTCGGAGCCGGTCACGCAGGTGGTCATGACGTCCGCGAAGCCGGCGTCGTTGCCGCCGATCGTGATCGAGACCAGCCCGGTGGAGGCGTTCAGCGGACCGAGCTGGCTGTTGGTCACGTCCGTGGTCACCGCGCCGGAGCAGGAGGTGTCGGCGAACGAGGACGGGGCGTGGGCGTTCTTCCACAGGTACGGGTACGCGCTGAAACTCCGGTGGCAACTACCGCTGGCGCTGTCGTAGTTGCCCGCGCCGTTGCCCGAGGAGTACGAGTCCCCGAGCGCGACGTAGGCAGGTCCGGCGGCGTGTGCCGGACTCGACAGGAGCAGACCGAACACCATGGCCATGATCAAGGTGGCGAGGGCCGACAACGACTTCGTGGGTCTCACGGAACCTCCCTGAGCGGTGAACTGACTACCACTTAGTAGCGCCAGTTCCGGCACCTTGGGAAGTGTCCATGACAATAATTCTTCCCGCGTAGATCTCACGTTCGCCGGACGCGGAGCCGGCGTTGGCCCCGGCGTCACGCTCCGGATCGGAGTCCTCGCGCGGGCGCGCCGCACCACGTCACAACATCAGCCACTGGCAACGGAGTTGAGGGCTTCCGACGGACAGGTGATGACACGTCGGCGGGGCACACCGTGTGCCGTACGCCGGGGCGGCCGGGAAGCGGGAGGCGGGATCGGCACCGCGCCCCGGACCGCATCCCTCCCCACCAGGGGCATCGGGCACGTCCGGCGTATGTCGCCCCGCGCGGACGCCGACCTGAGGAGTGGCCCCCCGTACCGGCGAGGCGGGCGGCTGCGTGTGACTCCGTGGGCGAAGGTGGGAGGACGCGGCACACCGGAACCGGACGAGTGGCCCGGATCACAGGGGCACCGGTTCGAACTTTCCCCACGGCGGCCGCGTCCTGCCGGTGTCCGCCGCCGCGGCCCGCGCGGCGCCGGGCCACGAGCGGTTCGCCCCTTCCCGTACGACACAGACCCCCCGAAAGAGCCGGTTGCCCCATGAACACCCTGGTCCCCCCGTCGGTCGCCGAGCAGTCCGAGGCCGAGGCGCTGTTCCGGTTCGAGACCGGCGCCCCCGAGCACCTGCGCACCGCCCTGGGTATGAACGCCGCGCGGATCGGCGGCGGAGTCGTGCTGTCGATGCGCAACGACCCCACCCGCTTCTGGAGCAAGGCCCTGGGGTTCGGGGTCACCGGCCCCGTGACGCCCGAGCTGATCCGCGAGGTGTGCGACTTCTACCGGGCGGAGGGGACCCCGCAGGCCGTCCTCCAGATCGCCCCCGCGTTCCTCCCCGGGGACTGGGAGGCCGTCTGCGCGAGCGAGGGCATCACCGAGGGCTCGTCCTGGGTGAAGCTCGTCGGCGCGGCGCAGGACGTCGTCGCCCGCGCCGACGCCCTGGACAAGGCACCCGACGGGATCACCGTGGCCCCGGTCGAGGCGGGCCACGCGGCCGGGTGGGGGTCGGTGCTGGTGCGCGCGTTCGGCATGCCCGAGGAGCACTACGCCCAGCTGTCCGCGTACTCGGCCGCCCAGCCGGGATGGCACCCGTTCGCCGCCTGGCTGGACGGGGAGATCGTGGGCACGGGGACGATGCACGTCCACGGGGAGACGGCCCAGTTCTTCGCCGGCGCGATGCTCCCGCACGCGCGCAACCGCGGCGGGCAGACCGCCCTCCTGGCCGCCCGCGCCCGGGCCGCGCGGGACCTCGGCTGCCGCTTCCTGGTGGCCGAGACCGGCGCGGAGACCCCCGGTACCCGCAACCCCTCCCTGCACAACATGGTCCGGCTCGGGTTCCAGGTCGCCTACGAACGCCCCAACTGGAACTGGCAGCCGCTGCCCGAGGCGGCCTGAGACAGCGGCCGGCCCCGCGCCCCGCAGGGGAGGGCGCGGGGCCGGCCGCCGGGGCTCAGTCCTGCCAGTCCACCTTGAAGACCCACACGTGCTCCCCGGCCCTGCGGGCGGCCTCGGGGACGTCGATCACCAGTGCCCCGTTCCGTACCGTCCAGTGCAGGGGCCGGTCGTGGCCGAGCATCGTCACGGTGTCGCCCGCGCGGACGGGCACCGGCGCCCCGACGGTGAGCCGGGCGCCCGGGCGGACCATGCTGTGGATGTAGAAGGCCCGGTTCGGGCGGACGGTGAAGCGCAGGTCGTCGCCGAGCTCCGCCATGAGCGACCAGTACGTCGTGTCGTAGATCGCCTCGCCGTTGGTGCGCAGCCAGCGGCCGGTCTCCCGCAGCCGCCGCTGCATGATCTCCGGGATGGTGCCGTCGGCGCGCGGGCCGATGTCCAGGAGGAAGTTGCCGTTCTTGGACACGATGTCGACGAGGCTGCGCACGACCTCCTCGGCGGTCATGTAGGCGTCGTCCGGGGTCGCCCGGTTCCACCCGTAGCTGCGCGGGTCCAGTCCGCGGCTGGCCTCCCACTTGGCGACGACGGTGCTGTCGTAGGTGGTGTACTCGGGCGTGGTGTAGTCGTGGAACCCGATGCCCGAGCGGTCGTTGACGGTCACGTCGACGGGCCGGTGCCGGTTCTTGGCGTGGTTGAAGTACTCGGCCAGCACATGGACGCTGTCGTTGGAGCCGCCGATGTCGCACCACAGCACGTGCGGGTCGTAGCCGTGGATCAGCTCCAGCATCTGCGGGGCCTGGTAGTCCTTCACGAAGTCCTTGCCGGCCGTGTAGCCGCTGTACGGCACGGACTCCAGGGTGTACGGATTGCGCGGGGCGTGGCCCATCCAGGGGCTGTCCGGGTTGAACCACTCCGGCATCGAGAAGTACAGGCCGCGGCGGAGTTCAGGGGCGTACCGCCGCGAGGCGTCGAAGAGTTCCCCGACCAGGTCGCGGCGCGGGCCCAGCTTCACGGAATTGCGGTCGGACACCTTGCTGTCCCACAGGGCGAATCCCTCGTGGTGCTTGGAGGTGAGCACGTGGTACTGGGCCCCGGCGTCCCCGAAGAGTTCCACCCAGGCCCGCGGGTCGAACTTCTCGGCGGTGAACATCGGGATGAAGTCGTCGTAGGCGAAGTCCTCGCCGTAGGTGGCCCGGTGGTAGGCGTACACCGCGTCGCCGGGGTTCTGCATGCTGTTCCAGTACCACTCGGCGTACTGCTGTCCCACGGGCGACCAGGCGGGCACCGAGTACACGCCCCAGTGGACGAAGATGCCGAACTTCGCGTCCTGGAACCAGTACGGCGCCTGGTGGCCGGAGAGGGAGGTCTCGGTGGGCTCGTAGTCGGCGGTACCCAGGGTCAGGGCGGCGCCGGCCGCGGCGGCGCGGGCGCCGCGGCCGCGGACGGTGACGGTGCCGTCCTGCCGGGTGCCGGGCGCGGTCCCCGGGCGGTTGCGGATCCCGACGCGGACCCGGGCCTGCTCGCCGGGGCCGAGGCGACGGATGCGGACGGGCTCGACGGTGCGGGCGCCGGGGACGTCCACGGTCACGCACACCTCGTCGCGGGCGAGGACCGCGACGGTGCCGGCGTTCAGGACGGTGGCCTCCACGCTCTGCGCGCCGGAGGACTCCAGGAGCGAGTGCGTGGAGTGCGCGTCCCGCACCAGCAGCGCCCGTCCCTCGGCCGGCGGCTGGAGGGAGAGGGCGAAGACGTGCAGGGCCGTGCGGCCCTCCTCGGCGGGCCCGATGTCGGGCAGGGAGACGGCGACGGCCTCGCGCCCCGGGTCGATCCACACCTCCGCGACCTGGATGCCGACGCTGTGCGCGTCGGTGCCGCCGCCGGGCGTGTACCGGTACGGCGCCGACAGCGGGCCGCCGGTCGCGTACCAGTCGGCGCCGCCGAGCCCCGCGGTGGTCGTCGAGCCGTCGGCGTAGTGCACGATGGCCGTGCCGGAGGCGTTGCCGTAGCTGCCGGACGTCAGGAAGACGGCGGACAGGTAGCGGCCCCTGGGCAGGTCGATGCGCTGGCCCCGGGCGACCACGTTGTTGTACGTCCCCGCCCCGGCGGCCGGGAACAGGAAGGGGATGCCGCCCACCTCGATCCGGCCCGAGGGCAGTTCCTCGCCGGGAAAGGTGTAGCCGGAACCGTCGAAGTCGCCGCCGCCGGCGGCCGCGGTGTCGATGCCGTCGTTGTCGAAGAGCGCGTCGAGCGGAACGGGTACCGGATCCGGGACGGCGGCCCAGGGGCCCGTCCCCCGCTCCCCCGCGAGCCCTGCCGCGGGCTCGGCGGCGCCGGCCGGGCCGGCGAGCGGTACGGCGGCCAGGGCGGCGGCACCGGCCGCGGCTCCCAGCACCTGGCGTCGTGGATAGCTGGCCATGAACAGCCCCCCAAAGGCGACTCGATTCATCGGACGTCTGATGATTGAGCCGTAGCTGATTGACTGTCAACGGGGCTGACGTTCAAGGATGTTCCGCGATTGATCCGATGACAGCCCGGCGGTCGTGCGGTGGCGGTCCGGTGAGGCGGGCGTCCCGGCCCGGCCGGCGGGTGTTCCCACGGCCCGCCCCGCCGGGGTAGGAAGGGAGGATGACCTTGCCTTTCAGCACGCTCACGCATCTGGAGTGCGCGCGGTGCGGCCGCCGCCACGACGCCGACCGGGTGCAGAACCTCTGCGCCTGCGGCTCGCCGCTGCTGGCCCGCTACGACCTGGAGCGGCTGCGCGCCTCGCTCACCCCCGCGGACCTCGCGGAGCGGCCGCCCTCGCTGTGGCGCTACCACGAGCTGCTGCCCGTCCGCGCGCCGGAAAACGTTGTCAGCCTGGGCGAGGGCATGACCCCGATGGTGCCGCTGCCCCGCTACGGCGAGGCCATCGGCGTCCCGGGCCTGGTGATGAAGGACGAGGGACTGGTGCCCACCGGCAGCTTCAAGGCCCGCGGCGCGGCGGTCGGCGTGGCCAGGGCCCGCGAGCTGGGAGCACGCGGCATCGCCATGCCCACCAACGGCAACGCCGGCGCGGCGTGGGCCGCCTACGCCGCCCGCGCCGGTCTGGACGCCCTGATCGCCATGCCCGTGGACGCCCCCGCCATCACCCGGGCCGAGTGCGCGGCCGCGGGCGCCGACCTGTACCTGGTGAACGGGCTGATCGGCGACGCGGGACGGCTCGTCGCGGAGAAGATCGCGGCCGACCCCGGCACGTGGATGGACGCGGCCACGCTCAAGGAGCCGTACCGCATCGAGGGCAAGAAGACGATGGGCCTGGAGATCGCCGAACAGCTCGGCTGGCGCGCGCCCGACGTCATCGTCTACCCCACCGGCGGCGGTGTCGGCCTCATCGGCATCCACAAGGCCCTGCTCGAACTGCGCGAGCTGGGCTGGCTCCAGGGCCCGCTGCCCCGCCTGGTCAGCGTCCAGTCCACCGGCTGCGCCCCCATCGTGCGCGCCTTCGAGAAGGGCGAGCGGACCAGCGAGCCCTGGCAGGACGCGCGCACGGTCGCGTTCGGCATCACCGTCCCCAAGGCGCTGGGCGACTTCATGGTGCTGGACGCCCTGTACCAGACCAAGGGCCAGGCCGTCGCCGTCACCGACGAGGAACTGCTCGCCGACCGCGACGCGTGCGCCGCCGCGGACGGCGCCCTGCTCTGCCCCGAGGGCGCGGCGACCCTGTCGGCGGTGCGCGTCCTGCGGGAACGGGGATGGCTGTCGGGCGACGAGGAGGTCGTGGTGCTCAACACCGGCGCCGCGGCCAAGTACCCGGAGGCGTTCCGGACCGATCCTCCGGTCCTGGACCTCACCGACCGCATCCCGTAGCACGGGCGGGGACGGCCGACCGGCGCACGCGGTACGGGAATCACGACCCCGGCCCGGTGCCCTCGGAGGCCGCCCTCCCCGCCTCGGCCGTGACGAGGTCGAGCAGTTCGTCGATCCGGTCCCGGTGGGTGCGGTAGGACACCACGCAGACGCGGATGGTCTGCCGCCCGTCGATCACGGTGCTCTGGAGCAGGACGCGGCGGCCGGCGTTGACCCCCTCCAGCAGGCGCCGGGTCGCGCGGTCGGCCTGCTCGGCGGCGGCCCGCGTGGTGCCGTGCGGCCGGACCCGGAACACGACGGTGCTCAGCTCGGGCCGCAGCGGCAGCTCCAGGGCGGGTATCGCGGAGAGGCGGTCGTGGACGTGCCGCGCCAGGTCCAGCTTCTCGTCCAGAGCGGCCCGGAAGGCGGCGACGCCGTGCAGGTGCAGAGGGAGCCAGAGCCGCAACCCGCGCACCTCGTGGCTGAGCTCGACTCCCATGCCGGCGTAGTCGGGCAGGCCGTCGTAGGAGCCGACGTCCTGCAGATAGGTGCCGGTGCCCGAGAAGGCGGCCCGCAACGTCCGCGGATCGCGGACGACGAGGGCGCCGGTCCCGAAGGGCAGGAACAGCGCCTTGTGCGGGTCGAGGGTGACCGAGTCGGCGCGTTCCAGGCCGGTGAGGGCGGCCCGTCCGCGCTCGGTGAGCCGGAAGAACCCCCCGTAGGCGGCGTCGGCGTGGAACCACAGGCCCTCCCGCCGCGCCAGGTCGGCGATCGCGGCCAGGGGATCGATCGTCCCGGTGTCGGTGGTGCCTGCCGACCCGACGACGAGGAAGGGGCGCCGTCCGGCCGCGCGGTCGGCGCGCACCATCGCTTCCGCCGCCGGCACATCCATGCCGAGCCGCCCGTCGCAGGGCACGCTGCGGATGTTGCGCGCCTTGATGCCCGCGAGCAGGGCGGCCTTCGCGACCGAGTGGTGTGCGTGGGGGGTCGTGTAGACGGTTCCCTCGCCGATGTCCTCGCCGAGTCTGTCGTGGCGGGCGGCGACCAGCGCCGAGAAGTTGGCCATGGAGCCGCCGGTGGTCAGCAGGCCGCCGCTGCCCTCGGGCAGTCCGCACACGTCGCGTGCCATCCACTGCACGGTGCTCTCCTCGAGCGCGGCCAAGGCGGGCGCGGCGACGGCGAGACTGCCGTAGCGGTTGGTGGCGCGAGCCCAGAACTCCCCGAGTGCGGAGCTGTACAGCCCCCCGCCGGGGACGGCGGCGAGGAAGCCGGGTCCTGTGGTCTCCACAGCGCACGCCGTCGCCTCGTCGAGCCGGTCCAGCAGCGGTTTGAGCTCTCCGCCCGTCTCCGGGGGCGGCGCGAGGAACGCCCGCACCAGGTCGGCGGTCTCCTCGGGAGTGGACACGTTGTCCACGGGACGGTCGGGGATCCCGGCCACGAACTGCGCGATCCGCGCGGCCACCAGGCCGCCCATTTCGGCCACGTCGGCCGCGTCGGTCTCCAGCGGGTTGTGACTCATGCCGTCCCCAATCGTGCAGGCGCGCCGGGATGCCGGTGGGAGGCAGCACGGACCGGCCGATCCGCATCGTCGATGTGGTGCGTCGCCCGCCGGTGAGGCACACGTCCGGCCGGGATCACCCCACCGGGCCGGGCCCACGTCGTCGTGCGGCCCTGGCAACGCCCCGGCACATACCGTGCCGGAAGGTACGAACGCCCGCCGTTCGGGAGCGGGCGGCATCGGCCGCGGCCGGGAGCGGGCCGGGAAGTGCCGCACGGGCGATCCGGCACACCGTACAACAGCCGCCCATCAGGCGGAAGCTTTGATTCCGGAGCGCGGTCCGCCCCGCACCTACGGGCGGGGCAGCAGCGCCATCGCGGTGTCAGCGACGGCGTGGAGCGACTCGGGGCCGCTGCCGCCCTTGCCGAGGGCCTCGATGCCGCGGATGACGGCAAGGAGGAGTGCGGCGAGGCGCGCGGGGTCGGCGGCCGGGTCGATGTCGCCCGCGCGCTGGGCGGCCGCGACGCACGCGGTGAAGAGTTCCTCCAGCGCGGCGAAGGTGCGCCGGGCGATCGCCTGGACCTCGGGGTCGCGGCCGGAGAGCTCGGCCGTGCCGTTGGCGAGCAGGCACCCGCGCAGGTCCACGTCGGAGGCGGTGGCCGCGGCGACGTCCCGCACCTGCCCGCCCAGGCGCTCCAGTGCGCCCTCGTCGGGGCCTTCCAGGCGGTCGCCGATGGCCTTGACGAGCCCGTCGCAGTAGTCGCGGAACGCGCGCAGGAACAGCTGGTGCTTGTCGCCGAAGGCTCCGTAGAGGCTGCCTTTGCCGAGTCCGGTGTCGCGCAGGATGTCGTCGACGCTGGTGCCCGCGTAGCCGGTCGACCAGAACCGGTCCCTGACCGCGCGCAGTACCTGGTCCTCGTCAAAGCTCCGGGGTCGTGCCATGCGCCCACCGTATCTGTTCTTGACTGCCCCGTCCACAATCGGGTGGGCCTGGACGAGGTCGTCCGCAGCACAGGACCCGCCGGGACACGTGCCACGGCTCCGGCGGCCTCCCCCGAAGACCTCCGTCATGGCGGCCGAGGGCGGCGCGCCCGGGGAGGCGGTCGCGGCCTTCCTGGCCGGGCCGGACGTCTCGTTCGTCACCGGCTCCGAGCACTCCGCCGTCGGCGGGCGAGGCAGGCCCAGGTCCGACCGGCAGCACGGCAGGCGCCGGCACCGGGCGGGCCGCCCGGTGCCGGTCCGCCGCGGCGGACTACGGCTTGCGGGCCATCCCGGCGGCGATCAGGTGCTCCCAGACCGTCAGCTCCCGCTCCGCCTGGCCGATCTGCGAGGCGTCGGCCGCCTCGGGCCGCCACAGGGACGCGGGGACGATCCCGGGCTCCAGCATCTCCAGCCCGTCCAGCAGGCCCTCGATCTCCTTGTCGGTGCGCCACCGGCCGCGCCCGAACGTCTGCTGGAGGACCCGCTCGGCCTCCACGGTCTGCGGGTTGTTGCCCGACCGGAAGTGGCTGACGAAGAAGTAGCTCCCGGACGGCACCTGCTCGCGCCAGTAGGCGACGATGCCCGCCGGGTCCTCGTCGTCGTTCACGTGGTGCAGGATCGCGCTGAAGATGACGGCCACCGGGCGGCTGAAGTCGATCAGTTCCAGGGTGTCCGCGTGCTCGCGGATGCCCTCGGGCTCCCGCACGTCCGCCTGGATCACCCGGGTGTCGTCGTTGTCCTCCAGCAGGGCCCGGCCGTGGGCCAGCACGATCGGGTCGCTGTCCACGTACACCACGCGGGAGCCCGGCGCGTGCCGCTGGGCGACCTGGTGGACGTTGTCCGCCGTCGGCAGACCGCTGCCCAGGTCGAGGAACTGCCGCACGTCGGTGGTCGTCGCGATCTCCCGGACCGCGCGGACCAGGGCGGCGCGATTGGCGAAGGCGATCGCCACCGAACCGGGCAGGTCCCGCTTGAAGACATCACCGATCTCCCGGTCGACGGCGTAGTTGTCCTTGCCGTCGAGCAGGTAGTCGTACACGCGCGCGATGCTGGGTTTCGTCTGGTCGACCCAGGAATCCTGTTCCGTCATGCCGGCCATCCTTCTCCACACCGCGTCGCCCAACCACCCTCGTGCGCAAGGATAGTGTGCCGATCCGGCCGCGTGCCGCCGCCCCTCAGCCGAGCCGGTCGATCAAGGACGCCAGCAACCGGGCGGAGTTGCGCGGCGGTTCGGCCTCGGCCGCCAGCCGGTCCATGACCGTCAGGTAGTGCTCGACGTCCTCCTGCTTGTCCAGGTACAGGGCGCTGGTCAGCTGCTCCAGGTAGACGATGTCGGGCAGCGCGGGTTCCGAGAAGCGCAGGATGGTCACCGGCCCGCCCGCCGCGGCCAGGCCGCCGACGTCGAACGGCGCGATCTGCAGCGTCACATGGGGCAGCGTGGCGGCCTCCATGAGGTACTCCAGCTGACCGCGCATCACCTCGACGCCGCCGAGCGGCCGGCGCAGGCACGCCTCGTCCAGCACGACCCACAACCGGGGCGCTCCCGGCCTGGTCAGCAGCTTCTGACGGGTCATCCGCATGGCGACACGACGCCCGACCTCGCTCTCGGTCGCGCGGGGGTGGCCGAGCCGCATGACGGCCCGCGCGTACGCCCCGGTCTGCAACAGGCCCGGCACGAACTGCACCTCGTACGTCCGGATGGTGTGCGCGGCCTCCTCCAGGCCGATGTGCGTCTCGAACCAGCCGGGCAGGACATCGGCGTACTGGTGCCACCAGCCGGGGGTGTTGGCCCGGCGGGCCAGTCCGAGCAGCTCACCGCGCTCCCGCTCGTCCGCCACGCCGTACAGGGTGAGCAGGTCCGCGACGTCGCGCTCCTTGAAGCCCACCCGGCCCAGTTCCAGGCGGCTGATCTTCGCGTGCGAGGCGCGGATGGCGTCCCCCGCGGCCTCCCGGCTGATGCCCCGGTCCTCGCGCAGCCGGCGCAACTGCGTGCCGAGCACGATGCGCAGCACGGTCGGGCCGCCCTGGGGCGTGTCGGTCCAGGAACGGGCCACGGACTCACCGCCCGGCCCAGCAGCGCTCATCTCGACTCCCCTGAACGACTCGTCGGGGCCAGTCTCCCACTGCCGCACCGGCGTTCGCAGTCCCACCGCGCAGAACGGCGGAAGGAACGGCCCGGTCGCGCCCGGCCGGTCAGACCAGCCCCGCGCGGTAGACCAGCAGGGCGATCTGGACCCGGTTGTTCAGGTCGAGCTTGGTCAGGATGTGGGAGACGTGCGACTTGACCGTCGGCAGGCTCATGAAGCACGAGGCGGCGATCTCCGCGTTGGTCATGCCCTGGGCGACGGCGAGGGCCACCTCCCGCTCTCGGTCGCCGAGCAGCCGCAACAGGCCCTCCGCCCGGTCCTGTTCGGTACGGTCCGCGGGGGCGCCCGGCGCGGTGCCGGTGACGGCGTCGATGAGCTGCTTGACGGCGTCGGGCGACAGGACCGGCTCCCCCGCCATCACGTTGCGCACCGCCGCCACGATCTGCGCCGGGGGCGTGTGCTTGAGGACGTAGCCCGCCGCCCCGGCCCGCAGCGCGCCGAGGATGTAGCCGTCGGTGGTGAAGGTCGTGAGGATCAGCACCTCGGGCGCCCGCGGCAGCCGCCGCAGCGCGGCGGTGGCGGCGAGCCCGTCCATGCGCGGCATGCGGATGTCCATCAGGACCAGGTCGGGGTGGTGGGCCTCGGCCAGCGGCAGGACGTCGGCACCGTCCTCGGCCTCGCCGACCACGTCGATGTCGTCCGCGGCGGACAGCATCAGGCGCAGGCCGGAGCGGACGAGCGGGTCGTCGTCGACGATGAGCAGGCGGGTCATCTTGTCCATGGCAGCCAGACGTCGAGTCGGAAGTCGGTCGCGGTGTGGCGGTGGCTCATGCGCCCGCCGGCCAGGCGCACGCGTTCGTTCATGCCGATGAGGCCCTGCCCCGAGCCGGGCCCGCGGGTCGCGGGCTCGCGCTGCACGGGGTTGGCGACGCCGACGGTCAGCCCGGAGCGCCGGCCCCCGGTGAGGGTGAGGCTGACGGGTGTACGGGGGGCGTGCTTGCGGTGGTTGGTGAGGGCTTCCTGCAGTACGCGGTAGGCGGTACGGCTGGTGGCCGGGTCCATCGTGGCCGGATCCTCCAGTTCCTGGTGCGTCTCCACGGTGGCGCCGGTCGCGCGTGCCTCCTCGATCAGCCGCGGCAGGTCGCCCAGTGAGGGCTGCGGGGGCTCGGCGTGCGGACTGACCGTGGGGGCGCGCAGGACCCGCAGCACGTCCTGGAGGTCCTCCAGCGCCTGGCTCGCGCTCTGCCGGATCACGCCCGCGGCCTCGGCGACCTGTGCGGGCGCGGCGCCCGGATGGAACTCCAGGGCACCCGCGTGCATGCTCAGCAGCGTCAGCCGGTGCGCCAGGACGTCGTGCATCTCCCGCGCGATCTCCTCGCGCGCCTGCTGCCGCGCCCGGTCGGCGCGCAGCGCGGCCTCGCGTTCGGCACGCGCCTCCCGTTCCCGCACACCCCCGACCCACAGTCCCCAGCCCACGGTGCCGCCGACGAACGCGACTCCCGCCACCGCCATGGCCACGCTCAGGGGGTTGAGCAGGGCCGTCACGAACGGCCGCGCCAGAACCGGCAGCAGCGCGAAGCCGGTGACCGCGGCGGTGGTCCGCCCCGGCCGGCGGGCGGCCACGGTGAACAGGGCCACCAGCAGCGGCACGCCGGTCGGCCACGCGGTGGCCAGGACGACGAGCGCCAGGGCCAGGGCCACCGGGAAGCGCCTGCGCCAGTAGAGCGCCGCGCACCCCAGCAGCGGCACGGTCATGCCCCGCGCGTCCAGTCCCCCGACGTACGGAACGAGCCACGACAGCGCGGCGTGCGAGGACAGCAGGGGTTGGACGGGCAGACCCCCCGCGTCCGACCGCACCACGAGCGCGGTCAGCGCCGCCGCCGAGGCCACCACGAAGGCGTCGGCGAGACGCGGCCGCTCGCGCCACTGCTGCCGGAGGTCGATCACGCTCGCCACCGTAAGGGCGCTCCGCCCGCCCGCCAACTCGTGACGGGGCGCGCGGTGAATTCCTGTACCAAAGGATGAAGGCGCCCTGTCCCGGTGGTTCTTTCGGCTGCGCGCACTACCTCCGCATGGCCGAATTCGGCGCCCCCCGCCGCTCCGTAGCGTCGGCGCCATGAACTTCGAACAATTCTCCAAGAACCTTTCCAGGACCAGCGTCGCGGCCATTGCGGCCGCATTCGCGGGAGTCGTCGTCACGCTCTACGCGGCCGTGCACATCGTCGAGCGGATCTGGGCCCACGCGACGCTGGCCCTCGTGCAGATCCCGGGCCTCGGCGCGGCCGTCGTGCTCGCGGCGGGCGTGATCGTGCTCGGCGTCTCGACGGGACTGCTGCGCCGTGGGGCGCACCGGGCACGCACGGACGCGGACCTGGGCTCGTGACACTGCGCCCCCGACGCGGCGTCCGCGCCGTTCTCGCCCTGATCACCGTGGCTGCCGCGGCATCGACCGCCGCGTGCGGAACACTCCACGGGGTGACCTCGCCGCACGACGAGCGGGAGCACGCCGCGGCGGCGGGGACCGGGGATCCGCAGCCGGCCGTCGACTGCGCCACGGACAAATGCGTCGCGCTCACCTTCGACGGCGGCCCCAGCAGACCGACCCCGGCGCTGCTCGACATCCTGAAGGAAAAGCACGTCCACGCCACTTTCTTCGTCCAGGGAAAGGGGCACACGGACACCTATCCGCAAACGGTGCTGCGCATGGCCCGCGAGGGCCACGAGATCGGCAACCACACCTGGTCGCACAAGAATCTCACCGCATTGGACGAGAAAGGGATCACCGACGAAATAGCCCCCGTGCAGCAGGAGGTACGGGCGATCACCGGGCACACGCCGACAGTGATGCGTCCCCCTCAGGGCCGTACCGACGACGACGTGTCCGGCGTCATGAAGCGGCTGGGTCTGGCACAGGTGCTGTGGAGCGCGACCGCGAGCGACTTCGCCACCAGGGACACCGACACGATCATCAAGCGCATCCTGGAGCAGACCCACCGCGACGGGATCATCCTCCTCCACGAGAGCTACGGGGGAACGGTCCCCGCCGTGCCCACGATCATCGACACCCTCCAAAAGCGGGGCTACACCCTGGTCACCGTCTCCCAGCTGCTCGCCCCGGCCGTCCCGCGGCCCGGCGTGGTCTACCGTCCGTGAACCGTGCGCCCCCGGACGCCGGTGCTGCCGTTCGCGGCGGCACCCCGGCGTGCGGGGGCGCCGGCACGCCCGTCAGGTCCGGCCGCCGGCCAGCCGCCGCAACCGCTCCTCGCTCGGGCTGCCGGGTTCCGCGGTGAAGACGGTCAGGATCTGCGACTGGTCGAGGTCGGCCAGGCTCTCACCGTGAAGGCGGAGGGGGCCGACGTCGGGGTGGTGGATCGTCTTGGGCTCGCAGTACGGCCCGAGCACGGGGCGTTCGCGCCACAGCGCGGCGAACTCGGGACTGGCGTCGAGCAGCGCGTCCACCAGGACGCGGACGCGGGGGTCGGAGCCGCCCGCGGTGTGCGCCGCCAGGAGCTGGGCGGTCAGGGTCCGGCTGTGCCGCGCGTGCTCGTCGGCGGGAAGGGGCAGCCGCGTCCCGGGGTCGGTGAACCAGCGGTACGCCAGGGAGCGCGCGAGGCCCGTGTGGCGGGTCTGGTCCCCGAGCAGCAGCCGGGCCGGCCGGTTCTGCGCGAGGGTCTCACCGAGGTGGTTGACGATCTGCGCGGGCGTGTCGCCCAGGCGGTCCAGGATCCGCCGGATCCCCGGATTGACGCCGTCCGCCTCCGGCTCACGGCGCGGCGGGACGTAGCCGGCGAGCCGGAAAAGGTGGTCGCGTTCGTCCGGCGACAACCGCAGCCCCTCGGCGATCCCGGCGAGGATGCGCTCGGAGGGGCGGGGTCCCCGCTGCTGCTCGATCCGGCTGTAGTAGTCGGTCGACACATGGCTGAGGACGGCGACCTCCTCGCGGCGCAGCCCCTCGGCACGCCGCCGCCGGGTGCGGGGAAGACCCACGTCCTCGGGCTGGAGCGCCGCCCGGCGGCTGCGCAGGAACCCGGCCAGCTCACCTCGTCGCACCGCCGGCCCTTCCCTCGTCCTCGGTCCCCGGGGTGCACGGCGCGCACCCGTGCCCGCTGCAACCCGCGGCGGGCGCGGCGCTATTCCGGGGCCGCCGGGATTTCCCGTCGTTCCGGGGATGACGCGCCGGGCCGACGGGGTTGTACGGGGGTGGGACAGCTCACATCGCCGGGCGAAGGAGTGGACATGACCGTGCAGGACAGCCACCGGGCGGAGTCGCGGGAGGCCGTCGACCCGGCCGCCTTCACCGAGGAGTGGGAACGCTGGCACCGCGCCAAGGAGGACACGCTCGCCGGGCCGCACGGCTTCCTGGCGATCACCAGTCTGCGCTGGCTCGGCCCTGAGCCCGAGCGCTTCGACGACGCCCCCGGAAGCTGGTTGGCCGCCGGCGACCGCGTGGTGGTCGAGCTCGCCGAGGGCGAGGAGCTGACCGTCGACGGCACGGCGGTGCGCGGCCGTTACGACTTCGGGGTGATCGGCGAGCGGGACAGTGTGTACGCGGGCCACGGCGACGCGGTGATCGAGGTCGCCAAGCGCGGCGGGCACAACATCGTGCGCCCCCGTCACCCCGGCAACACCCTGCGCACCGCTTTCGCCGGCACGCCCGCCTACGCCCCGGACCCCCGCTGGGCCCGCGAGGGCCGCTTCGTGCCGTTCGACACCCCGCGCGCCGTGACCGTGGGCGCCGTCACCGAGGGGCTGGAGCATGTCTACGACTCCCCCGGCCAGGTGGAATTCGCCTGGGACGGGACCACGTACCGGCTCACCGTGTTCAACGGAGTCCGCCCCGGCAGCCTGATGGCGCTCTTCACCGACGCCACCTCCGGCGTGACCACCTACGCCGCCAACCGCTCGCTCCAGATCGACGCACCCGGCCCCGACGGCCGGGTCCGCCTCGACTTCAACCGCGCGGCCAACCTGCCCTGCGCCTACACCGACCTCGCCACCTGCCCCCTCCCGCCCGCCGGGAACCGCCTCCCGATGGCCGTCGAGGCAGGGGAGAAGATCCCCTTCGAACGCGGCGGCAAGGGCTGACCGGCTGACCCCCACCGGTGTCCGCGCGCCGGAAATCGCTGGACGCGCCGCGGTCCGGTCGGCGAACATCCGCCTGTGGCCGATGACTTCGACGACCGCGGACCGCGGCGGGTGCGCTGTGCGGAACTGTCCGGCGCGGCGATGGCGGCCCTGCTCGACGGGGACCTCCCCCGAGCCGGTGCGCTGACGGGCGTGCCGCTGACGGCGTACTTCCTGACCGACCGGGCCCTGTGGCTGTGGCGGTACCGGCTCGGTCAGATGGCCGCCGATCCCGGCCTGGCGCGGTGGATGGTGCGGCAGGTCCTCGTGGGGGACGAGGGCCTGGCCGTCGGGCACGCGGGCTTCCACGGGCCTCCCGACGGGACGGGCACGGTCGAAATCGGGTACTCCGTGGCTCCCGCCTTCCGCCGCAGGGGGTACGCCCGCTCCGCCGTGGCCGAGCTGCTGCGCCGGGCGGCGGCTGAGCCCTCGGTCCTGACCGTGCGGGCGGCCGTCGCGCCGGACAACCGGGCGTCCCTGGCCACGATCGCGGGCTTCGGCTTCGCCGAGGTGGGCGAGCAGTGGGACGAGGAGGACGGCCGTGAACTCCTCTTCGAGGTCCCGGCCCGCCCGGCCCGTGCGGGGGGCACCGCATGATGACCGCGTCCGACGTCCTGTCCGTACTCGCCCTGCTGCGGCGGGCGCACACCGAGGTGTGGATCGGCGGCGGCTGGGGCATCGACGCCCTCGTCGGTGAGCAGACCCGGCCGCACCGCGATCTGGACCTGATGCACCGCGCCGAGCAGGAGCCGGCCGTCGTCGCCGCGCTGGCGGACGCGGGCTTCGCCGAGACGCTGGACTGGCGGCCCGTACGGTTCGTCGTGACGGACCCGCGCGGGCGGGAGCTCGACCTCCATCCCCTGTCCTTCGCGGCGGACGGCTCCGCCGTACAGGCTTCCCCGGACCCCGACCGCCCTTTCCGGTATCCCGCGTCCTGCTTCACCACCGGCGTGATCGAGGGAACGGTCGTCCCTTGTCTCTCCGCGGCACAGCAGGTCCACTTCCACCAGGGCTACGAGCCGGCCGACCACGACCGGCACGACATGACCCAACTCCGCCGCGTGTTCGGCATCGCGACGCACTTCTGAGACCCGGCAGGGCCGCTGCCGTTGGCACTCACGTTCAAAAGTGTCAAACAGTGTTATGGAGATTCGGTGTGCACCTGACGCCTCCGCGACACCGGAAGCGCCCAACACGCCGGATATATGCTCATCAATCCGGACGAACACTCCCCGCGCCCTGCTCCCACACCCTGGACACGCGCCGCTGAGCGTCAACACTGTCTGCTACGTTCCCCATGACTCGACAGCGAGGCCGGCACGACGGGTGCGTGAGCCATCCGCACGGCTTCCCCCGTGCCCCGCACTCCCGGCGACCTGAACGACCGTTCCACAGCACGACCTTGGGAGCCACACGTGCGGAAAGCACTCCTGCCCGCCGTACTTGCCGCCGCAGCCGTACTCGTCACCGCCGCCGCGCTGGGCGCCGTCGCCGCCGCGCACTCGCACGGGTCCGGATCGGGCAGCCGGGCGGACGACGCGGAGGACGGCCTGCGCGTCGGCGCCGTCTGCTCGTCCGACTTCGCCTTCGCCACCGAGGTCTCGTGCGGGCTGACGCACTTCGGGGACGTGCGCAGGCACTGCTCCGCCCCGGGCACCGCCGGCTGCCCCCTGACCCGTTCCGTCACGCTGAAGAACGTGGGGCGGACGCCGGTACGGCTCGTGGCCGTCAGCGGATCGGCGCCCGGCGAGCGCCACGAGACCGTCTCCCGCACGCTGCGCGCCGGGGCGTGGGAGGTGCTGGGACCGCGGGACGGGGACCTGTATCTCTTCGATATCGTCCTGCGCTCGGACGGCGGCCGGGCGGCGGTCAGCGTCACGGGCGTCTCCTGACCCCGCGCGCGGGGTCAGAGGTCCAGCAGCGCCTGCTCGACGGCCTCGGTGAGCGCGGGGTGGATGTAGAGCACGTCCCGGGCGATCCGGTCCACGGTCTGCCCCAGGGACATGGCCTGGATCAGGGGCTGGATGAGCGTCGCGGCCTGGGGTCCGATGATGTGGGCACCCAGCAGCGTGCGGTCGGCCCGGTTCGCGAGCACCTTCACGAAACTGGTGGTGTCCTCGAGCGCCCAGCCGTACGCGGTCTGCGAGTAGTCGCGGACGCTGACGAGGTAGTCGATGCCGCGGCGGCGCACTTCCTGCTCGGTCATGCCGACGCCCGCGATCTGCGGATGGGTGAAGACCGCGTGCGGCACGGCGGAGGTGCCCAGGGTGCGGATGTCGTCGGGGTGCAGCAGGTTGTGGCTCACCAGCCGCACCTCGGCGTTGGCCCGGTGCTTGAGCTGGAAGTGGTTCGCGACGTCGCCGAGCGCCCACACGCCCGGCACCGAGGCGCGGCAGGCGGCGTCGGTCGCGATATGGCCGTCGGAGTCCAGTTCCAGACCGCCCGCCGCGGCGTCCAGCCGGTCGGTGTTGGGCCGGCGGCCGACGCACAGCAGCATCGCCTCCGCCTCGACGACCTGTTCGCCCTGCGGCCCCCGCACGGTGACCGCGACGCCGTCGCCGCGCCGCGCCACGGAGGTGACCTCGGTGTCCAGCAGGACCCGGTGCCGCCGCGAGGCGAGTTCGGTGAACCGCGCCGACACCTGCTCGTCCTCGGCCATCAGCAGCCGCGGCCGGTGCTGCACGATCGTCACCTCCGCCCCGAAAGCGTCGAGGACGTGACCGAACTCGGCGGCGATGAACCCTCCGCCGATGACGACCAGGGACGCGGGCACCTCGTCGATCCGCATGATGGTGTCCGAGGTGTGGTACGGGACGGTGTCGAGCCCCGGGATGTCGGGGATGACCGGCCGCGACCCGACCGCCACGACGATCGTCTCCGCGCCGATCCGCTCGGAGCCGACCTGCAGCACCTTCGGCGCGACGAAGCGGGCCGCCTCGGTGTACACGTCGACGCCGCTCTCACGGCGGAACCGCACCGCGTCCTGGTGGAGCGGGTCGATCCGTCCGAACACCCGGTCGCGCACGGTACGCCACCGCACGGGCTCCACCGTCGCGTGGACGCCGAGCCGCGCGGCCGCCCGTGCCTCCACCACCGCGTCGGCGGTGACGACCAGCATCTTGCTGGGAATGCAGCCCCGGTTGAGGCACGTCCCGCCGAACCGGCCGGGGTCGACGGCCGCGGAGCGCAGATGGGCGGTTTCGTCGCCGAACAGCATGTTGCCGCTGCCCATACCCAGAACCACGAGATCGTACTGCCGCACGTCCGTCCGCCTTCCATCCCTGCCGAGTCCGTTTCCTCCCGATTCTGACCCCTTCGGCCGCGACGGCGCAGCGGGCCACACCGCTCCCGGACATGGTGTCCCCGGCCGGACCGCGGCGCGCGCCGCGGTCCGGCCGGGGACGGCCGAGGAAATGACGGGCGATCAGGCGCCGTGGCCGTGGGCCGCGGTGACGTGCAGGGTCACCGGGACCGGGCTGATGGCGTAGGGGGTGTCGCCGGTGAGCGCGATCTCGGTGCGGTAGTCGCCCGGGCCCGTGACGTCGGAGGACGCGGAGTCCAGGACGACGGTGACGGTGGTGCGCCGGCCCGGTTCCAGCGTCACCTGGGAGACGCCCGTCGTCAGCCAGCCGGTGCCGGACGGCTGGGCCAGACGGACGGTCACCGCCCCGGTGCCGGTGTTGGCGAGGCGCAGCCGGACGGAGGTGTGCCGTCCCTGGGCGACGGTGCCGCTGATCGTGTCCGGGGTCGCGGTGACACGTCCGACGCCGAGGGCGAGGTCCGTACGTGTCACTCGGTCGGCGTGCACCGTGGCCCGCTCCGTGGCGGCCGAGTGGCCGGACGCCGTCGCACTGAGGGTGTGACTGCCGGGGCCCGCGGCGAACAGGGTGTAGAAGCCGTCGCCGACGGCCGGGTCGTCGGGGGTCGCGGTGGTGGTGGCGGTGGTCCCCGGGTTCTTCAGGTCGGTGACGGTGGCACCGACCAGGCCGGCCCCGGTGTTGGCGTCGCGGACGGTGCCGACGGTCAGGCCGCCGGGGGCGGGCAGGAGGGTGCGGGTGGCAATGTAGACGTCGTCGATCGCCCAGTGGTAGCCCCAGTTGGCGACGAAGCGGAAGCGCACCTGGACGGCCTTGTGCCCCGCGAAGGCGCCGAGCCCCACGTGCAGGGTGCGGTTCTGCACGCTGTCGCTGCTCTGCGGCGAGACCCAGGCGCTGGTCCAGGTGGCGCCGCCGTCGGTGGTGACGTCCACGCTCATCTGCTGGTTGTTCGGGTTGTACCCGTACTCGGTCTTGAAGGAGAGCTCCGCCGACTGCCCCGCGGAGAAGTCCAGGACGGGGCTGATGAGCTGGCTGTCCTGGTGCGGGCCGATCGGTCCGTTGTCGCTCTCGGCGACGGCGAAGGCACCGCTGCCGCCGGTGAGGTTGCCCCGCTGGATCGGGTCGTCGAACTCCCAGCCGCTGTCGGTGCCGGGGGCGTTCACGACGGTCCAGCCCTGCGGCGCGCCGGTGGTGGAGTCGAACGTCTCGGTGCGGCCCTGGCGTTCGAGGGTGTAACCGACGGCGGTCGCCGCGTCGGGGTCGGCGGTCAGCGCGAAGTCGGCGGTGACCTTTCGCCTGCCGACGTCGACCTGGCCGCCTCCGGGCCGGTAGCCGGGCAGGCTGCTGGTGACCTCGAGGGTGTACTCGGCGCCCTGGGGCAGGTCGAGCCGGTACGCGCCGGTCTCCGGATCGGTCCACACCGGGGCCTCGGGCGAACCCGCGACCGCGACCTGGGCGTAGAGCGGCCAGCCGTGGCCGGAGCCGTCGGTGACCTTGCCGCGCACGTGCTCGCGCGGGATCGGGGCGAGCGCGACGTCGCGCGTCAGGGACTGGCCGTCGGCGATGGTGAACGTGGCCGGGGCGGCGGCGGTGTAGCCGAAGGCCTTCACCGTCAGGTCCTTCACGGTGCCGGCGGGCAGGTCGAGGGTGTACGCGCCCTGGGCGTCGGTCGTGGCGACGTCCAGTCCGGAGCCGACGGTCGCGTGGGCGACCGGCTTGCCGGTGGCGGAGTCCTTCACGGTGCCGGACAGGGTGCCGTGCGGGCCGCTGCGGAAGGCGGCCAGGCCCGCGGGCGTGCCGAGGCCCGTGGGGCCGTCGTATCCGGGGCCGCCGGTGCACAAGTAGGCGGCGTCGCAAGTGCCGTTGGATCCGGTGGTGACGTCGTTGAGCCCGGCGCCGCCGGCCGCGTAGGGGTAGGCGTTGGGGTACGTGCCGGGCCGCGGGGGGCCGGCGAGCGCGTAGAGGGCGGCGATCACCGGGGTCGCGGCGCTGGTGCCGCCGTAGCGCTGCCAGCCGGTCCCGTGGACGCCGTACGACAGGTACACGGCAACGTTGTCGGCCACGGCCGAGACGTCCGCGACGCTCCGCCCGGTGCAGCCGGCGTCCTCCTGGAAGGCGGGCTTGGCCTGGTTCCGCGCGCAGCCGGAGCCGGGTCCGTAGTTGTCCCGGGCCCAGACCGTCTCGGACCAGCCGCGGGCGGTGCCCGGGTCGGCGGTGAGGGTGGTGCCGCCGACGGCGGTCACGGTCGGCAGGGTCGAGGGGAAGGAGACCCCGTACCTGTTGTCGCCGCTCGCCGCCACGACGGCGACGCCCGGGTGGTCGTAGGAGGCACCGTAGGTGGCGAGGTCAGTGCTGAAGTCACCAAGCCGGCCGTAGGAGTTGGAAACGTACTTCGCGCCGAGGGCGACAGCCTCGTCCACGCCCGCCGCAAGGTTCTCCAGGCCGTCGTTGTCGGTCTCCACGAGCAGGATGCGGGCGCCCGGGGCCGCCGCGGACACCATGTCCAGGTCGAGCGCGATCTCCCCCACCCACGCCTCGCTCGGCTGCGGGTAGGAGGTGCCGCCGCGCTGGTCGACCTTGCGGAAGCAGCCGTTGGCGGTGGTGCACGGCGGCAGGCCGTACTGGGCGCGGTAGACGGCGAGATCCGCCTCGGCGTTGGGGTTGTCGTAGGCGTCGACGATCGCGATCGTCTGCCCTGCGCCGCCGTCGGCGGGCAGGCTGTAGGCGCTCTGGATGTCCTTCGGGCCGAAGCCGGCGGGGGTCGCCGAGGCGCTGAGGCGAAGGAGCGGCGGCTGGCCGGTGGCGCGGAGCGCGTAGCAGGCGGCGCGGCCCTCCGCGGGGGTGTCGCAGACGGGTTCGAGGCCGGGCGTCGTACCGGGCGCGGTGGCGCGCGCCTGCGCCGAGGGCGCGGAATGGGCGGCGGCCTGGCCGGTCGCGCGGGCGACAGGTTCGGTCGGCCGGGCCTGCGCGGCGGGCTGGAGGCCCAGCAGCGCCAGGGCCGCGACGCCCAGGACGGCCGCCCCGCGGCCGAGTACGCGGAAGGCCGGTGAGGCACTTCTCGCGGAGGGGGATATCGACACAGTCCACCAATCCGGACAGGGCCCCGAATTCGGGGCCGGCGACGGCGGATTCAGGGTTCCGCCGACGCACCATTACCGGACCTGCATTGACCGTGTGTCAATACCTTGTTTGTTGCCGTCACATGTCGGCGCCACTTCGGTGCGCATGATGCGGGCCAGGAGTAAAAAGGTTCAAAAAAGAGCCGGTTCACCGTGCGGCAGGAAAGCGTGCACGACTCACGGCACGAAGGGGAAGAGCAGGTGAACAGGGTTGCCCTCGTGGCGAATCCGCTTCAGCCGCCATGAAGACGGGCAGATCGCCCGCCGGTTCGCGCACGTCGGCTGCGACATTCCTGGAGCCCGGACTTCCCACTTGCGCAGCCGCGCATTCCCGCCCCGGCCCCGGCTTGCCTCAGGAGCTGCCGCGGACGAGAATCCGGTCTCGACGGAAAGGGAACCGCACAACCGTGCACCGGCCATTCGGAATTGCGGCGAGGTGCCGGAATTCCGCGCACCGGGCGGTCGCGTCAGAGCCGGACGGGCACCCGCGCCATCGCGTGGAAGACGATGGTGGGCAGCGGTTCCAGCGCCTCGGCGGGCTCGGCGAGTTCCAGGCCGGGGAAGCGCGTGAAGAGTGCGGGCAGGGCGACCGCCGCCTCCAGCCGGGCCAGCGTCTCCCCGATGCAGCCGTGCACGCCGTGGCCGAACGCCACGTGCTCCTTGTCCCGCCGGTCCGCGTCGAACGTCGCCGCCGTCTCCCCGTGCAGCCGCGCGTCGCGCCCGCCGGCCCCGAAGCCCACGAGGATCGCCTCCCCGCGGCGGATCACGACGCCCTCCCCGAGGTCGATGTCCTCCAGCGCGTAGCGCAGCGGCATGTGCTGCACCGGCGCGTCCGCGCGCAGTGTCTCCTCGACGACCGCGGACCACGGTGTCATGCCCTCCGTGACGGCGAACCGCTGCCGCGTGTGCCGGAGGACGTTGACGACGGCGTTGCCGATGAGACCGGTGGTGGACGGCACCCCGCCGGCGATGGTGACGACGAGGGCCAGCAGGCGTTCCTCGTCCGTCATGTCCGCGGCCCGCACGAGCGTCGTGGCCAGGTCCTCCCCGGGGTCGTCCCGCTTGGCCGCGAGCAGCGCGGCGAGGAAGCCCATGGCGTCGTCCATGCCCGCGGCGGCCGCCGCCGGGTCGGCGGGGGGCTCCAGCAGACTACCGACGGCCCGCCGCGACCGCTCCACGCTCTCCTCAGGGACGCCGAGGACGTCGCACACGGTCCCGGCCGCGACGACCTCCGCGTAGCCGCGGCGCAGGTCGACCACCGTGCCCGAGCCGGGCGTCCCCAGCGCGTCGAGCGCGGCGTCCACCCGCTCGCGCAGCCGCTCCCCCAGGGCCTCCAGGCGCGACGCCGTGAACGCGTCCTCCATGACGGTGCGCAACCGGCGGTGATCGGTGCCGTGCGCGTTGAGCACCGTGGGCGCGAGCAGGAACGGCGCGAGCGGCCAGTCCCCCTCCACGGCGGCCAGCGCGGGCCAGTGGCGCCGGGCGTCACGGGACACGCGGTCGTCCTCCGTGAGCCGTTTGACGAGGTCGTACCGCGTGACGGACCACGCCGTCACGCCGCCCGAGAGATCGACCCGGACGGCCGGACCGAGGCTCCTGAGCCTGGCGTTGTCCTCCAGAAGCCGGCGCCCGGTGGGGTCGAAGCGGAAAACCTCCGGATGAGTCGCCATGGCCGATCGCGCTCCGTGCTCGCCGTACGGCGCCGCGGCGCCGATGCCGTCCCGTCTCATCCCATCGTTCGGGGCGTTTCCGCTTCCCGCACGGCGAGCGGCCGCAGGACGCCACTACCGACACCACCTCAGGTGGTTACCATGGAAACCCTGTGATCCACGCGAGGTACCCCGTGAACGTCGAAGGCAGCAGCACCCCGGTCCCGGGCCGCCGCGAGGGCGAGATCCTCACCGACGACGGAGTGCGCCTGCGGTATCAGGAGGCCGGATCCGGGAACCCCGGGCACCCGCTCGTCCTCGTCCCCGGGTTCGGGCAGACCGCCGCCGGGTTCGCCGCGCAGATCGACGGACTCGGCCGCCACCGCCGCGTGATCGCCCTGGACCAGCGGGGCCACGGCCGCTCGGAGCGCCCGGCCCACGGCTACCGCGCCTCCCGGCTCGCCATGGACCTGCACCAGGTGCTCGAGGGCCTCGACCTGCGCGACGCGACCCTGCTCGGCCACTCCCTGGGCTGCTCGGTCCTCTGGTGCCACTGGGACCTCTTCGGTTCCGACCGGACCGGCCGGCTGGTCCTGGTCGACCAGTCGCCCGTCGTGTCGTCCGAATTCGCCGGTGCCGGGCAGGAGGCACCGCCCGCCGCCGTGTTCACCCGGGACATGCCCCTGGGCTTCGCCGCCGGACTGCGCGGCGGTCCCGATGCTGTCGATGCCGTCGTGCGCGCCGTCGTCGCCATGCTGCACAGCCCGTCCCTCGGCGAGGACGAGGTGCGGTGGCTCGTGGAGCAGACCCGGCTGCTGCCGCCGCGCCACGCGGCGGACCTCCTTCTGGACCACTACGCCAACGACTGGAGGGACGTCCTGCCCCGCATCACCGTCCCGGCGCTCGTCATCGGCGGCGAGCTCAGCTTCCTGCCGCCCGGCACGACCGAGTGGGTCGCCTCCCTGATCCCCGGAGCACGCGCACGCGTGTTCTCCGCCGACGAGGCGGGCAGCCACCTGATGTTCCGGGAGAACCCCGCGCTCTTCAACCGCGTCGTCGCCGACTTCCTCGACAGCGTCGAATGATTGAGAAGCCACAGCGCTCAATCCAAGAGACGACGACTGTTGGACTTCCTAATCACGGCACAGCAGGCTGGCCCCCGCACGCCACCCCCTACGTCGCGGAGAAGTCCCATGCCCCACGTCGCCAACCCCGACCGCTACGACGGCACGATGCGGTACCGCCGCACCGGACGCTCGGGACTCGACCTGCCCCTGCTCTCCCTGGGCTACTGGCACAACTTCGGCGACGACAAGCCCTTCGAGCGGCAGCGCGAGATCGCCCTGCGCGCGTTCGACCTCGGCATCACCCACCACGACCTGGCGAACAACTACGGGCCGCCGTACGGCGCGGCCGAGCTCACCTTCGGGCGCATCATGAAGAACGACCTCGCGCCCTACCGCGACGAGATGGTGATCTCCACCAAGGCGGGCTGGGACATGTGGCCCGGCCCCTACGGCCAGGGCGGCGGCTCCCGGAAGTACCTGCTCGCCTCGCTGGACCAGTCCCTGGAGCGCATGGGCCTGGAGTACGTCGACATCTTCTACTCCCACCGCCTCGACGCCACCACGCCGCTCGAGGAGACGATGGGCGCCCTCGACACCGCGGTCCGCCAGGGCAAGGCCCTGTACGTGGGCATCTCCTCCTACGACGCCGAGCGCACGCGCGAGGCCGCCGCCGTCCTGCGGGACCTCGGCACCCCGCTGCTGATCCACCAGCCCTCGTACTCCCTGCTCAACCGCTGGATCGAGACCGAGGGCCTGCTGGAGACCGCGCACGCCGAGGGCGTCGGCGTGATCGGTTTCACCGCGCTCGCGCAGGGCCTTCTGACGGACCGTTACCTCGACGGCGTGCCCGCGGACTCCCGCGCCGCGCACGGCTCGACGTTCGACGCGGCCTGGCTCTCCGAGGACATGCTGCGACGGCTGCGCGGCCTCGCCGGCATCGCCCGCGACCGCGGCCAGTCGCTGGCCCAGATGGCACTGGCCTGGGCCCTGCGCGACGAGCGCGTCACCTCGCTCGTGATCGGCGCGTCCCGTGTTGAGCAGGTCGAGCAGAACGTCGCCGCCTTGGGCAACCTCCACTTCAGCGCCGAGGAACTGGCCCGGATCGACGAGTTCTCCTTCGACGCGAGCGGTGTCGACCTCTGGCGCGACGCCCGCAACGGCGCCCTCGGCTGAGGGGCGGCCGCTGGGCCGCGTCGTCGAGTGAGCGCTCAGCCACCACTGGGGCCCCCACCGCCCGAAGGGCGGGTCCCACGTCCCCCAGCGGACCTGAGGGCGCGTCACAGGACGGAACGGCCGCTGACGACGCCGACTAGGGCGCGTTTCGAAAGTAGCGCCGGCCGCCCGGAGGGCGGGTCCCGCGGCTCCCCCAGCTACCGCTGGGGGTACCCCCCAGGCGCGGTGCATCGCAAGGCGGAGAGTCGTCCTCGTAGTGGGCTACTCGGACGATTCGACAACACAGCGTGGGGGCACCCCCGGCCGAAGGCTGTGCCGTGCCTGGGGCACCTCCCAGCGGTAGCTGGGGGAGGGACTTTCGAAACACGCCCTATAGAATCGCGTCGATGCGTTGATCTCCCGGGCGGCGGCCCCGCGCCGCCGCGGACGGTACCGGCGGCCCCCGGCAGGCGGGCCGCCGGCAGCCATGACCGGCCACCACTCCGCGGAGATCACCGATGCCCCCTCAGCTCCCGCTCAGCTACGCGGCGTTCACCGAACTCGCGCTCGCCGACCCGGCCGTCGTCGGTCTCGTCCTCAAGGGCTCACAGGCCCATGAGGGCATGACCACGGCGTACTCCGACCACGACCTGTACGTCGTCCTCGCCGACGGCGCGGCGACGGACCTCACCCGCTTCACGGGCCACCGCACCCCCGGACTGGACCTCGTCGTCGTCACCCTGACCGCGTTCCGCGCGGCCGGGATGCCCGGCTTCGAGCGGTACGCCCTCGCCCGCGCACGCGTCGTGCTCGACCGGCTCGACGGGGGCATCGCCCGCATCGTCGCCGCCAAGGCGCGCCTCGGCGCCGGCGAGGCGTTCCGCGACTCCGGCCGATGGCTGGACGCCTACGCCAACTCCCTCTACCGGTCGGTGAAGAACGACCGGGACGGCCACGGCCTCGCCGCCCGCCTCGACGCCGCCGAGAGCATCGGCTTCCTGCTGGAACTGCTCTTCGCCCTCGACCGCCGCCCCCGTCCGTACCACAAGTACCTGGAGTGGGAGCTCGCCCGGTACCCCCTTCCCGGCTGGGACTCCGCCGCGCTGCTGGCCGCGGTCGACACCGTCGCGCGCACCGGCGACGTGCCCACGCAGCGCCGCCTGTTCGCCCGCGTCGAGCCGGCGGCCCGGCGCGCCGGGCACGGCGCGGTGCTGGACGCGTGGGGAGAGGACCTCTTGCTGATGCGACCGCGGTGACTTACGTGGGCCAGTCGTACCCGAGGGCGAAGTCGACGACGACGGCGAAGGTCAGGTACATGAGCCAGCAGGCGGTCAGGATGCGGAACAGCCCCATCGCCCGCTCGGCGACGGGAACGCCGACGGACATGACGAGTTTGGCGGCGTAGACGAGGAACAGGCCGATGAAGACGATCCCGACGGGCCAGTCCTTCACGGCGAAGAACACCGTCGCGCCCAGGGCCGACAGCACCATGTAGGCCACCGAGACCCCGGCGTTCACGCGGGGGTCGTTGCCCCGGTAGCGGTCCCAGCCCAGGGCGAACCAGTGGATGCCGTACGCGGAGAAGGCGAGCGCCGCCATGTAGAGGGTCGGCGCCTTGAAGACCTCGAACCAGGTGAGGCCGACGAAGAGGATCGCGCCGGCCAGCAACTGGCAGAAGCCCGGGAGCCAGATGCCCCAGGTGCCCAGCGCGCGGTCCACGCGCTCGTCGCGTCGGGGCCAGCCGAACAACTCCTGCGGGCCCCAGATCAGGTAACCGGTGCCCAGGCCGA
Organism: Streptomyces sp. NPDC088733; assembly: GCF_044751185.1. Taxonomy (NCBI): domain Bacteria; kingdom Bacillati; phylum Actinomycetota; class Actinomycetes; order Kitasatosporales; family Streptomycetaceae; genus Streptomyces; species Streptomyces sp. NPDC088733. The sequence goes on from NZ_JBIVLH010000004.1 coordinate 299,307, forward strand.
AGAAGCCGAGGGCGAGCGGCGGATACGCCGAAACGGGAAATATTACATCCATAAGTCGCTCATTCCCGACACATGGTAAATAATGCCCCCTTACCGGACATCGAAGGAAGGCGCAGGCCGCCCGTGAACGTGCCGACCCATCCGGGCCTCGACGGCGGCCCGGTGTACCTGGACTACAACGCCACGACACCGGTCGACCCGCGGGTCGCGGCGGCGGCGCGGCCCTGGCTGGAGCGCTGGTTCGGCAATCCGTCCAGCGGACATGCGGCCGCTGAGCGGCCGAGGGCGGCCCTCGCCCGCGCCCGCGAGCAGGTCGCCGCACTGATCGGGGCCGGAGCCGACGAGATCGTGCTCACCGGCTCCGGTTCCGAGGCGGACACCCTCGCGCTGCGCGGCGCCGTGCTGGCGGCCCCGGCCGGCCGGTCACGGGTGATCACCCAGGTCACCGAGCACCCGGCCGTGCTGGAGACCTGCCGCGCGCTGGAGCGGCTGCACGGTGCCGAGGTCGTCCGTCTGCCGGTGGACGGCGAGGGGCTGGTGGACCCCGCCCGCCTGGCCGCCGTACTCGACGAGCGGACCGCCGTGGTCTCCGTCATGGCCGCCAACAACGAGACGGGCACCCTCCAGCCCGTCGCCGAGCTGGCCCGGCTGGCCCGCGCGCACGGCGCGCTCTTCCACTGCGACGCCGCCCAGGCGGCAGGCAAGGTCCCACTGGACGTGCGGGAGCTCGGCGTGGACCTGCTGACCGTCGTGGGCCACAAGATGTACGCCCCGAAGGGCGTCGCGGCCCTGTACGTACGGCGGGGGGTCGGCCTGGAGCCCCTGGTCCACGGCGGCGGCCAAGAGGGCGGGCTCCGGGCGGGGACCGAGAACGTCGCCTTCGCCGTCGCCCTGGGGACCGCCGCGGAGCTGGCCGCCGCGGAACTCGCCGGCGGCGGCGTACGGCGCACCGCGGCGCTGCGCGACCGGCTGCACGACGGCCTCGCCGAGGCGCTTCCCGGGCGGATCCGCCTCAACGGCTCCGCCCGGCACCGCCTGCCCGGCACCCTCAACGTCAGCATCGACGGCACCGCCGCCCACGAGCTGCTCGCCGCGGTGCCGCTGGTCGCCGCCTCCACCGGCTCGGCCTGCCACAGCGGCGCCCGCACCCCCTCCCCCGTACTGCGGGCCATGGGCCTGGACGACACCCGCGCCCTGGCCGCCGTACGCCTGTCGGTCGGCCGCTGGACGAACCCGGCCGACATCGACCGGGCCACCGCCCTGCTCACCACCGCGGTCCGCGACGCCGCAGCACCGTCCCGCACCTGACACCTGCCTGGCCCGGACTTGCGAGCGGCCTCCCGGCCGGTAGCGTCGGGAGGACGCAGGGCCACCGCACGGAGGAGCAGGCGGATGGGCTGGAAACGGTTGATCGAGGCCTGGCCGGTGTACCGGCAGCTCACCGGGGCCGACCGGCTGGGCCGCGGCAAGGCGGTCCAGTCGAAGCGGTCGACCGGTCTGCGGCCCCGCACGGAGGAGGCCGACCGGGTGGTCCACTCGGTCTGCCCGTTCTGTGCCGTGGGCTGCGCGCAGCGTGTCTACGTGCACGACGAGAAGGTCGTCCAGATCGAGGGCAACCCGGACAGCCCGGTCTCACGCGGCCGCCTGTGCCCCAAGGGTTCCTCCAGCAAGCAGCTGGTCACCGGGCCGCACCGGGAGCAGAAGGTGCGCTACCGGGCTCCGTACGCCGCGGAGTGGCAGGACCTGGACCTGGAGACGGCCATGGACATGGTGGCCGACCGGGTGCTCGACGCACGGCGCCGCGGCTGGCAGGACGCGGACGAGCAAGGCAACCCGCTCCGGCGCACGATGGGCTTCGCGAGCCTGGGCGGCGCCGCTCTGGACAACGAGGAGAACTACCTCATCAAGAAGTTGTTCACCGCCCTCGGTGCCCTGCAGATCGAGAATCAGGCGCGTATTTGACACTCCGCCACCGTTCCCGGTCTGGGAACCTCGCTCGGACGTGGCGGCGCCACGGACTACCCGGAGAACCTCACGAGGTCCGACTGCATCGTCATCATGGGCTCGAACATGGCCGAGGCCCATCCGGTCGCGTTCCAGTGGGTCACCGAGGCCAAGACCCTCGGTGCGAAGGTGATCCACATCGACCCGCGGTTCACCCGGACCAGCGCCCATGCCGACCAGCACGTGCGGATCAGGGTGGGTACCGACATCGCCTTCCTCGGCGGCGTCGTCAACCACATCCTCTCCAACGACCTGCACTTCGAGGAGTACGTGCGGGCGTACACCAACGCCACGTTCCTGGTGAGCGAGGACTTCCGGGACACCGAGGACCTGGACGGCCTGTTCAGCGGCTACGACCCGGCGACCGCCAAGTACGACAGCACCAGCTGGGCGTACGAGTGCGAGGACGAGGGCGACGGGAGGCAGGGCAGCACACTCATCTCCGCGACCCCCGCGCAGTCGGCCGGCGGGCACGAGGCGCCGCCCGGTGCGGCCGGCCGGATCGCGACGGACCCCACCATGGAGCATCCGCGCTGCGTGCTCCAGGTGCTCAAGCGGCACTTCTCCCGGTACACGCCGGAGATGGTCGAGCGGGTCTGCGGCATCACCCAGCGGCAGTTCCTGGACGTCTGCCGCGCCTGGACGGAGAACTCCAACCGAGAGCGCACCACCGCGCTCGTCTACAGCGTGGGCTGGACGCAGCACTCCGTCGGCGCCCAGTACATCCGGGCCGGTTCCATCGTCCAGTTGCTGCTCGGCAACCTGGGGCGGCCCGGTGGCGGGATCTACGCCCTGCGGGGCCACGCCAGCATCCAGGGCTCCACGGACATCCCGACGCTGTACAACCTGCTGCCCGGCTACCTGCCGATGCCCAACGTCACGCACACGAGCCTGACCAGGTTCATCGACGACGTGCGCCATGTCATGCGCAAGGGTTACTGGGGGAACGCCGACGCCTACATGATCTCCTTGCTGAAGGAGTACTGGGGCGACGCGGCGACCGCCGAGAACGACTACTGCTACGACTACCTGCCGCGCATCAACGACGACCACGGCACCTACCGCACCGCCATGGACATGATCGCCGGCACCGTCTACGGCTTCTTCCTGGTCGGGCAGAACCCCGCGGTGGGTTCCGCGCACGGGCGGCTCCAGCGGCTCGGCATCGCCAACCTGGAGTGGCTGGTCGTCCGCGACCTGGCGATGATCGAGAGCGCGACCGTCTGGAAGGACGCGCCGGAGATCGAGACGGGCGAGATCTCCACCGGGACCTGCAAGACCGAGGTCTTCTTCTTCCCCGCCTCCTCGCACGTGGAGAAGTCCGGCACCTTCACCCAGACGCAGCGCATGGTGCAGTGGCGTGACCAGGCCGTCGAACCGATCGGCGACCGCCGCTCCGACCTGTGGTTCTTCTACCACCTCGGCCGGCTCGTCCGCGAGAAGCTGGAGGGCTCGCGGGACGAGCGCGACCGGCCCGTCCTCGACCTGGCCTGGGACTACGCCATGGAGGAGGGGGACGAGCCCTCCGCGGCGGACGTCCTGCGCCACATCAACGGCATCGACCTGCGCACCGGACGTACCGTGAGCGGCTACGGGGACCTCAAGGCGGACGGCTCCACCGCGTGCGGCTGCTGGATCTACAGCGGCGTCTACGCCGACGAGACCAACCACGCACGGCGCCGCGGCTCACGTTTCGAGCACCCGGCCGCGGAAGGCCAGTGGGGCTTCGTGTGGCCGCTGAACCGGCGGGTCCTGTACAACAGGGCGTCCGCCGATCCGGACGGCCGGCCGTGGAGCGAGCGCAAGGCCCTCGTGTGGTGGGACGAGGAACGCGGTGTGTGGACCGGGGACGACATCCCCGACTTCCAGGTGGACAAGCCGCCGCACTTCCGGCCGCCGCCGGGCGCGACCGGTCCCGACGCGCTGGCCGGGGACGACGCGTTCATCATGATGGGCGACGGAAAGGCGGCGCTGTTCTCGCCGACCGGGCTGGTCGACGGCCCCCTGCCGACGCATTACGAGCCGGAGGAGTCCCCGGTGCGCAACGCGCTCTACGGCCAGCAGTCCAACCCCGCCCGGATGGTCTACGCACGGCCCGACAACCCCTACAACCCCTCGCCGCCGGAAGCGCACAGCGATGTGTTCCCCTTCGTGTTCACCGCCTCCCGGCTCACCGAGCACCACACCGCGGGGGCGATGAGCCGCCAGTTGCCCTACCTCGCGGAACTCCAGCCCGGGCTGACCGTGGAGGTCTCCCCCGAACTCGCCGCCGAGCGGGGGCTGCACCACATGGGCTGGGCTCATGTGGTCACGAGCCGCACCGCGGTGGAGGCCAGGGTGGTGGTCACCGACCGGCTGGCCCCGCTGAGCCTGGAGGGCCGCAGGGTGCACCAGATCTGGATGCCGTACCACTGGGGCGGCACCGGGCTCACCACTGGCGACGTGGTCAACGACCTGATCGGCGTGGTCGCGGACGCCAACGTGCTGATCCAGGAGAGCAAGGTGCTCACCTGCGACATCCGTCCCGGAAGGCGCCCCCGCGGTCCCGAACTCCTGGCGTACGTCGAGGAGTACCGGCGCCGCGCCGGGATCACCACGCAGACCGGTGCCCACAGGATCACACCCGACGGCCGTCGCCGGGCGCCGGACGAAACGCACGGGCCGGAGGACCCCTCATGAGCGAGCACCGGAACAGCTTCTTCGGCCCCCTGGCGGACCCGGCCGCGGACGCCGGCCATCCCGAGGACCATCCGCCCAGGGTGGGCTTCTTCACCGACACCTCCGTCTGCATCGGCTGCAAGGCGTGCGAGGTCGCCTGCAAGGAGTGGAACGGCGTGCCCGCCGACGGCATCGACCTGCTGGGCATGTCCTACGACAACACCGGCTCGCTCGGTGCCAGCACCTGGCGGCACGTCGCCTTCATCGAGCAGGAACGGCAACTGGGCACCCAGGACTCCGGCCTGGTCGGTCTGCCGACGGGACCGTCCGGTACGGAGACGACGGCCGAGGTGGCCGCCGAGGCCATCCGCAAGGGCCACCGGGCCGGCGGTGAACTGGGCACAGAGCCGGTGGACCTGGGCTTCCCCAGCTTCGATCTGCCCGGCGCCGCCGGCGGCGCCGAGACCCGTACGGACTTCCGCTGGCTGATGTCCTCGGACGTGTGCAAGCACTGCACCCACGCCGGCTGCCTCGACGTGTGCCCCACCGGCGCCCTCTTCCGCACCGAGTTCGCCACCGTCGTGGTCCAGCCGGACATCTGCAACGGCTGCGGCTACTGCGTCTCCGCCTGCCCCTACGGCGTCATCGACCGGCGCCCCGACGACGGCCGGGCCTGGAAGTGCACCCTGTGCTACGACCGGCTCAAGGGCGGTCTGGAGCCGGCCTGCGCCAAGGCGTGCCCGACCGACTCCATCCAGTTCGGCGTGCTGGACGAGCTGCGGGAGCGGGCGGACCGCCGCCTGGAGCAGCTCCACGAGGCGGGTGTGACCGAGGCTCAGCTCTACGGCCGCGACCCCGATGACGGGGTCGGCGGCGACGGCGCCTTCTTCCTGCTCCTCGACGAGCCGGAGGTCTACGGACTGCCACCGGACCCGGTCGTCACCACCCGGGACCTGCCCTCCATGTGGAAGCACGCGGCCGTCGCCGCCGGGGCCATGCTGGCCGCCTCCGCCGCCGTCTTCGTCAAGGGACGGTCGCGGTGAAGGGCCGCAAGGGCGGCAGGGCGGTCGGAGGCGGCGGGGGCGAGGAGCCGATGGTCCCCCGCGCGGACTTCCGTTCGTACTACGGACGCCCGGTGCTCAAGCCGCCGGTCTGGGAGTGGATGGTGCCCGCGTACCTCCTCACCGGCGGACTCTCGGCGGGTGCCGCCCTGCTGGCCGCGGGCGCCGACCTGACCGGTCGGCCGAATCTGTGCCGGTCCTGCCGCATCGGCGGCTTCGGGGCACTGCTGGCCAGCAGCTACCTCCTGATCGGGGACCTCGGTCGGCCGCTGCGCTTCCACCACATGATGCGGGTGGCGAAGCCCAGCTCGCCGATGTCGGTGGGCACCTGGATCCTGCTCTCCTACGGGCCGGGCAGCTCCCTGGCCGCGATGGTCGAACTCCTGCCCAGGTCCTGGCGCACCCGGGGCACTCTCGGAACCGGCCTGCGGTGGGCGGCGCGTCTGAGCGGCATCTCCGCGGCCGCGATCGCCCCGGCTCTCGCCTCGTACACGGCCGTCCTGCTTTCCCAGACCGCGGTACCGGCCTGGCACGAGGCCCACCGGGAACTGCCGTTCGTCTTCACCGGCTCCGCCGCCGCCAGCGGTGCGGGCCTGGCGATGATCTGCGCGCCGGTCGCCGAGGCGGCACCGGCCCGCCGGCTGGCCGTCGTCGGAGCCGCGATCGAGATCGCGGCGGCCCACCTCATCGACCGCAAGCCGCAGTTCGAGACCTCGACGTTCACCCATGGCAGCGCGCACATGATGCGCAGGGCCTCGGAGTACCTGACCATCGCCGGCGCGGCCGCCGCGCTCACCTACGCGCGGCGCAGCCGGACCGTCGCCGCGCTCGGCGGCCTGGCCCTGCTCGCGGGCAGCGCGTTCCAGCGCTTCGGAACCTTCGAAGCGGGGGTCGAGTCCACGAAGGACCCCGCCTACGTGGTCAAGCCGCAGCGCGAGCGGCTCGACGCCAGGGCCGAAGGCCGCCACCCGCAGGGGAGCGACAGCGGCTGACACGACCCGGGCGCCTCCGCGGTGCAACCGCGAGCGGCGCCGCTGAGCTGAGGCGCGCGGGCCGCGCACGGGCCCTCGCCGGGGGCGGCATCCCGGATCCGGACACCGCGGTGGCCCGCGTGGCTGCTCGGCCTCGGGCGGGGCCCACGGCCGCCGAGGCCGACGGGACCGGCGCTCCCGGTGTCGCGGACGGGCCCCTCCGCACAACAGGAACCGGTGTGGCGCGGGCACCCCTGGCCGCGGTCCCCGTAATCTGATGGGGTTTCAGTGGGGCCAGAGCGAAGGTGCACCAGATGGACCGCGAGCACGCCTCCACCGCGCCGCCCGACGAGCGGCGCCGACTGCCGCGCACCGACGCGCTGTTGGCGGACCCCCGGCTCGTCTCGGCGGCGGAGCGGCTGGGACGGGGTCTGGTGAAGGACGTGGTCGCGCGGGTGCAGGAGCGGGCGCGGGCGGGCGAGGTGCCCGTCGCCGACGTCGCCGAGCACGCCGTGGCCGCACTGCCGGCCACCGCAGCCGGGCTCCGGCCGGTCCTCAACGCCACCGGGGTGCTGCTGCACACCAACCTCGGCCGGGCCCCGCTGTCGGCCGCGGCCCGCGAGGCCGTCATGGCCGCGGCCGGGACCACGGACGTGGAACTGGACCTGACCACCGGCGGGCGCTCCCGGCGGGGGCGGTCCGCGCTGGAGGCGCTGCTCCGGTACGTGCCGGAGGCGGAGGCCGCCCATGTGGTCAACAACGGCGCGGCAGCGCTCGCGCTGGCCGCCACCGCGCTCGCCCAGGGCCGGGAGATCGTCGTCAGCCGCGGCGAACTCGTGGAGATCGGCGACGGCTTCCGCCTGCCCGACCTGCTGGTCTCCACCGGCGCCCGGCTGCGGGAGGTCGGCACCACCAACCGCACCACGCCGGCGGACTACGCGGCGGCCGTCGGACCGGACACCGGCTTCGTGCTCAAGGTGCACCCGTCCAACTTCCGCGTCACAGGCTTCACGCGCGAGGCCGGGGTCGCCGAACTGGCCCGGCTCGGCGTGCCCGTGGTCGCCGACATCGGCTCCGGCCTCCTCGCGCCGGAGCCGGCGCTGCCCGAGGAGCCCGACGCCGCGACCTGGCTGCGCGCGGGGGCGTCCCTCGTCACCGCGAGCGGCGACAAGCTGCTCGGCGGCCCGCAGTGCGGGCTGCTGCTCGGCCGCGCCGGCCTGGTCGAGCGGATGGCCCGTCACCCGCTGGCCCGCGCGCTGCGGGTGGACAAGCTGACCCTCGCCGCGCTGGAGGCGACGGTCCGCGGACCCGCCACCCCGACCCGTACGGCGCTGCACGCCGACCCCGCGCGGCTGCGGGAGCGCGCCGAACGGCTGGCGGAGCAGCTGCGTGCGCAGGGCGTCGACAGCAGGGCGGTCGGCACGCGGGCGGTGGTCGGCGGCGGAGGGGCGCCTGGGGTCACCCTGCCCAGCGCCGCCGTGTCCCTGCCCGCCGCCTACGCGGCCCGGCTGCGGCAGGCCGACCCCGCCGTGCTGGCCCGGGTCGAGGACGGCAGGTGCCTGCTGGACCTGCGGGCGCTGCCGGAGGACGCCGACGGGGCGCTGGCGGCTGTCGTGCGCCGCGCCGGCCCCGGGCCGGACGGGGAGTCGTGAGGATGCGCGTCGTCGCCACAGCGGGCCATGTCGACCACGGCAAGTCCGCGCTGCTGCGGGCCCTGACCGGGATGGAGCCCGACCGCTGGGCGGAGGAGCGGCGCCGCGGCATGACCCTGGACCTGGGGTTCGTGTGGACGCGGCTGCCGGACGCCGGGGACATCGCCTTCGTGGACGTGCCCGGGCACGAGCGCCTGGTGGGCAACATGCTGGCCGGGGTCGGGCCGGTGCCGGCCGTCGTCTTCGTCGTGGCCGCCGACCAGGGGTGGCAGCCGCAGTCGGAGGAGCACCTGGCCGTGCTGGACGCCCTGGGGGTGCGGCACGGTGTCCTCGCCGTCTCCCGCTGCGACCTCGCGGACCCCGGCCCGGCACGGGAGCAGGCCCTGGCCCGGATCGCGGAGTCCTCGCTCGGCGACGTGGACTGCGTGGCCGTGAGCAGCGTGACCGGCCAGGGCCTCGACGCGTTGCGGGCGGCGCTCGCCCGGCTGGCCCAGGCACTGCCCGCCCCCGACCGTACCGCCGACGTCCGGCTGTGGGTCGACCGGGCGTTCACGGTACGGGGGCGGGGCACCGTGGTCACGGGCACGCTCGGGGCGGGCACCGTGCGGGTCGGCGACCACCTCCACCTGGCGCGGAGCGGAAAGCCCGTACGGGTGCGCGGACTTGAGTCCCTCAAGGAGCCGCGGGAGGAGGTCGGGGCGGTCGCGCGGGTCGCGGTCAACATCACCGGTCCCGGGTCCGCCGACGTGCGCCGGGGCGACGCGCTGCTGACCCCGGACCGCTGGCTGACGACCGATCAGGCGGACGTGTCGCTGTGCGGCGACTCCGCCCGTGAACTGCCCCGTGAGCTGACCCTGCACGCGGGGTCCGCGGCGGTCCCGGTGACGGTCCGTCCGCTGGGCGACGACACGGCACGCCTGCGGTTGGCCGCGCCCCTGCCGCTGCGCGTCGCCGACGTCGCGCTGCTGCGCGATCCGGGGCGGCATCGCGTGGCCGCGGGGATCACCGTCCTCGACGTTCGGCCGCCCCGCCTGACCCGCCGGGGAGCGGCGGCTGCGCGGGCGGCCGACCTGCGGAGCGCGTCCGGGCCCGCCGACGGGGCGGCGGAACTGCGCCGCCGGGGGCTGGTGCGCCGCCAGGAACTCCTGGCCATGGGCGTGCTCCCGCCGTCCGGCCCCGTGGCCGGGGACTGGCTCGCGGACCCGGCCCACTGGGCGGACCTGCGCGCGCGGCTGCGCCGGGCCGTCGACGACCACGCGGAGCGCCATCCCCTGGAACCGGGCATGCCGCTGGAGGCGGCCCGTCAGGTGCTCGGGCTGCCGGACCGCTCCCTGGTCGAGGCGCTGCTGACGTCCGAGCCCGGGCTGCGCCACAGTGACGGGCGACTGTACGGCGGCCGGGGCCGCCCCGCGCTCCCGCCCCCCGTGGCCGCGGCCGTGGACGCGGTCCGCGCCGATCTGGCCCGTACGCCGTTCCGCGCCCCGGAGGCCGACCGGCTGGCGGACCTCGGGCTGACGCCGAAACTGCTGGCCGCCGCCGAGGCGGCGGGCGCGCTGCTGCGGATCGGCGAGGGCATCGTGCTGCTGCCGGGCGCGGACGCGCGGGCGGCGGACGTCCTGGCGCGGCTGGAGCAGCCGTTCACCGCGAGCGAGGCGCGCCGCGCCCTCGACACCACGCGGCGGGTCGCGATCCCGCTGCTGGAACACCTGGACCGGCACGGCCGCACGGTGCGGCTCGAAGGGGCGCTTCGGCGCTGCCGCGGGGCGGGCCCGACGCCGGACGAGGACGGGGCGGACGCGGGATGAGCCCTCCGGGTGCGACGTGCCGGCGGAGACGGACGGGAATCGAACCCGCCTGCCCGAGTTGCTCGGACACCTCGGTTTTGAAGACCGGGAGGGCCACCAGGCACCTGTACGTCTCCCTGCGGCGCCGTTCCGGCCACGCGCCCATCGAACCCGCGGCCCCCGGGCCTGTCAACGCGCCACACGGCGCACCCTCCCACGAAAGGAACGACGCACCATGACGGAAACCGACGTCCGCCGGACCGGCGTGCGGCTGACCCAGTACGCCCACGGCGGCGGCTGCGCCTGCAAGATCCCGCCCGGCGAGCTGGAGGAGATCGTGGCCGGGCTGGCCTCCCGGGCGGGGACGGACAGCGGCACCGCGGCCGGCCTGCTCGTGGGGCTCGACAGCGGCGACGACGCCGCAGTCGTCCGGCTGCCGAACGGTCCCGGCGCGCCCGCGGTGGTCGCCACCGCGGACTTCTTCACGCCCGTCGTCGACGACCCCTACGACTGGGGCCGCATCGCCGCCGCCAACGCGCTGTCCGACGTCTACGCGATGGGCGGCACGCCCCTCGTGGCCGTCAACCTCCTGTGCTGGCCGCGCGAGGTGCTGCCCTTCGACCTCGCCGCGGAAGTGCTCCGCGGCGGTGCGGACGTCGCCGCGCAGGCGGGCTGCCTCGTGGCCGGCGGCCACAGCGTCGACGACCCGGAACCCAAGTACGGCATGGCGGTGACCGGCACCGCCGACCCGTCCCGTCTGCTGCGCAACGACGCCGGGCGGCCCGGTATGCCGCTGTCGCTCACCAAGCCGCTGGGGCTGGGCGTGCTCAACAACCGCCACAAGGCGACCGGGGAGGTCTTCCCGCAGGCGGTGGAGACGATGGCGGCGCTCAACCGGGACGCGGCTCAGGCCGCGCTGGCGGCGGGCGCGGTCTGCGCGACCGACGTCACCGGCTTCGGCCTCCTCGGGCACCTGTACAAACTCGCCCGGGCCTCCGGTGTGACGGCGGTGCTCGACCCCTCCGCCGTCCCCTTCCTCGACGGCGCGTGGGAAGCGGCCCGTGCCGGCCACATCAGCGGCGGCACGCGCCGCAACCTCGACTGGGTCGCCGCCCACACCGACTTCGGCATCACCGACGAACTCACCTGCCTCCTCCTCGCCGACGCACAGACCTCCGGCGGACTCCTGGTCGCCGGCGAAGTACCGGGCGCCCCGGTCGTCGGCGAACTGACACCGGCCGGCCCGAACCGCCTGATCGTCCGCTGACCCCGGGTCAGGGGGTCAGCGGTCGAGCACCCGGTAGCTGAGGGCGGGGAAGGCGAAGCCCGCCGTGTGGAGGCTGCCGAGGACGAAGACGGTGTCGCCGCTGCTGCCGGGGATGCCGGGACGGCAGCCGGGGTTGTAGTAGACGGCGATGTCGGTGCCGGACAGGTTCTGCGCGGAGAGCGCGGGACGCGGCAGTGCCTGGCAGGCGGTGCTGCCGAGGTCCGCGGTCATCGCGGATCCGCTCCTGCCGGCACCGGTGTAGAAGACGGCGTCCGGGGAGGTCGCCGCGCCGGCGGGCTGCACGGAACCGGCGAAGGCCAGCAGTGCCGTACCGAAGAGGCCCGCGGCGAGACCGGCGAGCGGGCGTGTCCTGGAACTGGTCATGCGATCCGCCTTGTGTCCGTGGGGGGTGGGCTCTCACAACGACGTGTGACACTGCTGTCGCACCGTCACAACATCGCCGATTATTGCCCGTTCAACCATGCGGACGACAGATCAGATCAAGCCGTCCGGACGGGGACGCCGCGGCGTCAGCGGATCCGGACGCCCGCGCGGAAGACCGCGTGCACGTCGCGGAGGGCGTCGAGATCGAGCAGTGGATCGCCGGCGACCGCCAGGAAGTCGGCGTCGGCTCCGGCCTGGATCCGGCCCTTCCTGCCCTCGACCCCGCACGCCGCGGCGGCCTCACTGGTGATGGCCTTCAGCGACTCCAGGGGCGTCATGCCGAGTTCCACGAGTTCGCAGGCGCTGTACGGCAGCACGTCATGCGGTTTGTGCGGCGCCACGCCGCCGCCGGAGGTGACGACCACGCGCGCCCCCAGCCGCACCAGGGAACCCGACGCCGCCCGGATGCCGTCGGCGCGCAGCGCGAGACCGTCGAAACCGGTCCTGACGGGCTCGCCCCGCCGGCCCAGGGGCAGGCCGACGAAGGTGCCGCTGCCCGCGATGCGGGCCATCAGTTCCAGGTCGCGGGTGACGCCCCACTCCTCCCAGAAGCTCACGTACCCCAGGATGTCCACGCCCGCGGCCAGCGCGTCCCGTATGGAGGTCGTCGCGTGAGCGTGCGCCGCGACGGGCAGGCCGAGGCGGTGCGCCTCCTCGACGACGGTGCGCAGTTCGGTCACCGAGAACTGCGGGAGATGGGCCGGCGAGCCGTACGTCATGGCCCCGCCGCTGGCGAGGATCCCCACCACGGCGCAGCCGCGGGCGTGCCGCTCCCGCACGGCCTCGATCAGGGCGGCCTCGCCGGAGACGGCTCCGCCGAGGAAGTGGCACTGACCGCCGGGCGTGGTGATCGGCGGCCCGGACGCCAGGATCTCGGGGCCGAGGTGCGGTTCCCGCAGGGTCTCGTCCGCGAGCGTCAGGGACAGGAAGTTCCGGTCGCCCAGGTCCCGGGCGGTCGTGATGCCGGCGAGCAGCGCCTCGTGGGCCGCCGCGCGCATACGCGTCAGCACCTGGTCGTCGTCCTCGGCCACGAGCGAGGCGACCGGGTGCGTACTCGCGTCGAACGACAGGTGGAGGCCGGACTCCACGAGCCCCGGCAGGAGGCAGATGCCGGCGCCCAGGTCGATCACATGGGTGTCCCGCGGTACCGAGCCGGTGCGGTCCACGGCGACGATCCGGCCGCGCCGGACGTGCACCGTCACGGGGCCGGACACGGAGAAGCCGTCGAACATCGCCTCGGCCCGCACGGCGTGGGAGTCCGGCAGGACCTGGTGACGCGGCACCCGGCCGCTTCCCTTCGGCCGGGACCTGCCTCTTACGTCTCCTCGCACCACCATGTCGCGCTCCCTACCGCAGGGCACATCCGTGCCCCGCCCCCGTTGACACTGCCGCCGCCCGCGGGGACCTGTGGCGCCCGCGGACATGAGGCCCGCGCCGCCGACCTGGACGCCCGGGGCCATGCTCCGGGCGTTCCGGCTCCGGCCGCGCGCCCTCGGTCGTCCCCGGCCGGCCGGTTCTCCACCGTCGGCCAGTGAGACGAGGTCCAACCCTATACACGCTTCAGTGACACTCAAAGTGCGGAACGCAAGGCACACACCTTCACTCGTTCTGCACACCGTGTGCGGCCGGCGGAGGCGTTCCCAGGAATGGCGGGGCCGGGACGGCAGCCTTCACAGCGCCATGGCGGCAGGTGAAAGCCGCTGTTCAGCGCCCGAGAAGTGCGTGTACACCGAGAGTTCCCCGCGGACGTGACAGGGCGGCCGCGGCGCCCGGTCCGCCGGGACCACGTTGTACGATCACATGACGACAACAGCACTCCGGCAGTGTGTTCACCTACGACAGGGGGAGGACCGCAGGGGCGACCACGTTCACCGCACCGGGACGCGCGGGACGGTCAGGTGGCGGCGCGGTACAGGCCGCGGCCGGCGCGTTGCGCGCGGGACGCGCCGACCAGCCGGTCGAGGGTGCTGCGCACGGCGTTGATGCTGCCCGCGTTGGCGTCCCGGCCGAGGGCGGCGGCGACGTCGCGCGCGCGGACCTCGGCGCCGTCGGTGGTGGCCAGGTACTCCAGGATCTGCTCGGTGAGCCTGCCGTAGCCCGGCTGCGCGGTCGCGTGGGCGTCGTCGTCGCCCTCCGTGCCCGGTTCGCCGGGTTCCGCCTCGGGCGCGACCTTGACCGCCTCGGCGGCGGACTTCGGCGTGAGGTCGGTGTAGCGGCCGACGAGGGACGACGGGGCGGCGGACCTGGGGCGCCCGATCGTGGCGGTGTCGGGGACGGCCGACGGCATGAGCTTGCGGAGGGCGTCCAGTGCCTTGTGCACGGAGCAGAGGTGTGCCGCGACGGCCGCCAACTCGCGTTCGAGTCCCTGCTTCTGGGCCTCGAGCCGCTCCGCCTCGTCCCTGAGGGCCGCTGCCGTGGCCTCAATGTCCCGGGGGGTGTGCGTCATTGAGTCCAGGTGTCCTCTCGTCCTCAACCGGTCGGCAGCTTCCAATATGGCACGTTCCGGCGTTCCTGATATCCATCGTGGCGGGTAAAGCCGCAACGGATGAACACCCGCACACCGGATGACAGATTAGTACGCCGAAGTGTGAGGTGATCACAACAGATCGTCCCGGATCCCTTACTCGAGAAATCGTTACCATCGGCTCGATGTGACGCATCTCGCAAGCGTGCCCGCGGTGCGACGGGACACCGACATCGCAGGTGGGCCGCCCGCGCGAAGGGCGGGTCGGCACCGCGCCCCGGCCCTCCCCGCCATCCCGGCGCACCGCATTGCGCCGGTGTCCCCGGACCCGGCCGATCCGCTTCCTCTCTTTTTGTTGGGCGATGTCGTTCACATACGCGTTCAAGGGGATCGTTGTCGCCCACAAATGAACGCGCGCGACGGAATGCACAAGGCGGTCGCGGAGGCCCGGACGCGCTCCCGGAAGACACGGCTCCCGGAAGACACAGCGGGCCCCGGCCCGTCAGGGCAGTACACGGGCGCAACTGATGTACCGTCACCTCGCAGCGGGCGGCGGACACCTGCGCTTGTCACCGAGGTTTCTCCCACGAGCCCTTGGCGGTTGACGTGCGCGTCTCCGCGCGGGGCTGGGATGGCGTTCGATCGCGGTGCCCGGAGTTCCGGCACCGTGGAGGACCGTACGTCAGGAGAGGCATGTCCGTCACAGCCGAGAAGACACGCCGCGGAACGAGCCGGGTACGGCACGGTGCCTGGAGAGGGGCCGGCCTGGGCGCCGCCCTCGCCCTGGTGGCCCTGGTCCCGCCCGCGACAGCCGGGGCGTCGTCCAACGCGTCCCAGGTGTCCGCCCCGTTCACTGCGTCTTCCCCGCACGGGATCGCCTGGACCACGCAGAACGTGGCCCCCGGCATCCAGGTCCGCACCGGCGTCCTCGACGACGCCGACGCCGCCGGGGTGTGGACGGTCACCGTGCAGGCGCCCGCCGTCAACCGCCTCACCGGCGCGGCCACGTGGGCCCCGCTCGGGGACCGCACCTGGGCCGACGCCACCGCGGCGCGCCTGCGCGACGCCGGTTTCGAGCCCCGCCTGGAGCGCGTGGCGTGGGACGACTACTCCGACACCCCGCACGGCACGATGGGCTGGCAGGTCAGGGTCGGCGGGTTCGCCACCCAGGCCGCGGCGGGCACCACCAACTCCGGGATGACGGGAGCCGGTTTCCGCACCTCCGTCGAGTGGACCGGCTACGACGGTCGGCAGGCCGCCGACGGGGAGCGCATCCACGTCGCCGTCCTCGACCCGTTCCGCCTGCGCGGGACGATCGAGGTCAGCGACGGCGGCAACGCGGCGGACCGGGAGAAGACCTCCACGGTGGCCGGCCGGCTCGGTTCGCTGATCGGCGTCAACGGCGGCTTCTTCATCACCTCGGACGCCGACGGCGTCCAGGGCACGATGGCGGGTCTGTCCGCCGTGCACGGCGAGCTGGAGTCCATGGCCGTCGGTTCGCGCACCGCGCTGATCCTCGGCGACGGGGGCCGGCGGCCGCGCATCGCCGATCTGTCGACCACCGTGACGGTGCGGTCCGGCAACGCCTCGTACGCGGTGCAGGGCATCAACCGCGTCCCGGGCAAGCTCCGCAACTGCGGCCGCCCGGGCGCCGTTCCCACCGAGCAGCCCCGGCACGACACCACCTGCACGCTGGCGGACGACCTGGTGAAGTTCACCCCGGCCTTCCGGGCCGCGCTTCCCACGGGCGCGGGCACCCAGGTGGTCCTGGACAAGCGGGGCGTCGTCGTCTCCGCCGGTGCGCGCGGCGGTTCGGTACCGGAGGACGGCTCGGTCCTCCAGGGCACCGGCGCGGCGGCGGACTGGCTGAACGGCCACGCGGCGACCGGCCGGCGGCTGTCGCTGAGCGAGGTCGTCCGCGACTCCTCCGGGCGGCAGGTCCGCCTCGGCCCCGACGACAGCATCGTCAGCGCGGCGCCGACCCTCGTGCAGAACGGGCGGATCCACATCGACGCCGCGACCGAGGGCACGCTCGACCCGCGCGACCTGTCCTTCGGCTTCGCCTGGTCCAACGTCCGCCAGCCCCGCACCCTCGCGGGGATCGACCGGCACGGACGTCTGCTCCTGGTCACCGTCGACGGGCGCCAGCCCGGCGTCAGTGAGGGCTTCACGCTCGGCGAGGCCGCCCGCTTCATGCGGTCGCTCGGCGCGGTCCAGGCCCTCAACCTCGACGGCGGCGGCTCCTCGGCGATGACGGTCAAGGGCGCCCTCGTCAACGTCCCCTCGGACGCGACCGGTGAGCGCGCGGTCGGCGACACGATCCAGGTGCTCCCGGAGACGGGCAGGCACTGACCCCGAAGGGTCCCCCGGGGCGGCGTCCGTACGGGTGCCGCCCCGCTGTGCTGTCAGCGCGGCGGCACCGGGAAGAGCATGCAGCTGCTGGTCGCGTGGGCGAGCAACCGGTCCTGGGCGTCGAACAGTTCGGCCTGGGCGAGGGCGGTGCGGCGGCCCTGGTTGAGGACGCTGCCGACGGCGCGCACCTTGCCGGTGTCCACATTCATCGGGCGCAGGAACTTCAGGCTCAGGTCGAGCGAGGTGTACCCCGTGCCGGCGGGGAGGACGGACTGCACGGCGCAGCCCGCGGCCGAGTCGAGGAGCGTGGCGTAGACGCCGCCGTGGACACTGCCGATGGGGTTGTAGTGCTCCTCCCCCGGTTCCATGGTGAAGACGGCATGGCCGAACTCGACCTGTTCCAGGGTGATTCCGAGCGTCGCGGCGATGGGCGGGGCGGGCAGGCGTCCGGCCACGATGTCCTGGAGGAACTCCAGTCCGCTGCGCTGCCCGACGGCGGCCGCGGAGACGCTCGGGTCCTTCCACTCGAACGTGCGTGACCGGGTCATGGCCGCCCTCTCTCCAGCTGACTTCGGCATCCGAAGTTAGAGGGTCGCACATCTGGCTGTCAATGCCGAAGCCAGCTTACGATGACGGGCATGACCTGGCTGGAGACCAGCACCGAGAACTGCACCGTGCAACGCACCCTCGACCTGATCGGCGAGAAATGGTCGCTGCTGGTGCTGCGCGAGGCGATGAACGGCGTGCACCGCTTCGACGACTTCCGCCGGCACATGGGCCTGTCCGAGGCGGTGCTCGCGGACCGGCTGCGCAAGCTCGTCGCCGCCGGGATCCTCGACACGGTCCCGTACCGCGAGCCGGGCAGCCGCACCCGGCACGAGTACCGGCTGACCCGCAAGGGCTGGGACCTGTGGCCCGCGATGATCGCCCTCAAGCAGTGGGGCGACCGCTACACCGCGGATCCCGAGGGACCGCCCCTGGAGGTGGTGCACCGCGAGTGCGGCGCACCGGTGGAGGCGGTCGTCGTCTGCACGGACGGCGACGGGCCGCTGACACCCCGTCAGGCGGCCACGCGGCCCGGGGCGTCGGCCCGCGCGGCCACCTGACACGGCTGCCCGTGCCCGGACCTGACAGGTCCGGGCACGGGCCGGGTGCTGCTCAGCGATCACCGGAAGCCGTAGCCACCGAATCCGCCGAAGCCGCCGTAACCCCCGTAGCCTCCGAAGCCGTAGCCTCCGAAGCCGCCGTAACCTCCGTAGCCGCCGAAGCCACGGTAACCGCCGTAGCCTCCCCAGCCGCGGCCCCAGCCGCCACCCCAGCCGCCGCCCCAGCCGCCGCCACCGAAGTGGGCGGACGACACAGTGGCGGGAGCGACCTGCGGAGTGGCGGCGCTGGCAGCGCCGGCGCCGGCGAGTGCGAGAAGCGGTGCCGCCAGGGCGGCCGCGGCGACTCGACGAGTGGTGATGTTCGCGCGCATGGGACTTCCCTTCGGGACGGGAACGTCGGATCGCGGTCCGCGTGGGGCGACCGCTGCCGCACCGGCCCTTACGTGGTGGACCGGTACGACCTGGGCGCTTCGTCCGAGGACGTGGTCCCGCCGTTACAGACGTGACCAATGTGGCCAAAGCCACTAAAAACGCCCAGATATGACCGTGCCACGAGGGGGTCCAGGAGTCAAAAGATAGACAGGAGGGGGCAAAGCGCCGCCTGGGAACTGGACTTTCGCCGTATTCGCCACGCTCAGTAGCGAGTTGATCACTCACCGTGCGTGAGCGGTGCCCGTAAGGGCGTACAGCGCGCCGCACCGCTGCGTCGCCCGCCAAGTCCGGTCGTTCCACGGTGCGTTGAGCCTCGCTGCCGGCCTACCGCCGACCCGCCGACGACCGGCGGGCACCCCGTTTCCCGTACCGGAGCCCCGGAGTCGTGACGGAAAGTGTTCGTGCGACAACTTCATGTCGCGCGGAAATCGGCTTCGGTCCGTGAGGCCTCCGGCCCGGGCCCCGGGCCCGGTCATCCCTCACAGAGATGACTGACATCATCATTCATCTCCACCGCATGGGAAGCGACGAGCCCTCCCCGACGCTGCACCAGGCGGAAGGGCGGGAACCGGCGAACGGCCCCGCCCGCAGGAGAGCCCCACCCGGACCGCCCGACGCGGTTCCCGTACGAGGAGAGACAGCACCCGTGCTCGCAACAACCGCACAGCGGAGCCCGCGCACCACCGCGTCCGGCAAGGACGTACACGGTGTGCCGGGCTGGCTGGTCGCACTGCTCGCCGTCGCCACCGGTATGACCGTCGCCAACCTCTACTACGCCCAGCCGCTGCTGTCCTCGCTGAGCCGGGTCTTCCACCTCGGTACGACCGCCGCCGGAGGGCTGATCACCCTCACGCAGGTCGGCTATGTGATCGGCATGCTGTTCCTGGTGCCGCTGGGCGACCGGCTGGAGAAGCGCCGGCTCATCACCGTGCTGCTGGCCGTCACCACGGTGGCCCTGGCCGTCGCCGGATTCGCGACGAGCTTCCCCGTGCTGCTGCTCGCGTCCCTGGTGAGCGGCGCCACGTCGGTGGTCGCCCAGATCCTCGTGCCCTTCGCCGCGAGCCTGGCCCCCGACCACGCGCGGGGCCGGATCGTCGGCCGCGTCATGAGCGGGCTGCTCACCGGCATCCTGCTGTCGCGCACCATCAGCAGCCTGGTCTCCGACATCGCCGGCTGGCGCTACGTCTACCTGGGCTCCGCCGTCCTGATGGCCCTGCTCGCGGTGGCGCTGCGCGTGGCCCTGCCGGAGCACGCCCCGACGACCTCCATGCCGTACCTCCAGGTGCTGCGGTCGACGGCACGCCTGGTGCGCACGCACCCCGCACTACGGCGCCGGGGGCTCTACCAGGCGGCGATGTTCGGCGGGTTCAGCGCCTTCTGGACCACCGTGTCCTTCGTCCTGACCGGGCCCCGGTTCCACTACTCGCCCATCGGCGTGGCCCTCTTCGCGCTCGTCGGGGCCGCCGGTGCCGCCGTGGCCCCGCTGGCCGGGCACTGGGCGGACCGCAGGCTGGTGCGGCCCATGACGGGGGCCGCGTTCGCCGTGGCGGCGGTGGGCTTCGCCGTGGCGGGCTTCGGCGGGCACCACATCGTGCTGCTCGCGCTGGCCGCGATCCTGATCGACATGGCCGTGCAGACCACGATGATCCTCGGCCAGCACACCGTGTACCAGCTCGACGCCGGCGCACGGGCCCGCCTCAACAGCGCCTTCATCGCCATCTTCTTCACCGGCGGCGCCCTCGGGTCCCAGCTGGGCTCGCTCGCCTACCACGCCGCGGGCTGGACGGCGGTGAGCGCGTTCGGCGCCCTCCTGCCGCTGCTCGCGCTGGCCTACTGGGCCACCGAGCTGCGGCGGCCGCGGCCGGGCGCCACGGGCTGAGGCACCCGGAGCGGGCGACCGCGGCGGGGACGGCCGGTGTCATCCCGGCCCGGCGGTCCCCGCCGCGGGGATGTGCTCGATGTGCCGCAGCAGGGCCTCGACGGCCGGGGTCGGCTCGCCCTGCGGCCGGACCACCATCACCTTCCAGGCCGGGACGTGGTGGGTGAACCGCCGCACCGCCAGGCCGGGGAACCGGGCGGCGATGGACGCGGGCATGATGCTCACGCCCAGGTCGTGGCGGACCAGCTCGGAGGCGGCGACGATGTCGTTGACCTCGTAGGCGGTGGCGCGTTCCACTCCGGCGGCGCGGAACGAGCGGTCGACGGCGTACCGGACCGCCCACCCCGGCGAGAAGTCGACGAAGGGCAGCCGGGCCACCTCCGCGTGCGACACCACGTCGGTCTCGGCGAAGGCACGCGCGGGCGAGGCCACGAGCAGCATGTCCTCGCGCGAGAGCAGGCGGGTCACCAGGCCCCGCTGCTGCTCGCGGGCGAGCGCGACGACGGCCAGGTCCACGGTCCCCTCGCGCAGTGCCTGCCGGATGTCGGCCACGGCCGCCTGCCGCAGGTGGACGCTGACACCGGGATGGTCCCGGCGCAGGTTGGCGAGGGCATGGTGCAGTCCGGCCCACACCCCCTGCATCGTGCCGACGGTGACGCGCCCGCGCAGTTCGCCCCGTACCGCGTCGACGGCGGCCCGCGCGTCGGCCGCGGCCCGCAGCGCCGTCCGGGCCGCGGGCAGGAAGGCCTCACCGGCCGGGGTGAGGGAGACGCGGTGCGTCGTACGGTCGAAGAGCGGGCTGCCGAGCTCCTTCTCCAGGGCGCGCACCGTCCCGGACACGGCGGACTGCACCACGTGCAGGCGCCGCGCCGCCGCGGTGAACCCGCCCTCCTCGGCGACGGCGACGACCACTTCCATCTGCCGCAGGTCCATCGGCGCCCACCACCGTCCTCGCGTGTCCCGGGCCCTGGCGGCCATCTCCGCGGGAGATGGCCCGTACCCGTGATCATCGCATCCGCCGGTCCGGGCGGCGGGGCGGGCGCCGAGGTTCACGCGGAGGGTTCGCGGGCGCGGACTCCGTGGCACTGGACGACGACGGCGGCGATGTCGTCGCCGAGCCGTCCCCCGCCGTAGCGGAGCAGGTCCTGGTGGAGCCGGTCCAGCAGTTCGCGGGGCGACCTGCGGCCCTGGCCCCTTATCCAGTCCGCGAGCGGGAAGAAGGCACCGGTGCGGTCCCGGGTCTCGGTGACCCCGTCGGTGTAGAGCAGCAGCTGGTCACCCGGGTCGAAGGCGAAGGTGTCGACCCAGTAGCGGCCGCCGATGAGCCGCGCGAGGTTGAGCGGCGGGGACGGTGTCGTGGGCTCCAGCACGCGGATCTCGCCGCGGTGGATCAGCAGCGGCGGGGGGTGCCCGCAGTTCAGGATCCTGACGTGGCCGCTGCCGTGCGGGATCTCGGCGAGGACGGCGGTGGCGAATCGTTCCGGCAGATCGGGCCCCGGGAAGGTGGCGCTGTGCCGGGCGATGCTGGTCTCCAGGCGCGGCGGGATGTCCATCAGATCGGGCTCGTCGTGGGCGCTGTCGCGGAAGCAGGCGGTGATGGCGGCCGCCGCGCCCACCGCCGACAGGCCCTTGCCGCGTACGTCGCCGATCAGCAGCCGCACACCGTGCGGGGTGTCGGCCGCCTCGTAGAAGTCGCCGCCGATCCTGGCCTGCTCCTGCGAGGCCAGGTACAGCGACTCGATCTCGACGGACTGCATGCGGTGCGGCAGTGGTCGCAGCAGCACCTGCTGTGCCGCGTCGGCGACGAGCCGTACCTGGAAGAGGGCTTCCTCGCGCTGGAGCCGGACGTGGCTGGCGTAGGCGGCCGCCAGCGTGACCGCGACGATCGCGGCGCCCGTGTACGGGGTCCCGAGGTCGGGGTAGACCATGCCGACGCCGATCATGACCAGGAGGCAGCACACGCCCAGCAGGATCGTGGGGATGACAGGCCACATCGCGGCCGCGAGGGCGGGCGCGGTGGGCAGCAGCCGGCTGAAGGCGATCTCGCGCGGTGTGGCGAACGCCAGGACGGCGATCAGGACGGTCAGCAGCACCGGCGGCAGCAGGGCCGCCCGCCACCGGCCGACGCGGCGGGGGCTGCTGCCCCGTAACTGTCTGCGCATGACCACGAAACGCATCATATCGGCATAAAGAGTTCAACAGCAGCCTCGCGGCCCAGGGGTGAGGGTGGCCCAGAGTGAGTGCGGCCGCGCAGGCGGCCGGAGCAGCCGCCCCCGCGGACTCGGGTCACGAGCAGCCGAGGGAAGTATCACCGAGAGCTGACAGTCCCTCACATCCCAGCCGCAGAGGGCCCATTGGTGTGCCTGTCACCGTCCGGTGCGCGACGGGCCCTCCCCCGGGCCGCCGCGCAGGCGTGCGCAAGGGCCTGCCCGTGCGGGCGGCGGGAAGGCGGCCGCATAGGCTTCGCAGGTGTCCGACGAAACATCGCTCTCCCTCTTCGCCCTGCCGCCCGGGGCCCGCCGTACGACGCTGCCGACCCGGCGGGGTGAATTCGCGGCCCTGGAGGCCGCTCCCGAGGCCCCGGTCCGGGGCACCGTCCTGCTGCTGCCCGGCTACACCGGCAGCAAGGACGAGTTCATCCCCCTGCTGCGGGCCGTGACGGGCGCCGGCTACCGCGCGGTCGCCGTCGACGGCCGCGGCCAGGACGCGACGGCGGGCCCGGACGAGGAGTCCGCGTACGCGCAGGAGGCCCTGGTGGCCGACGTCCTGGCCCAGGCGGAGGCGCTGGCCGTGCCCGTGCACCTGCTCGGCCACTCGATGGGCGGACAGGTCGCCCGCGCCGCCGTCCTCACCGACCGCCGCCCGTTCCTGTCCCTCACGCTGATGTCGTCCGGCCCCGCGGAGGTCGGCGACGAGCGCGCTTTCCTGCTGAAGCTGCTGCTGGACGCCCTGGCGACCATGACCATGCAGCAGATCTGGGACGTGATGCAGCAGCTCAAGCCGTCCGCCACGACGCCGGCCGACACCGAGCTCCTGCGGCAGCGCTGGCTGCGCAACAGTCCGGTGCAACTCCGCGTCGCCGGGGCCCGGTTGCTGGAGGAGCCCGACCGGACCGACGAGCTGGCCGCCGTCGCGGCGCTGCCGGTGCACGTGCTGTACGGCGACCGGGACGACGCCTGGGCGCCGGACCTCCTCGCGGACATGGCCCGCCGGCTCGGCGCCCGCCGGACCGTCGTGGCGGACGCCGAGCACTCGCCGAACCTCCAGCAGCCGGCCGCCACGGCGGCCGCCCTCACGGCGTTCTGGGACGCACTGCCCGCCGCGGGCGGCGACGGCCCGCCAGACGGCAGCAGCCGTAGATCGTGAACGAGATCGTCGTGACGTAGGGGCTGATGGGGATGGTGCTGCCGAGCGCGAGGAGGATGCCGCCCTCGATCGAGAGGACGGCGAATCCCGCGCTCAGCACCGCCAGCAGAACCGGTGAGGCGGTCACCCGCGCCGCGGCCGCGGCGGGGGTGACAACGAGGGTCAGGACCAGCAGCGCCCCGATGATCTGCACCGACAGCGCGACCGCCGCCCCCAGGGCGAGCATGAAGGCGAGCGACAGCCCGCGCAGCGGCACGCCGCGGGCGGCCGCGACCTCCGGGTCCGCGCTGGCGAACGTCAGCGGCCGCCACATCACCGCCAGGGCGGCGAGGACGAGCACGGACGTGCCGATCAGCCAGGTCGTCTGCGGGGTGTCGACGGCCACGATCTGCCCGGTGAGCAGGCCGAACTTGTTGGCGGCGCGGCCTTTGTAGAGCGCGAGGAAGAGCACGCCCAGGCCGAGCCCGAACGGCATGATGATGCCGATCGCCGAATTGCGCTCCCGGGCCCGCGCGCCGAGCACGCCGATCGCGCCGGCCGCCGCCAGGGAGCCCACGATGGAGCCCGCCACCACGTTCACGCCGAGCAGCAGGGCGCCCGAGGCCCCGGCGAAGGACAGTTCGCTGATCCCGTGGACGGCGAACGGCAGGTCGCGCATGATCACGAAGACTCCCACCAGCCCGCCGACCAGTCCGATCACCGCACCGGCGATCAGGGAGTTGCGGACCAGGGGCAGGAGTTCGCCGTAGTGGTCGAAGACGAAGACCTGCTGCCACAGGCCGTCGGCGAGCGTCACGCCTGTCATGTCGGTCATCTCCGTGTCTGTTCGGGCGGTTCGGCGTGGTGCGGAGGGGCGGCCGTCTCGTCGGGCGCGCCGACGACCGTGACACGGCCGCCGACGCGGACGACGTCGACCCGGGTCCCGTACAACTCGGACAGCGACTCCGAGGTCAGCACCTCGTCCGGGGGCCCGGCGCGGTGGCCGCCGCGGGCGAGGTAGAGGACGCGGTCGGCCGCGGCCAGCACCGGGTTGATCTCGTGCGTCACGAACACCACGGCGGTGCCGTGCGAACGGCGCCGGGCGTCGACGAGCCCGGTCACCGCCCGCTGGTGGTGCAGGTCCAGGGAGAGCAGCGGCTCGTCGCACAGCAGGATCCGCGGATCGCCCGCCAGCGCCTGCCCGACCCGTACGCGCTGCCGCTCACCGCCGGAGAGCAGGCCGACCGGCTCGTCCGCGTAGGCCTCGGCGCCGACCGAGCGCAGCACCTCGTCCACCCGGCGGCGCACCGCGCGGCCGGACCGGCGCGGTCCGAAGACATGGCCGTCGATGCCGAGGCGCACCAGGTCCCGGGCCCGCAGCATGGTCTGCGCGGACAGCGCGGCCTGCTGCGGGATGTAGCCGATGTGCCGGCTGCCGCTGCGCGGGGGTTCGCCGAGTACGGTCAACGTCCCTGCGGACAGGGGCCGCTGGCCCAGCAGTGCGCGCACCAGACTGGTCTTGCCCGCGCCGTTGGGACCGAGGACGGCGAGGAACTCACCGGGCTGCACGTCGAGGTCCAGCCCCTCCCACAGCACGCGCGTGCCGTAGGCGAGCGCGCCACCGCGCAGGCTGATCACCGGGGCCGCGGCGGTGTCGCCGGTGCCGCCTTCCGGGGAACGGCCCTGGCGGGCCGGGGGGATGCGGGCCGCGGCCGGGTCGCTCATGCGCCCAGCGCGGCGGCGAGCGCGTCGACGTTGGCGGTCATCCAGCCGAGGTAGTCCTTGCCCTCCGGCAGCGTCTCGGTGACGGGGACGACCGCGACACCGGCCGCCTCGGCGGCCTGCTGGACCTTCTCGGTCTGCGGGCCCGAGGTCTGCTCGTTGTAGACCAGCGCCTTCACCTTCTTCCCGGTGAACAGCGCCAGGGTGTCCTGCAGCGTCCGCGGGGAGACGTCGTCGCCCTCCTCGACCGCCTCGCTGAAGTCCGGGGGTGTGGCGTTGCGCAGGCCGCTGGCGTCGATCAGGTACAGCGGGACCGGTTCGGTGATGGCCACGGCCTCGCCGGCGTGCGCCGCCTTGATGTCGGCCTCCTTCGCCATCAGCGGCTCCAGCTTCGCCTTGAACGCGGCGGCGTTGGCCTGGTAGTCGCTCGCGCCCGCCGGGTCGGCCCCGGCGAGCGCCCCGGCTATCTCGTCGGCGATCGCGGCGACGGAGGGGAAGTCGTACCAGATGTGCTCGTTCAGCTCACCGCCGGGCGGGGCGGTCTTGCCCGACACCTTCACCGCGTTGATCACACGGGCGGAGCCGTTGCCCGCGCTGCGCAGCATGCGGTCGACGAAGTCGTCGTAGCCGCCGCCGTTCTCGATCACAACCTTGGCCTTCGACAGCGCCAACTGGTTCTGCGTGCCCGCCTCGTAGGAGTGCGGGTCCTGGTCGGGACTGCTGATGATCGAGGTGACGGTGACCCGCCCGGCGCCGATGCTGCGGGCGATGTCCCCGTAGACGTTCGTGGAGGCGACCACCGGCACGTTCGCGGACGGTGCCGAGCCGGAGGACGCGGCCGCGGGCGACGCGGTGTCCTCCGTGGTGCCGCACCCGGCGGCGAGGACCGCGAGGCAGAGTCCGGCACTCAGGGCCAGGAGCCGGGACGGTGACGTGGGCAGGGACATGGATTCCTCCGACGCGCTGGGCAAGGGGTGGCGGCCCGGCACGGCGCGGTGCGTGGCGGGCTCTGGCGAGGACTATACACAAACGGTTTTCATTTCCGATAAGCACTTCCGCGCCGCTCGCAGCCGGTGGGGGGAGGATGGTGCGGGGATCACCCGGGACCCCCGACACGACGGGAGGGCGGGACATGACCGAGGCACTGGTGCTCGGCGGCGGAGGGGTCGCCGGGATCGCATGGCTGACCGGGCTGCTGGCCGGGCTCGCGGACACGGGTCAGGACGTCTCCGGGGCCGAGGTGGTCGTGGGGACGTCGGCGGGTTCCGCCGTCGCGGCCCAACTGGGCAGCGGGCTGCCCCTGGAGGAGCTGTACGCCCGGCAGACCGAGCCCGGGCTCCAGTCCGCGGAGATCATGGTCGACGTGGACCTGACGACCCTCGGCGAGCGGATCGGCGGTTCGCTGCAGAACGCCACCGGCGTCGCGGACATACGCCGCGCGGTGGGCAGGTTCGCGCTGGAGACCGGGACGGTGACCGAGGAAGTGCGCCGCAAGGTCGTCGAGGGGCGCCTCCCCTCGCACGCGTGGCCCGGCCGCACACTCAGGATCGTCGCCGTGGAGGCCGGGACCGGCGAGCCCCACGTCTTCGACAACACGTCCGGCGTGAGCCTGGTCGACGCCGTCACGGCGAGCTGCGCCGTGCCGGGCGTCTGGCCGCCCGCCACCATCGGCGGGCACCGCTACGTCGACGGCGGTGTGCGGTCGGCCACCAACGCCGACTACGCCGGGGGCGCCTCCCGGGTCCTGGTGCTGGCGCCGCTGGGGAGCACCGATCTGTTCCCGACCGAGGTACCCCTGGAGCGGGCCGTCCGCGAACTGCGCGCCGGCGGCGCCGAGGTCGCGGTCGTCGAACCGGACGAGGCCTCGCTCGCGGCCATCGGCACGAGCCCGCTGGACCCGTCCACGCGCCGGCCCTCCGCCGAAGCGGGCCGCGCGCAGGGGCGCGCGCTCCGGCTCCCGTGGAGCCGCTGACGGTGCACGGCAGTGGGCCCCCGCAGCGGCACGTCGCTGCGGGGGCCCACCTGGGGGAAAGGGTCAGGAGCAGGTGCCCGCCGGGCGGTTGCGGGTCACGAGATCGGTGTCGGTGGTCGTGGTGTCCAGCCACAGGACACGCCGGCCGGTGTCGGCGGCCGCGTTGGCCTGCTGGCCGTGGCTGCACGAGACCCGGCCGAGCGGGGCGCCCTTCGGGGTGAACTGGTAGAGCTTGGCCAGGGAGTCGTTGTAGTCGTCGAAGACCTGGCTCCAGGACGCGTAGACCGTGAGGGTGACCGCGGTGTCCGAGGCGGTCAGCCCGTAGGCGCGGACCGGGTGCGCGCTCTTCTCCGGGATCAGGTCGGTGACATGGGAGCCGTCGATGTCCGCCCGGCGCAGCGTGGTGAAGTCGTCGTCGGTGTAGTCGGTGTCGATGACCCAGTAGACCCCGGAGGCGGTGACGACCGGGGCGCTCATCCACTCCGGCTGCGAGGGTGCGCCCAGCATCGTGGTGGTGCCGGCCGCGATGTCGTACACCTCGACGGCGACTCCGTAGACGCCGTCGAACAGGCCGTCCTGGATGTACGCGATGCGCCCGTCGCGCACCGACGGCTCCGCGGCCTGGTTCTCCTCGCGGCTGAGCGGAACCTTGCGCGGGACGGTCGCGCCGCCCTTGAGGTAGAAGACCCGCTGGCGGCCGGACGACGCCTCGCGGTACGACCACGCCACGGTGTCGCCGTCGACGCTGAGGCCGCTGATCTCGGCAGTGGTGCTGAAGAGCGTCTTCGGCTTCCCGCCGGTGACCGGCGCGGCCAGGATGTCGTAGGTGCGGGTGTAGGGGTCGTCAGGGGAGACGAGGTCGCCGACGGCCACCCAGACCACGCGCTTGCCGTCGGTGACGGGGCTGAGGTGGGAGCGGCCGTCGTCCGGGGAGACCTGGCGGGGCTTGCCGGAGCCATCGGTGCGGCCCACCCAGACGGCGTACGGGGCCAGGCTGTCGGCGCTGGACTTCGGCGCCGCCCACCAGCCGTTGCCCGCGCTGGGGTTGTTGCCGCTGCCGGTGTACGACATCAGGGTGCCGACCCGGCCCATGAGGACGTCGCTGTCCAGGCCGAGGGACTTCTCCCAGCCGGGGACGATGCCGTGGGCGTCGAAGGCGCCCTTGACGACGGCCAGTTGGCTGCCCTTGACGCCGAGCGACCGGGCCGCGGCGACGACCGCGTCACGGCCCTCGTCGAACCCGTCGAGCGGGGCTATGTAGGAGGTCAGGGCGCGGTAGACGATGCGGTCGGCGAGTGTGCCGCCCAGGCGCTCGCGGATGTCCCACAGGGCGCCGCTGAAGATGGTGGAGTTCATGTGCACGCCACCGTTGTCGTACGAGGAGCCGAGCGGCAGGCCGAGGAACTTGGCCGTGGTGGCACCGTCGTTGAGGTCGCGGAAGGCGCACTGCCGCGGCGTGCGGGTGCGGCACAAGTCGCCGCCGATGAGCCCCGCGTCGGGGTCGGTCATCGGGGTGTGGTTGACGGTGACGTCGATGGTGTTGCCGAAGTAGTCGGCGATCGCCTCGTTCATGGCGCCGGACTGGCCCGCGTAGACGAGGTTCGCGGTGTGCTCGACCACGCCGTGGGTCATCTCGTGGCCGACGACGTCGAGGTCGGAGGCGAGCGAGCGGTACTCGTCGTCGCCGGTGCCGTAGACCATCTTGGTGTGGTCCCAGAAGGCGTTGACGAACGGGGAGCCGAAGTCCGTCACGCCGACCAGGGAGTTGATGGTCATGCCCTTGCCGTCGAGGCTGTCGCGCTTGAAGGTGTCGCGGTAGAAGTCGTACACCTGGCCCGCCGCCCAGTGCGCGTCGACCGCCCCGGTCTCGGTGAACTCGGGGCCCACCTTCGGCGTGGGCGAGACGAACGGGACGACGCTCTCGGGCCACGCGCCGGAGACGTCCTGGTACCAGACGCTGGAGGCGTCCCAGGTCTGGATGACGCCGTGCTGCTTGCTGTCCGCCATGTGCGCGGTGTCGCGCAGCAGGTACTGGCCGGTGGCGGCGTCCTTGGTCAGGTACAGCGGCACGGTCCTGCCGCCCAGCAGGGTCCCGCTGCCGGTCACGCTCCCCGAACCGGCGCCGGGAGTGGCCGGCTTGCCGGTCCGCATCGACGTGCCCTCGGTGCCGACGGCGGAGGCGGCGGGCGACGGGGCCGCGAAGGTCGGAAGGCCGCCGGACTGGAAGAGCGCGACGCCGGTGGCGGCGTCGACGTACACCTCCTGGACGAGCGGCGTGCGGCTGACGGGGTCGGTGCCGCGCACGGTGACATGACGGGCGAGCACGCCCTTGCCGACCGGCAGGACGGTCAGGCCGCGGTCGGTGCCCGACAGGTCGTCCGCGGCGGACTTGGAGTGGGCCGGGCGGTAGCCGCCGCGGGCCAGTCCGGACCGGATCTCCTCGACGGCGCTCCGGACGGCGGTGGCCGCGGGGAGGGCGGGCCGGGCGGTGTCGACGTCCAGGGCGGCGAAGTAGGCCCCGGAGGTGCCGGTGACGGTCCGCTTCCCGTCGCGGTGCGTCATGCGCACCACGTACTGAGCGCCCAGGACCGGCACACCGCGGTACTTCTGGTCGAGCCGCACGGTCTCCGTCCCGTCGGTCTCCGTGGTCACCGACTCCGTGACCAGGTCCCGGTCGGGTGCGGGGATCCGGTACCGCTCCTGGTGCCCGGCCAGGTGCGACCGCGCCGCCTCGGCGGCCGGCGCCGACGCGTCCACCGCGTCGTCAAGTCCCTCCACCAGCGCGGGAGTCGCCGTGTCGGGAGTCGGCTGGGTCCCGGTCGGCGCGGCCGGTGCCGCTTCCTCGGCGTGTACGGGAGAGGTCAGGCCCGCGACACCCAGCGCCGTGGTGACGGCGAGCAGGGCGGCGAGGCCGGCGCGGCCGGGTCTGTGAACGGGCGTGCGCCGTGTACGAGATGACATGGACAACGTGCCTCCGACGGCCCGGTGCGAACCCGGGCCCGGTAGTGGGACAGCAGATGCATGGCGCACCATCGCGCCCGCGGCTCGCCCCGACCTTTGTCGCCTCACGCGCGCATGACAAGAGAAGATCCCGTGGGAGTACGCGCAATTGCGCAGGTGCGAAGGCCGGGTGTCCGTCAGGCGCGGGCGCCGGAACGCGCGAGGGCACGCGACACGTCGGAGGTGGCGGCCGGTCTCAGTCCGAGGGAGTGCGCAGCGCGAGCACGGCCAGGTCGTCGTGGCCGTCGCTCGGGTGCTGGTCGGCGATGACCGAGCAGAACCGGTCGACCGGCAGGTGGAAGTTGGCCGAGGCGAGTTGCGCCAGGGCCCGCAGCCCGATGTCGACGGGGACGTCGCGGTGCTCGACCAGCCCGTCGGTGTACAGCACGACGGTGGAGCCGGGTTCGAGGCGGTGGGCGTGGTCGTGCCGGCGCTCGGAGATGTCGACACCGAGGGGCAGGTCCGGCTCGGGGGCCAGATAGCGGGCGTGGCCGTCCGGGGTGACGAGCAGCGGCGGCGGGTGGCCGGCCGTGCTCCAGTGCAGGGTCCACGCGTCGGGGCCCCTGGTCTCGATGCGGACCAGGCAGGCCGTGGTCACGGAGTGCTCCTCGAAGGCGTCCTGCGTGGTGTCCAGCCGGGACAGGACGGCGCTCGGCGGTGTGCGCAGTTCGTAGAGCAGGGCACGGAGCATGCTGCGGGTCTGGGCCATCGAGGCGGCCGCCCGCAGGTCATGGCCGGCGACGTCGCCGACGACGGCGGCGCAGGAGCCGTCGGGCAGCAGGACGGCGTCGTACCAGTCGCCGCCGATGTGCTCGGGCTGCACGGGGGGCCGGTACACGGCGGCCGCCTCGACGGGGCGCAGGTCGGGCAGGCCGGGCAGGAAGAGGCGCTGGAACTCCTCGTTGCGGTCGCGGACGCGCTCGAAGAGGCGGGCGTTCTCGATGGCGACGCCCGCCGCCCCGGCCAGTGCGACCAGCATCGCCTCGTCGGACTCGTCGAAGGGGTTTCCGTCGAGGCGCTCGGAGAGGTAGAGGTTGCCGTAGACCTGCTGGTGCACGCTGATGGCCACGCCGAGCAGCGTGCGCATCTTCGGGTGGCCCGGCGGGAAGCCGACCGAGTCGGGGTGCCGGGCGATGTCGGCCACGCGCAGCGGCTCGGGGTGGTGGATGAGGTAGCCGAGCAGACCGCGGCCGCGCGGGAGTTCGGTACCGGCCAGGCGTTCCTTCTCGGACTCGTCCAGGCCGACGGTCAGGAACTCCCCCAGGGCCTCGCCCTTGGCGTCGAGCACGCCGAGCGCCCCGTAGCGCGCCCCGACCACGTCCACCGCGGCCGACACGATGCGGGACAGCACGACTTCGAGATCGAGCTCGCGGCTGATCGCCAGCATCGCCGCCATCAGCAGCTGGAGCCTGCGCTGGGCCCGCGCCAGGTCGTTCAGCTCGGTCGAGATCCGTTCCAGGCCGGGATCCAGCGGGAACCACGCGTGTCCCAGTTCGCCAGGGTCCCGCCCGGCGCCACTCACCTCACCCATAGCAGCGACACTCGCCCACGACGATCCGACAACGGCAGGAAGCGCACACGACACCACCAGACACCACGATGCAGAACAAAAGCTTCGGCGGTGCCCGCGCGGTCCGCCACCGCGCGCCGCACCGCCATCAGGGTGGCGGCGCGCGCCTGGACGTCCGGGCGGCGGCCGGCGGCGCCGCGCCCCGGTGCGCCGGGGCGCGACGGCCCGGCCCATGCACACGGGCGCGGTAGGGGCCAGTCGGGGCGGCCGGGCACATCACCGGCATGGCCCACGGCGGCCGGGAGGGGTCAGCCCGCCGCGTGGGTACGGGCGTAATGGCGTGCGACGCGGGCGCGGTTGCCGCAGATGTTGCTGGTGCACCACTTGCGGCGCCGGTTCTCGGCGAGGAACAGCATCGAGCACTCGGGGTTCGCGCAGCGCCGCAGCAGGCGCAGCCGGTCGGGGCTGCCCAGCAGGGCGACGGCCTCGCCCGCGATGGCGGCGAGTGCGGCGTTGCCGCCGTGCTCGGTGTGCCAGCGGGTGGCGGCGCGCGGCCCGTCGCCCGTGAGGACCAGGCGCGGGCTGGCGGGCACCGCCGCGGCCGCCGCGTTGATGTCGTCCACGGCGGCGGCGTCGGCGGGACGGTCCTCCAGATGGGCGTCCAGCACCTCGCGGATCGCGGCGCGGAGCCTGCGCGTCGCCCCCGGGGCCGGGACCGGGCCCGGGGGGAGCCGGCGGGACTGGATGTCCCACCAGGCGGTGGCGGCGGCGGACGGTTCGATGAGGTCGACGGGCGGCTCGGCGACCATCATCACCGTGTCGGCGAGATCCAGCGCGACCAGGGGCTCGCCCCCCATGGGGAAGCCCGCGGCCTGGAGCTCCTCGACGCTTACTTGAATGCTCACGTATTGATGCTACCCATTAGTCACGGTGAGGTCCACCCCGCACCTGCACGACACAGTCCGGTCGGCATTGCCTCCACGACCTAACGGAACTACTGTCGATTGAAGCATTAGTCATCGAGCACGGAAGAGGGACCGCCATGGGACTGTCATGGCAGCAAGGACCGCTCTCCACCACCAGGCTCGGGCGCTTCCTGGTCCCGGACCCCCTCCCCGAGCGGATGCTGTTCGCCGAACGGCTGCGCCGCCGCATGCGGGTCCGGTACGCGGGCGAGTGGATCGCCGACAGCGAGGACGTGGTCCTGCTCCACGAGCCCGGCCGCTATCCGGTGGCCTACTTCCCGCGGACCGCCGTCCGGGACGACGCGCTGATCCCCACCGACCGCACCACCCGCCACCAGGACCTCGGCGAGACCTCCTGGTTCACGGTGCGGGCCGGCGACCGGCGGACCGAGCGCGCCGCCTGGCAACTGACCGCCCTACCGGACCACGCGAGCGAACTCGAAGGGCGCGTCGCCTTCGCCTGGCGGGCGATGGACGCCTTCTACGAGGAGGACGAACGCATCCTCGGGCACGCCGCCGACGCCTACCACCGCATCGACATCCGCGACACCTCCCGCACCCTGGAGGTGCGCTCCGAGGACCGTGTCGTGGCCCGCTCGGAGCATCCGGTGGTGCTGTACGAGTCCGGGTTCGCGCCCCGCTGGTACGTGCCGCGCGCGGACGTCGACGAGACCGCGCTCAACCCGGCGGAGGGGCAGACGTTCTGCCCCTACAAGGGCCTCGCCGACTACTACGACATCGGCGGCTCGCGGAAGGCCGCGTGGTCGTACCGCGACGCCTATCCCGAGGTCGCGCGGGTGGGCGGACTCGTCTCGTTCGAACCCGACAAGGTCGAGGTGCTGCTCGACGGCGAACGGCTCGTCCTCGAACCCGGCCAGCAGGTCGTCCCCCACGGCGTGGACCGCGGCCTGGACGCCGCCGAGGTCCGCGGCGCCTGACATCCCGGGGACGGCGCGCCGGCCGCCCCCTCCCGACCACCAAGGAGATCCCCATGCCCACATCCCTCAAGGACCGGACCGTACTCGTGGTCGGCCGCGGCAGCGGGATCGCCCGGGCCGTCGCCGACGCGGCGCTCGCCGAGGGCGCGCGCGTCGTGGCGGCGGGCCGTTCGGTGACCGGCCTCGAGGAGGCCTACTGCGGCACCGGCGTGACGGTCCGTCACGTCGACCTCACCGACGAGGCGTCGATCGCGGCGCTGGCCGAGGACCTCGGCGCCGTCGACCACATCGTGTCCGCGGCCTCCGCGCGCGCCCGCGGCCTGGTGGGCGAACTGGACCCGGCGGCGATCGTGCTGTCCTTCCACACCAAGGTCGTCGGACCGCTGATGCTGGCCAAGCACTTCGCGTCGCGGATGCCGGGGGACGGCTCGTTCGTCCTGCTCTCCGGTGTCGCGGCGCTCGAACCCGACCCGGGCTTCATCGGCGTCGCCGCGACGAACGGCGCGGTCAACACCGTCACCCGCTCGCTGGCGGTCGAACTCGCCCCGATCCGGGTCAACGCCGTCTCCCCCGGCACCGTCGACACCGGCGCGTGGGACGCGCTCGGCGACAAGAAGAAGAGCGACTTCTTCGCCCGGCTGTCCGCCGCCAATCCCGTCGGGCGCATCGGCACCCCCGAAGACGTCGCCCACGCGGCGGTCTTCGCGATGACCAACACCTTCCTGACGGGCGTCTGCCTGCCCGTCGACGGCGGGCAGCCGCTCGTCTGACCGGCGTCCCGACCGGGCCGGCCGCACTCCCGGGCGGCCGGCCCGGTGATGTCGCCGTGCTGCGAACCAGCCGCTCCGCCAGCCCACTCGACCGCCCCGCCCCTACGCGCGGCAGCGCGCGGTGCCGTCCACTTGCCACGCCCGACGAGATGTCCCCTGCGCACCACCGGGCTCAAGACCGGTGGCCCCATGGGCTCGGGCACACCGGCAGGGCACCGGGTCAGGCGTCGCCGTCCGGCAGGCCGTGTCCGGCCGCGCGTACGTCGGTGAGCCGTCCGAAGGCGTTCTCCAGGGGTGGCCCACCGGGCCGGAGCACCTCCGCCGCGATGCCGAAGAGCCCCCCGAGCACCGCCTCGGTGACGGCGACCGCGGCCACGCTCTCGCGGTTGGAGACGCCGCGTTCGGCGACGCGGTAGCTGCCGTCCGGGGTCACCTCCATGGCCTGGCCCCACAGGGCACCGGAGGTCGTGCGGTGCGCCCGGCGGAGGATGCCCGCGGCGAGGTCGGGACGGCCGAGGCGGCACAGGCCGTACGCGGTCGCGCCGGGCCAGGCGGCGAAGGCGCCCGCGGCACCGTGGTCGGGGCGGTCGGAGAACGGGGCGACGGGGTCGCGCGGGTCCAGGGCGCGCATCCAGTCGCCGTCGAGCAGCCGCCCGGTGACGAACCCGACCATCTCCTCGCGGTGCGCGGGGGT
This sequence comes from Streptomyces sp. NPDC088733, assembly GCF_044751185.1. Lineage (NCBI taxonomy): Bacteria > Bacillati > Actinomycetota > Actinomycetes > Kitasatosporales > Streptomycetaceae > Streptomyces > Streptomyces sp. NPDC088733. The sequence continues at coordinate 334,297 of NZ_JBIVLH010000004.1, forward strand.
GAGGTCGCCGGTCATGTCGGCGGCGACCAGGACGAAGTCCAGGCAGTGCCCGATGACGTCCGTCCCCTGCGGGTGGCTGATGCGCCAGCGCCCGTCGCCCGCGTACTGGCCGAGCACCGCGCGGGCCAGTTCCGCGCCCTCCGCCTCGGCCTCCGCGGCCTCCGCGTCGCTGCCCACCGACCGCAGCAGTGTGCCGAGCGAGCGCAGCATGCCGGCGTACCCGGCGTTGAAGGAGACCACGGCGTCCCGGTAGTTCGGCACGCACTCCAGCAACTCCCAGGCGTCCGAGCCCAGATCGGCCAGGATGCCGTCCGCGTACCGCGCGCGCCGCTCGCGCGGCCGGAAGGCCATCGCGCGCAGGTGGTCCAGCACGCCGCGGTCGCCGGCCCGCTCGGCGAGGAGGCCGGTGTCACCGGTGACGGTGACGTACGCGGTGACCGTGCGGAAGAGGGCGTGGTCGTTGGCGGCGTAGTGGTTGCCCACCGGCAACAGGTTGTGCGTGTCGAAGGAGTGGCAGTGGTCGTAGGGCTGCGCGAGGGCGGCCAGCAGCCAGGCGCGCAGGCCGCGGGGTTCCAGCAGGGCGGCGGTGCGGGCGAATTCGGACTGGTCCCAGAAGAAGGTCGTGGTGGGGCCGAGGCGCGGCCCCCCGGTGAGGAAGACCGGACCGGTCCGGGACACCCGGGTGTTGCGCAGGTAGACCGCGAGCAGCGCGCCCAGGTAGTAGGTGCGCGCGAGGTCGGCGTCGTCGGTGTGCAGGGTGGGCAGGTGGCCGGAGAACTCCGGGTTGCCCGGGGTGAAGGCGTGTCGCCAGGTGGTCCGCCACCGCTCCGCGATCCCCGCGAAGCCCGCCTCGAAGGCGTGTGCGGTCGCGGTGGCCGCGCCGCGTGTCTCCTCCCGGGACGTCCCGATGTCGAGGACAAACTCCAGCACGTGTGCCTGCCCGGGCGCGAGCCGGAGGTCCCAGTGCGCGAGCCCGCGGGCGCCGTTCGCGGTCAGGGTGGCGGGCGGCTCGGCGAAGGCGTACGCCGACCGCGCCGGGCTGCGGGAGTCGGCCACACACAAGGCACCGTCCGTCACCCGGGCCGTCCACCGCTGCCCTTCCCACCAGGGCCGGGTGCGGGCGCGTTCCGTGCCGTCGACCTCCAGGCTCGCGCCGTCGTCGCCGAGGCGGAGTGCGATCCGGTGCCACCGCCCGGGGGTCAACGCCACGTCGGCGCACACCTGTTCACCGCCGATGCGCAGGAAGGGGCGGCCCTCGTCGAGGCCGATCGTCGCGGAGTCGGGATGGTTGCCGTGGGTGATCACGATCCCGTGGGCGGCGGCCCGGTCGACGCGCACCCGGAAGGCAAGGACGTCCCCGGCGCCGAGGGCTGTGGTCCCGACACGCAGGTCGGTGCCGGGCCGCACGGTCCAGCCGGCGCCTTCCGTGCCGACGGGGGTGACCGTGCCGTCCGGCCGCCGCACCTCGAGCCGGTCCACCAGGCACGGGGCGCCGGGCTCGCGGACGCGGTCGGCGTCCGGGGCGGAGTGGTCGGGCAGTTCGGACTCCAGGAGCATGGGCGCCGCGTCCTCGTCCCGCTGGATGCCGGGGATGCGCGGCGAGCCGAGCCGCAGCCACCGCTCGCCGTGCGGCAGGGTCTGCACCTGACGCGGCCGGTCGGCCAGGACCTCGGCCCGCAGGCGTTCCGTGGCGTAGAAGTCGTGGTGGTGGCCGTGGTTCCACGGGGTGCCGTACAGCCAGCCCCAGTCCGTCCCGTGGTGCGCGAACATCGCCAGGAGTTCCTGTTCGACGCGGGTGCGCACGGCCTGGGCGGAGGTGTTGCGCAGCGTGATCCGCCACAGCAGCCGACTGCGCTCGTAGCCCATCCGCACCTCTGTGTGCAGCGTCAACGCGCCCAGGGTGGCTTCGCGTTCGACACCCCACGGGGACCAGCGCAGCCGCTCCGCGGCGAGCGGGCGGCCGTCGATCCGCAGCACGCCGGTGTGGTAGCCGCCGCTGTACGGCGGGAAAGCCAGCCAGGACAACGATGTCAGATCGGCGTTCACATGCCCCTGCCCCCACTGGTTGCGGAGGCTGGGCAGGTGCGCAAGCCGGTCGGCGGGTATCCAGTCGCCGGCGAGTCCGTCCAGCGGGGGCACCCCCGCGGTGGCCGGTACGGGGCCGGGGGCCGGAGCGGGCGCCGCGGTCCGCGGCGTCGCGCTCACTTGGCCGATCCCGCGGTGAGCCCGGCGGCGAACTGCTTCTGCATCAGCAGGTAGCCGGCCACCGGGATGATCCCGGCGAGGAACATGATGCCGAACAGCTGTCCGTAATCCATCTGGTACTGCCCCACGGAGAGATAGAGACCGGTGGTGATGGTCTGGCCCTGCAGCGGGCCGAGGATGAACTGCGGGTTGAGGAAGTCGTTCCAGATCCACAGCGACAGGAAGATCGCCACGGTGGCGGTGGCGGGCCGGACCAGCGGCATGACGATCGTCCACCAGATCCGCAGCCCTCCCGCCCCGTCCAGCCGTGCCGCCTCCACGACCTCGTCCGGCACCGCGCGCATGAAGCCGACGTAGACGAAGACCGCGAAGGAGAAGTAGCCGCCGCCGAGGTTGGACAGGACGAGCCCGGGATACGAGTGGTCGAGGCCGAGGAAGGTCAGGATCCTGATGGTCGGCAGCAGCACGACCTGCGGCGGGATCATCAGCCCCGCCGCGAGGACCGCCAGGATCGCCGCCCGCGGGCGGGTGCGCCGGCGGGAGATCCAGAAGCTGAACGCCGAGCCGAGCGGGATCAGCAGCAGCACCGAACAGAGCACGACGATCAGCGAGTTGCGCAGCCCGAGCTGGATGAGCTGGTCCGGACGGCCGAGTGCGGTGGACAGATTGCCGAGCGTGGGGTGGACCGGGGGCGCCGCCGGGTTGGCGACGATGGCCTCCTCGGTCTTGAAGGCGTTGACGACGGTCAGGTAGATGGGGCTGACGAAGAGCAGCACCACGACGACCGCGGCGGTCAGCCGCACCGGGGAACGGAGCCCGCGGTACCGCCCGGTCCGCCCGGGGGCGGCAGCCGGCCGCTCCGGCCTCTGCCGGCGGCGCGTCGTGGGGCGGGCGGGGGCGTGCTGGACGGTCAAAGGTCGATCTCCCTGCGGCGGAGGATGCTCGTGACGGACAGGGCGATGACCGCGGACAGTGCCAGCAGGAACATGGCGACGGCCGAGGCGTAGCCGAACCGGTCGGTGGTGAACGCGGTCTTCACGATGTACTGCGCGGTGGACTGGGTGGCATTGGCGGGGCCGCCGGAGGTGAGGACCTGGATGATGTCGTAGAGCTTGAGCACGGTGATCAGCGAGATGGTCACGCTGATGGTCGTGGCCGGGGCCACCATCCGCAGCGTGATCATCCGGAACTGCTGCGTGCCGGTGGCCCCGTCGATGGAGCCCGCGTCGTACAGCTCCCGCGGGATGTTCTGCAGGGCCGCGAGGTACACCACGGTGGTGAAGCCGGAGAGCACCCAGGCGACCACGATGCCCACCGACAGCTGGGCGAGGTGCGGCCTGCCGAGCCAGTCCACCGGCTCGCCGATGACATGGAGCTTGATCAGTGTGTCGTTGAGCAGGCCGCCCTGGGTGAAGATCGCCTTCCACACGAAGCCGACGATCACCCCGGAGACCACCTGCGGCAGGAAGGCCACGGTGCGCAGCACCCGGTAGGTGAGCGCGGTCCGGTCGAGCAGCACGGCGAGCAGCAGGCCCGCGACGTTGGCCACGGCCGTCACTCCGACGGCCAGTGCCAGGGTGAACAGGACGCTGGCGCGCAGCTGCGGGTCGTGCAGCATCTCGGTGTAGTTGCCGAACCCGATCCAGTCGCTGCCGGCTTTCAGGGGGTTCTCGTCGGTGAAGCTGCTGCGCAGGCTCATGAGGACCGGGACGACGATGAACACTGTGTAGAGCAGCAGGCCGAACCCGGCGATCAGACGGAGCCCGAGGTCCTGCGAGGCTTCGCGGAACCACGTCGACAGCGGTTTCACCCGCCTTCTCCTTTCGTTGGGAGTGCCTGACGGACCGTCAGATCACTTCGTCGCGGAGTCCCACGCCTGGTCGAGCTTGGCCATCTCGCCCTTGACGTCGTCGGTGTTGAACAGGGCCTGGGCGGCGGCGTAGAACTCGTTGTTGAGCGAGCCCGGCAGCGCGTCGTCGTTGGTGGCCCAGCCGATCGCGCTGACCTTGGTGTTGTCCTTGGTCACGAAGGCGTAGGAGTCGGTGAAGGCGGGGCTGACGTTGACGCCGTAGTCGTCGAGGGTCTTGTCCCTGAGCATGGGGAAGGCGCCGTCGCCCTCGATCAGGGCCTTGAGGTTGCCCGCGTCGAGCGACCACGCCTTGGCGAAGGCCATGGCGCCCTTGGCGTCCTTGGCCTTGCTGCTGATCGCCATCGAGCCGCCGACGGCGAACGGCACGACGGTGGATCCGTCGTCGGTCGGCCAGGGGAAGACGCCGATGGTGTCCCACTGGTCCTTGGGGATCGCACCGAGGTACCAGCTGCCCATGGGGTACATGGCCGCCTTGCCGGCGTTGAAGTCCTTGATGGAGTCGGCGTAACTGACGTTGAGCGCGCCCTCCTGGAAGTAGCCCTTCTTCACCAGGGTGCGCATCTTGGTCGCGGCCGCCACGACGTCGGCGTCGGTGAACCTCACCTTGCCCGCGTGCCGCTGCTGGATCCACTGCGGGTTCTTGCCCAGCACGTCGGCGCTGAGCGCGCCGGTCAGCGGCATCCCCGCGGCGAACGGGTCGTTGCCGCCCAGTTCGAGGGGGGTCACGCCGGACGCCTTCAGCTTCTCCGACACCGCGAGGAACTGCTTCCAGGTCGCCGGCGGGGTGACGCCGGCCTTCTGGAAGAGCTTCTTGTTGTAGAAGACCAGCGGGATGATCTGCGAGTTGGTCGGCGGGATGTACACCTTGCCCTTGATGGCGTTGCCCTGCGGCAGCAGGAAATTCTGGTCGATCCAGGCCTGGTCGTACGGCGTGAGCAGGCCGGCCTCGGTGTACTGCGCGGGGGTGATCGACTGGAGCAGGTCGGGGAACTGGCCGGAGGCCTGCAGCTGCTTGGCGTAGGAGTCGCGGTCGGTGCTGGGTGCCACGACCTGCTTGATCGTCACATCCGGCGCGGCCTTCTGCGCCCTGGCGATCGAGTCGGTCCAGAACGCCGGTGTCAGGGTCGGGGTGTTGAACGTCAGGTATGTCAGCGCGTTGCCGCCGGCCCCTCCGGAGGCGGTGGAGGAGCAGGCGGCGAGCAGGGAGAGTCCGGCGACTGCGAGGAGAGCGGTGCTGCGCCTGCCGAGGGCCGTTCTTCTGGGCATGGCGGTCCCTTTCCGGGTGTGGAGTTGTCGGGAGACAGGCACCTGGCCCTCCGGGAAACGGCGCGCACCGGCCGCCGGCGCCCCGCGGCAGCGGCGAACGACCGCATCCCGACGGTGGGATAACGTTGTCTCGCCCCATACAGTAGAGTTCTCCGACAGCACGTCAAGTCCTCCGAGGACCGCGGACCGGTTCCGGAACACACTCCGGCCGGTCCGGACGGCCCCGGCAGGGGAACCGGGGAACTCCCGGGAAGACTGCGGACGCAGGGGAACGAGAGAACCGCGAGAGGGGAAGCCACGTGCCCGGACCTGACGCCGCCGGCGAGACCGCCGAGACTGCCGAGACCACCAGGACCAGCCCGCACCGGCCGCGCCGCCCCACGATGGTGGACGTGGCCCGCGAGGCCGGCGTGGCGCTGCGCACGGTGTCGCGCGTGGTCAACGGCGACACCACGGTCGGCGACGACTTCGCCGAGCGGGTCCGGGCGGCCGTCGACCGGCTCGGCTACCAACCCGACGAGCGGGCAAGGCAGTTGCGCAGCGGCCGCAGCGGCGCGATAGGCGCGGCGGTCCGTCACATCGCCGACGCGCACCCGGTGCTGCGGGCGATCGACGAGACCGCCCGGGCCGCCGGCCTCACCGTGGTGGCGATGTCGACCGAGGACGACGAGGAACGCGAGCGCGACGCCGTGATGTCCATGTGCCGGCGCCGCATGGACGGCATCATCATCGAGCCGATCGCCCAGGACCACCACTACCTCCAGCCCGAGATCGACTCGGGCCTGGCCGTGGTCGCCTTCGACCGCCCGGCCGCCGGCCTGGACGTGGACACCGTGCTCACCGACAACCGCGGCGGCATAGCCCAGGCGTTCGCGCACCTGACCGCGCAGGGCCACCGGCGGATCGGCTACATCGGCGACGACGAACGGATCCACACCGGGCGCGAGCGCGCGACCGCCTTCCGGGACGCGCTGACCGGGATCGGCCGGCCCCTCGACGGCATGGTCCACCCCGGCCCCGTCGAACCGGCCCGCGTCACCGCCGCGCTGGCCGCCCTGCGCGACCGGCCCGACCCGGCGACCGCCCTGGTCACCGGGAACTTCAGCACCACCGTCGCCGTCATCCGGGCGCTCGGCGCGGACTTCGGCGGTATCGCCCTGGTCGGCTTCGACGACTTCGGCCTCGCCGACCTGCTGCGCCCGGGGGTCACCGTCGTCGCCCAGGGCGACGAGGAGATCGGCCGCACCGCGATCGAACTGCTCACGGCGCGGCGCGCGAACCGGGCGCGCCCGACCCGTACGGTCATCGTCTCCACCCGGCTGATCCGGCGCGGGTCGGGCGAATCGGCGCCCTGACGTCACGGGCGCCGTACGGGCCCGTAGTTGACCGAGACATCGGACGATAACGTTGTCTCCCCTCATGCGGACCGGCCACCGCCGCTGCTTGCCAACGGAAGGGCGCGTCAGTGACCGTCGAGCACGATGTCGAGGCCGTCATGCGCGACGGGACGGTGCTGCGCGCCGACGTCCACCGGCCGCCTGGGGGCGGCGAACCCGGACCGGTGCTGCTGGCCCGCACCCCCTACGCCAAGGACGACCCCGGCCTTCTCGCCCGGCTCGACCCGGCGGCCGCCGTCCGGCGCGGCTACGTCGTCGTCATCCAGGACACCCGGGGCCGCTCCGCCTCCGACGGCGGCTGGGAACCCCTGGTGAACGAGTACGCCGACGGCCACGACACCGTGCGCTGGGCCGCCCGCCTGCCGGGCGGCGACGGCAGGGTGGCCATGTCCGGCCCCAGCTACCTGGGTCACACGCAGTGGGCGGCCGCCGCGGGCCGCCCGCCCGGACTCGTGGCGCTCCTGCCGGAGTTCACCTGGTCCGACCCGAACCAAGGCCTCGTCGCACGGGACGGCGCCCGCGAGACCGGCCTGCTCACGCAGTGGACGCTCGGCCTCGGGGCGGACGTGCTCCGCAGGCGGGGCGTCGGCGGCGCGCAGGCCGCGGCCGCGGCGCTCGCCGCGCTGGACACCCCGGGCACCGCCGACTGGCATCCACCGGTCCTGCGCCGGCTCCCCGTCCCCGGCCGCCCGGACGGGCCCCCGCTGCGCCGCGTCTCCCCCGCGGACCTCCCCACGTTCACGGTGGCCGGGTGGTACGACGCGTTCCTCCAGGGCAGCCTCGACAACCACCTCATGGCCAGGGCGTCGGGACAGCCGGCCGCCCTGGTCGTCGGGCCCTGGACCCATGCCGACCTGCCGTCGGTGATCGACGGCGGCCGGTCGCTCAAGGAACTCCAACTCGACTGGCTCGACGGGGTGCTGGGGCGCGGCAGCGGCAGCGGGCCGGAGTCGCCGGTCCTGATCCACGTGACGGGCGCGGAGGTGTGGCGGCGGCCGGACCGCTGGCCTCCCCCGGCCGTCGAGACGCCCTGGTTCCTGCACGGCTCCGGTGCGCTGTCCCCCGACCCGCCCGGCACGGACGAACCCCCGTCCACGTTCGTGCACGACCCGGCGCACCCCGTGCCGGTACGCGGCGGCACCCTGCTGCTCACCGGCGCGTACCCGGCGGGCCCGTTCGACCAGCGCGCCATCGAGGCCCGCCCCGACGTGCTGACCTGGACCGGTCCCCCACTGCCCGCGCCGCTGGAGGTGGCGGGCCGGATCACCGCGGTGCTCGCGGCCGCAAGCGACGGCCCGGCGGCGTGGGTCGCCCGGCTGTGCGACGTCCACCCCGACGGCAGGTCGATCAACCTCGCGGACGGCATCGCGCTCTCCCCCGGCGGGGACCCGATGGAGGTCCGCGTCGACCTGTGGTCCGTGGCGCACGCGTTCCGCACGGGCCACCGCATCCGCCTCCAGGTGACCGCGTCCGCGCACCCGCGCTGGGAGTTCCCCGACAGCGCGGGCCCGCGGCGCGTCCTCCACGCCCGGTCCCGCCCCTCACGGCTGCTGCTGCCGGTGTCCCTATAAGCGGCATCCTGCCCCGTGGACCGTGTCGGAGCAGGTGCCGATGCGCCCACTCCTGCTGATCCGGCGCGAACGGGCCAGGTCGAGGAGATCCGCCAACCGCTCAAGCGAGGGGATCGCCGACCTCGCGGACCCATCAACCGCGTTCAGCGTACGGACCTATCCCAGCACAAGGTCTCGTGCGTCCCTCACCCGTTCCAACCTACTGGTCTCGGACAACGTCCTGACAGTTGCAGCCCTTCGGTCGAGGCAGCGCGCGGTCAAGAACAATCTGAGCGGTAGGCGAAGGGCCTGTCGGGGCAGCTGACGCATTCGAACAGGTAGATGCCGCCCATGTCGCCGAGCATGAGCCCAGGGGGGCTTTGGATCTTGGTGCGTTGTTCGTAGGGAAGGTCCCAGATGGTTCCTGTGGCCGGTGTGTCCTCGATGGGCAGCCACGTGCGCCAGCTCTCGCCGTCGAATTCGGAGCTGCTGATCGTCAGGAGATGCTCCATACGCACACTGCATGCCGGGCATGCCGGCCAGTCGGGCTCCTGCGTCCACGTCGGATACCCGCCGATCTTGACGCCGTCCGACACGGAGAGGTGGTACCAGTAGGACCAGCCGGTTTTCTCCTCCAGCTCTTCGAACCTGGCTTCCAGCGCGCCGGCGACCTCGTCCGGGAGGCCCAGTTCGGATAGTCGGTGACGCGCTCGGGGTGCAGCACGCACGGGTCCGGGAGGTAGTCGTTGTGGGCGCCGGTCGGGCGCGGTGGGTCGGCCGGCCGCAGGTCGTCCAGGGACCCGTCCCGCCAATGGATCTCGGGGCAGGGAACGTACCCGTCCTCGTGATCGAAGGGGCACCACAGCACCTGCAGCAGATCGGTGCCGCTCGGGAAGGCCAGGTCAGGCACGTCGGCCGCGAAGAGCTGGAGGACCGGGACCAGCGGGATCGGTCCCTCGCCGGGAGGGGAGAACGCCGTGCGCGGGTGGTCGTCGTCGCAGTGGGGCCAGGGCTCCGAGATCGGCCAGAGCACGGGTCCGCCGAGCGAGCTGTCCCGCGCACTCGGATCGCCCAGGCGCGGATGCAGGCGAACCGCCGTCTTCCGACAGCCGGCCACCTCAGGGAACAGCGTCTCGACTTCGAGTGGACGTGGCGGGGTGGTGCGAGCCATCGGACGTGCTCCTCACAGACCAACGCGTTGCTTGGCCACGACCGAGGCCGCGTTGGGCTGAGAGTAGCCGCACGGTCCGCCGCATCCACCTACGGGCCCCGTTCTCGGTCGCGGGGACCACACAGTGCACTGCCGGCAGCGAGTTGTCCTCCTTACGCCGACAGCATCGGAACCCAGTGGTTCATCACCTGGTGCAGGCGTTGCCTGTGGTCAGCGATCCAGTCGTCCGGAGGAACAAGCGGCACCCGCAGTTCCCGGGGAGCGGTGGCGCCCATGGCTGCCCTTTCATCGGCGAGCACCGGGAGATCGTCGCCTGCCAGAGGGACATCCGCCACGTCATGTCGTCAGGGGTTCTTCGATGGTTCGGTGTCGAGCTGGTGGTCCGCCCAGACATAGCTCTCGGGCAACAACTCGGCGATGGGAACCGCCCGGAGTCGGTCGCCGTTGCCGACGATGACGTCGACGGCCGGGAAGTAGTCGAGAAGGACCTGACGGCACCGGCCGCACGGAGGGACGACCCCGCGGTCGCGGTCGCCCACGGCGACAATGGTGCGCAGGGCGTAGGCGCCCTGGGCCGCTGCGGTGCCGATGAGGACCAGTTCGGCGCACGGGCCACCGGTGAAGTGGTACGTGTTCACCGCGGTGACGATGCGGCCGTCCTCGGTGCGGCCCGCGGCCGCCATCGTGTGGTTGTCGCCCTGGCAACGTGTGCGCGCTACGTGGGCCGCGGCCTGGACGAGTTCGTGATCGATATCGCTGGGTTGCCCGGCCATCGTCCCTGCCTTCGTGAGGTGTCGCACGACGATGGCCCGAACGAGGCGCGCACGCAAGCGGATATGGACGGGGTGGCCCGCTGCGGCACCTACGCCGGACGGGCCGCGCCGATCGTTCTCGTTCCGTCGATCGGCACAGATCACGGCTGCCCGCTGAGGCCGAGTTTCCTCTTCCCGTAGGGGGAGAAGATCGACGCCCAGCCGGTCCAGCCGGCGTGGACCTGGGCGATCTGGGAGGGCAGGGGCATCACGGGGAGCAGGTCTTCGCCCTTGGCCCAGTTGGTGAGGAGGCCCTCCGTGGTGTCCACGGCGGAGACGACCATGGTGACCCTCGCCCTGCCGTCGACCCAGGTCTCCCACAACGCCCACCCTTCGGGGCGTGCTTCCACTCCCAGTCGGGCGCAGGCATGGGGGTAGGTCTCGTCGATGCCGACAGGCATGGCCTCGGGCCGGATGAGGGCCACGGCGGCGAGGGGAACCACCGGGCGCTCTTCTTCCTCCTCCATGCACCCGTCCAGGGGGAAGTGGTAGCGCAACAGCGCCTTCCTCAACGCGTTGACACTGCGTTGGAGCGGCCCCTGGTCCTCGGTGTCGTCGGCGTGCCACTGCTCGGCGGCGGCTGCGGAAGCGACTGCCCGGGCGAGCCGTTCGATCTCGCGCAGGTAGTCGAGTTCGGAGAGCTCCGGCCTGGTCATGGACGCAGTGTCACATCGCCGCACCCGATCTGCGCAGCTGTTTTCGCGCCGAATCGGCGCGACCGCGCCCAGGCTCACCCCTGCGGGGCTCCACCGCGCCGGCGGATCGTCACGAACTCGCTCGCGTCCCCGCTGTTCAGGCGACGCAGGAGCGAGCCGGCGATGCGCTGCGCCTGGGTCTTGGCGAGTTCGGCCTTCTCGCCGCGGTAGAGCGCGTCGACCGTGGAGGTCCACAACGCCAGCCAGCGGTCGAAGTGGGCGGGGCCGAGCGGGGCGAGGCGGTGCAGGGCGAGGTGGGGGTGGAGCGCGTTGCGCCGGTAGAGGCCGGCCGCGAAGAGCACCGACTCCCAGAAGTCGCACATCACGGGCATGTGCGCGGCCAGGTCCATCTTGGCCACGTCGGTGAAGACCGGGCCGATGAGGGGATCGGCGAACGCCCTGCCGTAGAAGGCGGAGACCAGCGCCTCGACATCCGCTCGGCCCGCCAGGTCCCGGGCGGCGGGTCCGCCGCCGGCCGGGGTCACAGCCGCCCCAGGACGAGCGCGGAACCGCAGACCGCGAGGGCGAGCACCTTGGCGCCCTCCAGCGCGACGTACACCAGGTGCGTGCGGCTGCGCGGCACCTGTTCCCCCGCGAGGACCCGCGCGGTGCGCCGGTTGAGCGTGGGTCGTACGGCGGTCAGCTGGACGGCCAGTACGGCCGCGGCCACCGCGCCGGCGGCGATCGCGACCGGGCCGGGAACGTCCGCGGCCGTCGCGGAGGCGGCGCACACCGCGAGGGCGACCTCCACCCGGTTCAGGGCCCGGAAGACGATCCGGCCGATGCCGAGGCCGAGGGGCAGTGTGATGCCTTCGGCCCGGAACTTCAGCGGGGCCTCCAGGAACGAGATGCCCAGGACCATGCCCAGCCACAGGAAGACGGCGGCGATCTGCACGAGGACGGCGGCGGCGTTCATCGGCCGGGACCGGCATTGCGGCGGAGTTCCATGTGCCCACCGTAGCAAAATATGCATCTGAGATGAATATTTGAGAGCGGCATCACAGAGATCACGGAAGAAATGCCCTGCGTCCCACCGGCCGGCCCTGTTACCGTCGTCCGCATGAAGCGCGCTGCCATGACGACGACGCCGGAGAGTGTCCCGGCGCGCTGACCGATGCCATCAGTCGAAGCCCCGGGGCGAGTGCCCCGGGGCTTCGGCGTACCCACGGTCACTCGCCCGCCACCCCGCGAGGAGACCGCCATGCACGACCACCGCAGACTCGGCCGAGAGCTCGGCCTGTTCGACACCGACCCGCTGATCGGGGCGGGGCTGCCCTACTGGCTGCCCGACGGCGCGACCGTACGGCACGCCCTGGAGAGTTACGTCCACGAAGCCGAGCGGCGTGCGGGATACCGGCACGTGAACTCCCCCGTGCTCGGCAAACGCGAGCTGTACGAGATCTCCGGGCACTGGGACCACTACCGCGACGACATGTTCCCGCCCATGGACCTGGGCGGCGAGCAGGTCGTGCTGCGGCCGAGCCTGTGTCCGCACCACGCGCTCATCTACCGCTCCCGTGCCCGCAGTTACCGTGAACTGCCGCTGCGCATGGCCGAACTCGGCGGCATGTACCGCTCGGAGCTGTCGGGGGTGCTCGGCGGGCTGACCCGCGTCCGCGCGATCCAGCTCAACGACGCGCACATCTTCTGCACCCTCGGCCAGGTCGCCGACGAGGCGCGCGGGGCGCTGGAGATGATCCGCCGGGCGTACGCGGCGCTGGGCATCACCCCGGCCCGCTACCGGCTCTCCCTGCCCGGTCCCGGCGGCAAGTACGTGGCGGCGCCGGAATTGTGGCGCAGGTCGACCGAGCTGCTCGAAGAGGTGCTGGACGGCTCGGGCCTGCCGTACGAGGCGGCGGAGGGTGAAGCCGCGTTCTACGGGCCAAAGATCGACGTGCAGGTCGCCGACGGCGCCGGTCGCGAGTCGACCCTGTCCACCGTCCAGGTCGACTTCCACCAGCCCGACCGCTTCGACCTGCACTACGTCGGCGCGGACGGCGCCAGGCACCGCCCCGTGATGGTCCACCGCAGCGTCATCGGCAGTGTGGAGCGGGCGGTGGCGCACCTCGTGGAGCTGCACGGCGGCGCCTTCCCCGCCTGGCTGGCGCCCACCCAGATCGCGGTCCTGCCGGTGTCCGAGGCCGAAGTACCGGTCGCCGAGGCGTTCGCCGGGCGGGCCGTCGACCTGGGGCTGCGCGCCGAGGTCGCCGGGCCGGAGCGCGGCACCCTGGGCGCGCGGGTCCGGGAGGCCCGTCTGGTCCCGTACCAGGCCGTCATCGGCGCCGAGGAGGCCGTGGACGGTCAGGTGGCGGTGCGGCTGCGCGACGGCCGGCGGCTCGCGCCGCTCCCCGCCGAGGACATGCTGGCCCGCGTCCGGGCGCTGACCTCCGCGTACGGGACCGGCCTGTGGGACGGGGACACCGGCGCATAGCGGTCCACGGATCACGGGTCGCAGAGGCGGTCCATCAGGCGTCCGGCCAGGCGCAGCACCTCGCGTTCGGTCTCGCTCAGCCCGGCGAGCGCCGACGCGAGCCACGCGTCGCGTTCGGCCACGTCCGCCAGGAGCGCGGCGTGGCCGGCCGGCGTCAGGGCGAGGAGTGCTTGGCGGCGGTCGTGTTCGGCGGGGGCGCGGGTGATCAGGCCGTCGCGTTCGAGCTCGGTGAACACCCTTGTCAGGGACTGCGGTTGCTGCCGGTCGGCGCCGGCCACCGCGCCGGGTGTGGCGGGGCCGTGGCGGTAGAGGTGGCCGAGTACGCCCACCTTGTTGGCGCTGAGGGCGCCGGGGGAACGTTCGGCGCGGAGCCGGCGGGAGAGCCGGGTGGCGCCGCGGCGGATCTCGGCCGCCGCCCCCAGGAAGGGCTGGGGTTCCTCGCTCCGCCCGGGCTCCCCGGCTGCTTCCGTTGTCACATTCCTACGCTATCACTTGCTACTGTCGACCAGGATTCAGCCTTCAAGTGGAAAAGCGGTCAGCGAATGCGAAGTATTTTTCGCGGTATACCCGACGCCGCGGTCACCTCCGCCGCCCTGCTGCTCGCGTTCGGCTGCGCCGTCCTGCTCAAGGACTCCGGGCTCGACGACAGCATCGTGGTGCTGACGGTCGCCCTCACGCTCACGCTGGCCCGCGTCCAGCGGGGGGCCTCACCGCGGCGCCGGTTGCTGGGGCTCGCGGTGCTGCCGGTCGTGGCCGTGGCGACGTCGGGGGTTGGCTGGCTGCTGTTCCACCACCTCGCCGTTGGCGGCACGCTCTTCGCGCTCGGGGTGGGCGCGGCGGTCTGGGTCCGGCGCTTCGGGCCCGTCGCCGCGGCGGCCGGGACGCTCGCGACCCTGCCCTTCGTCGCCGTCCTCATCACACCGGTGCCGCCGGGCTCCGGCGGTGCGCGGTTGCTGTGGGCGGCCGTCGCCGCGCTGATCGCGTTCCTCAGCGTGGCCGTGTGCCAACTCGCCGCCGCCCGGGCCGGGATCGGCCGGTCCGCTCCCCCGGTCGCGCCCGTCCCGCGGCCGCCGCGTGCCGCGGGCGGGTGGGCCGTCAGCGACCGCATGGCCTGCCAGATGGCCGTGGCACTGGGAGCCGCGTTCCTCCTCGGCAGGCTCGCGTTCCCGGACCACTGGAGCTGGACCGTGCTCACCGCGTTCATCGTGTCCAGCGGCAACCGCGGCCGCGGTGACGTCGTGCACAAGAGCGTGCTGCGGATCGGCGGCGCGGCCGCGGGCGTCGTGGCCGCGACCCTGCTCGCGGGGGTGTTCCCGCCGGGCGACACCTCCTCGATCGCGGTGATCCTCGCGGTGCTGGCGGTGGCGTCGTGGCTGCGCGGCCTCAGCTACGCGTACTGGGCTGCGGCGATGACCGCCGTGCTCTCGCTGCTGTACGGCTACTACGGCCTGAGCGGCACCGACGTGCTGCTCACCCGGATCGAGGCCGTCGCCGTCGGCGCGCTGGCGGGCGTCGGCGCCGCCTGGTTCGTCCTTCCCGTCCGGTCGGGCGACGTGGCCCGGCGGCGTACCGCCGACGCGCTGGCCGCCCTGACCGACGTGCTGTCCGCGTTCCGGGGCCAGGAGGCCGGGCAACTCGTCGCGGCACGCGCCCGGTTCGACGACAGCCTCGTGCGTCTCGGCGAGATCGCCGCTCCCTTCCGGGCCCACCGGGGGCTCGTCCGGCTGCTGCGCCGCACGGCCCCTCATCCGGCCGACGCCATCGACGCGCTGATCGGCTGCGCCGGGCCTGTCGGCGACCTCGCCGCGCTCCCCGGCCCGCCCGGGCCGGACCTCGCCGCCCGCGCCAAGGCCCTGACCGCCAATGTCGTCGCCGCCCGCCGCGCCCTCGGGCGCCGGCCGGGACCGCCCCGGCACCCTCTGCCCACCGCTCCGGACGGGGCACCGGCTCACCCGGCCCTGGACCGCGTCGACGCGGCCCTGCGGTGCCTCACCGCCGTGCACGGCGATCCGCCCCCGGCGGAGCCCGGGCCCCGCGACGGCGGTGACCAGACTGCCCGTCAGGACACCGGCACCCGGTCTCAGCCCGTGGGGCGGGGCTCCTCGTAGGGGATGCGGTTGAGGTGGAGGACCTCGCCGAGGGTCCCCCACTCGTCAGCGCCGAGCTTGGTGAGCGGGCGCAGCAGCGGCGCGCTCGGACGGCCGTCGGCGAGGACGTCCTCGTCGGCGACGGCGTGGAGCACGCGCCCGAAGACGAGGGTGGAATTGCCCATGCGCACGGTGGTGTGCGAGCGGCACTCCAGGGCGACCGGCGAGGCGGCCACCCGCGCCGGGCGCACGCGCAGGCTGGGTTCGCGCTCGATGCCCGCGTAGTCGAACTCGCTGACGGTGCGCGGGAAGTCCGTCGCCGTCCGGTTGACGAGGCGCAGCAGCGCCTCGGAGGCGAAGTTGACCACGAACTCGCCGGTGTCCTCGACATTGCGCAGCGAGTCCTTCCGCCCGATCGAGGTGAACTGCACGATCGGCGGATCGGTGCTCGCGATGCTGAAGAAGGAGTGCGGCGCCAGGTTCCCGGTGAGCCCGTCCGGTGTGACGGTGGAGATCCACGCGATGGGCCGGGGCACGACGACGGAGGTCAGGAACCGGTAGAAGGCGCCACTGCTCATGGCCTCGGGATCGAAGTCGACGCGCATGGCCGCAGTATCGTCGGGCGTCCCGCGCCCGGCCGCGCTGCCGGGTCCCGGCGTGTCGGGAAGGTGATGATCCACAGCGGCCGCGGAGGCTACCACCCCCGGCACGACCTGCGCGAGTGCCGTCGTGAACCACTCCACGGATTGATCAAGTTCCCTTAAGCTGCGCGTCATGCACACGACCCTGACGGAGCACGCCCGGTGCTTGTACGGAGACGAGTACCGGCCCACGCGCGACTGCGTGCTCGACCACCAGGAGCAGCACTTCGTCGGCGAACTGACCTTCGCCGACGCCGACTCGATCGTCGCGATGCTGCACGACCTCAGTCCGCACGTCGTCGACGGACTGCTGCCGGTGTGGATCCGCAACCTCGCCTACCGGCTCGCCCTCCTCCAGCGCCCCCACGACGCGGCGCTGCTGCGGGAGGCGGCCGACAGCCTCTACCTCCACGGGCCGGCCTGGGACGACATCGCCGCCGACCTGCGGCGCCGGGCCGACGAGGTGGACCGGCAGCCGGCGGGACCGCAGGCGTACTGACGGGGCGGCGCCGACCCCCGGGGCCCGCCAGGCCCTCACCCGCCCGGCGCAGCCACCGCCCGGCGATCGGGCGAAACCCCGGGCGGGTCCGGTTGCCGGAGGCACGGGCATGGAACGTGACCCGGCACACCGACCCCGGACAACCGCCCAGGAGCAGCGCCATGACCAGGATCGCCGTCATTCTCGGCAGCACGCGGCCCGGCCGCAACGGCGCCGCCGTGGCGGAGTGGGTGTACGACAACGCCGCGGCGCGCAACGACGCCGAGTACGAGCTGGTGGACGTCGAGGACCTCGGGCTGCCGCTGCTGGACGAGCAGGTGCCGCCGTCGATGGGCCACTACAGCCGCCCGCACACGCAGGCGTGGGCGGAGCGGGTCGCGTCGTTCGACGGGTTCGTCTTCGTGACCGCCGAGTACAACCACTCGATCCCCGGCGCGCTGAAGAACGCCATCGACTTCCTGTACGCGGAGTGGAACAACAAGGCGGCGGGGTTCGTGGCCTACGGCAGCGCGGGGGGTACGCGGGCGGTGGAGCACCTGCGGCTGGTGATGGCGGAGGTGCAGGTGGCGACGGTGCGTGGCCAGGTGGCGCTGTCGCTGTTCCACGACTTCGTCGACATGAGCCGCTTCGAGCCGGGCCCGCGCCGGGCCCAGGAGCTCGCTGTCGTCCTGGACCAGGTCGTCGCCTGGAGCAAGGCGCTCGCGCCGCTGCGCCAGGTCTCCGCCGGCTGACCCGTCCCCCGGCGGACACCGAACGGCGCCCGCCCGCCGGGTGACCGGCGGGCGGGCGGGTCCGGGCTCAGCCGGAGCAGGCGGTGCGCTGGGCCTCCTGCCACTCGCAGCGCGGGCAGAGCGGGGTGCCCGGGATCTGCGCCTTGTACTCCGTGGGCTCCCGGCACAGGGTGCACTCGGCGACCGGCTCCCCGGGGGCCGCCGTCCAGTCGACGGAGGCCAGTGCCGGGACCGGGACGTCGCAGTACGGTTCACTGCTCATGTCGTTGCCTTTCGCGAGGACGGCCGGGGACCCGCGAAAGGGTCCCGTGACTCAGACGGTACCCAGTGCCTCGCGCAGGACGGTCTGGGCCTGGGTGATGGCGGCCTGGGCGGCGTGGGTGCCGCGCAGGGCGTTGACCATGACGAAGTCGTGGATGATGCCCTGGTAGCGGACGGCGGTGACGGGGACGCCGGCCTCGCGGAGCTTGTTGGCGTAGGCCTCGCCCTCGTCGCGCAGGACGTCGGCCTCGCCGGTGATGACCAGCGCCGGGGGCAGCCCGGTGAGCTGCTCGGTCGTGGCGCGCAGCGGGGAGGCGGTGATCTCGGCGCGCTGGGCGGGGTCGGTGGTGTACTGGTCCCAGAACCACTGCATGCCGTCGCGGCGCAGGAAGTAGCCCTCGGCGAACTGGTGGTAGGACGGGGTGTCGAAGTTCGCGTCGGTGACCGGGTAGAACAGCACCTGCTGCACCAGGGGCAGGCCGCCGCGTTCCTTGGCCATCAGGGTCAGGGCGGCGGTCATGTTGCCGCCGACGGAGTCCCCGGCGACGGCGATGCGGGTGGCGTCGAGGTCCTTGGCGGCGCCGTCGGTGACGATCCAGCGGGCGACGGTCCAGTTCTGCTCGATGGCCACGGGGTAGCGGGCCTCGGGGGACAGGTCGTACTCGGGGAAGACGACGGCGGCCCGGGCGCCGGTGGCCAGTTCGCGGACCAGGCGGTCGTGGGTGTGGGCGTTGCCGAAGACCCAGCCGGCGCCGTGGATGTAGAGGATCACCGGCAGGGTGCCCTCGACGCCGGCGGGACGGACGATCCGGGCGCGGACGCTGCCGGTCGGGCCGCCCTCGACGGTGATCCACTCCTCGTCGACCTCGGGCTTGGCGATATCACCGGACTGGACCTCGTCCACGGCCTTGCGGCCCTCGGCCGGGGCCAGGTCGAACAGGAACGGCGGCTTCGCCGTCGCCGCCGCGAAATCCGCCGCGGCGGGCTCCAGGACAGGGGCGGTGGGCACGTGCTCGGACATGGCCGACTCCTTCGAGAGCGGTGACCGGACCGTTGCGGCCGGTTCACGAGGAGAAACATAGCCCACGATTGACTTGTGCACAAGTTAACTGCATGCCTGCCCTGCGCGCTCGGACCAGCCGTCGCCGTCAGGGACGCGAGGCCCCTGACGGCCGCCGGGATCCCGCGCCGGCACACCGCCGACGCCCCACTCGTGCGTGATCGCGGGGTGACTCTCCCGCCCCGGAAGGGCGCCTCTACTCCAGGACGCCTTCGTGGAGTTGGGCGAACAGCTCGGTGTTGCGGCTGTAGTCGACGGGGACGTCGATGACCGTGACGCCGGGCTGGACCCGGGCCTCACGGGACAGCGACTCACCGAGGACCTTGCTGAACTGCTCGTCGGTGTGCACCCGGTAGCCGTGGGCGCCGAAGGCGGCGGCGTAGTGGGAGATGTCGTAGTCGCCGAGCCGCACCCCGGAGGTCCTGCCGTACTTCAGCTCCTCCTGGAAGCCCACCATGTCGTAGCTGTTGTCGCGCAGGATCACATGGGTGAAGTGCAGGCCGAGGCGTGTGGCGGTCTCCAGCTCCTGGGCGCTGAACAGGAATCCGCCGTCGCCTGAGACGGACACGACCTGTTTGCCGGGGCGCACCATGCAGGTCGCCATCGCCCACGGCAGGGCCACCCCGAGCGTCTGCTGGCCGTTGGAGAACAGCAGGTGACGGGGCTCCCAGGCACGGAAGTGGCGGGCCATGTAGATGTAGTGCGAGCCGATGTCGCAGGTGACGGTGGCGTCGTCGTCCACCATGTCGCGCAGCGTCAGCAGCACCGACACCGGGTTCAGGCCGCTCCCGTTGTGTCCGGCCATGCGCGCCGCCTCGTCGATGCCGGCCAGCGCGCGTCGCTGTTCGGCCAGTTCGCCGAGCACCTCCTCGCCGAGCCGCAGCCCGGACAGCCGGCCCGCCAGTTCACGGAGGGTGGCGGCCACGTCGCCGCGCACCTCCACGGCGGGCCGGTAGTGGGTGTCGACGTCAGCGGGAAGGTAGTCGATGTGCACCAGGGTGCGCGACGGATCGCTGTTCCACAGCCGGGGGTCGTACTCGACGGCGTCGAAGCCGACGGTCACCAGCACGTCGGCGTGGGAGATCAGGATGTCGCCGGGCTGGTTGCGGAAGAGGCCGACACGCCCGGCGTAGTGGTCCTCCAGCTCCCGCGGCACCACGCCCGCCGCCTGGAAGGTCTCCACCACCGGCAGGTCGGTCGCGGCGATCAGCTCCCGCAGTGCCGCGCAGGCCTCGGGGTCCGCCCCGCGCAGCCCGACAAGCAGCACCGGGCGCTCCGCGCCGCGGATCATGCGTGCCGCCTGCTCGACGGCGGCGGACGGCGCGGCCCCCTGGGCCGGTGCGCGCACCGGCTCGGTGATGCGGGCACCGGTGGGCGCGGCGAGCACGTCGGACGGCAGCACGACGGCCGCGGCTCCGCGGGGCTCGGTCACCGCGGCACGCAGGGCATTGGCGACGGCCTCCGCGACGTTGTCCGGGTCGTCCACCTCGCCGGTGTACTTGGTGAAGGGTTTCAGGGCCGCGGCGGCGTCCATGGACTGGTGGCTGCGCTTGAGACGGTCGGCGCGGGGCACCGCGCCGCACAGCGCGACCACCGGGTCCTGCTCGGTGTTGGCGGTGAGCAGCCCGGTCGCGCTGTTGGACGTGCCAGGGCCGGAGGTCACCACGATCGCCCCCGGCACGCCCGTCAGCCGGCCGACCGCCGCGGCCATGAAGGCCGCGTTCTGCTCGTGCCGGCACACCACCAGCTGGGGGCCGCCGTCCACCAGCGCGTCGTAGATCGCGTCGATCTTGGCGCCGGGCACGCCGAAGACATGGGTGACGCCGTACGCCGAGAGCACCTCGACCGCGCTTTGGGCGGCGCGTACGTCGGATGCGGTCATCGGAAACCCCTTTCGCCGTGGGTTCGGTGGGGAACATGAGGCGCGGCCCGCGCCGGCGGTCAGCCGCCCTCGGCCTGCCGGATCCGGTCGGACAGTCCGGAGGGGTTGAGGTCGGACGAGAGGAACTGCTCCGTCGTCGGCAGGCTGAGGTGGAGCTCCGATCGCTCACCGAGGGCGATCGTCCCCTGGTCCAACCGGAAGTCCAGGCAGTGGCCGCCGCGGGTGTGCGCGTCGTCCAGGAAGTGCAGGTGGTAGCCGGCCACCGAGATGCCCTGCTCGTACTCGGGGGTGCGATAACCGGCCAGGGTCCCCCGCAGGCCGGTGAAGGCGGTCTCGGCCTGCCCTTCCGCGGCCTGCGTGAGCGGTGGGTAGGGCGGCTCCTGCCGGCGCACGGTACGGGTGCGGACCTCGCCGAAGAGCCCGGTGATCCGGATCGCGTAGATCAGGTTCGGGCTGCGCGCGGTGCGGTCGACGAGCGCGGTCACCTCGGCACGGGTCAGGGGCGCGGCCACCTCCTCGGTGGTGTCGGCCCCGAACCAGGTCAGGGCCGCGAACGGGGAGAGTTCGCCGTCCCCGGCCACTTCCACGCGGCCGCCGGCGCGCAGGTGGTAGCAGACACCGTCCAGGACGAGCATCTCGCCGTCCAGGTGGTTGAAGGTACCCAGGCCGAAGTCGCCGTGGCGGAGCAGTTCCGCCACCGACACGTCACCGTCGTACACGCCGTCGATCAGCGCACCCATGGTGGAGCTCTGGTACACCTCCCGCGCGTGCTCGGGGTCGTGCCCGGCGCCGCGGCCGCCGTGCCGGTGGGCCAGGACGGTGCGGACGAACCTGCGGAAGCGGTCCTGTGCGTTCTCCACGGCAGCCATCGCTCGTCCTCCGTCGCGCCTGGCGGGCCCTCTAAACATGCTCTCGCCGTGGTCGGGGCTCGCAACCGGAGTGGCGGCCCGCGGCCCGCCCCCCGGTGGCCCCGCGTCCTCCTGGGCTTCCCTTCCCGGCCTCCCCGCGGTGGCCCGATCCGGGCATGGCGGGACAACCGGGAACACCGCCCGCATCCACCCGGAGGCGCCGCTGACCTGGAAGGTTGCGGTGACGATGTGAAGATGTGCAACTGCCCGAACCGCGTGGTTATTTAATGATCCACTGCTGCTAGGGTGAGCGGGTTTCCAGAAGGCTGATGGCGCGTCATGCGCGCGGGGGACAGTCTCCAGGGCCCCATCGCGGAGGAGCGGCTCTTGGCTCGGCTTGACGGCACACGCCCTGTCGCGGTGTTCGCCATCGGCCCGACGCCGCGGCCCGGATCGTCGCTTCCGTCGTGATGCGACTTGAAGAGAGCCTCATGACATCGATTTGGGATGATCCACTCCTGTGGATCTCGATAGTTGTATTTTGTGCCGCTGTCCTGATCATCCTGCGCGCGCGCAGGACCAACATGATCCTGCGCGGCAACAACGCCCGGCTCCAGGGTGAGCGCAACGCGCTGCAGCAGGAGCGGGACCACGTCCGCGCGGCCCATGCCGAGCAGCGGGAACAGCACGCCGCCGAAGTGGCGGAGGTGCGCAAGGACGCGGAGGAGGACACCAAGACCGTTCTGAAGTCGGCGATGCGCACACTCCAGGTGCTCGCCGACGAGCAGCAGGTCGTCATCGACCGGGTGCAGAAGAAGTACGGCGACGACCCCCAGATCCTCGCCGACCTGATGGCGATCGACCACGCCAACAGCCAGTTCGGCCGCCGTGCCCAGGGCATCGCCGTGCTCTGCGGCGGCTGGCTCGGCCGCCGTGAGGCCGTCGCCTCGGTGTACGACGTGGCGCGCAGCGCCCAGGGCCGCATCCGGCGGTTCGACCGGGTGCAGATCCACGCGCAGGTGCACTTCACGGTCGCCAGCCGGGCCGTCGAGCCGGTGGCGGTGGTGCTCGCCGAGCTGCTGGCCAACGCCACCAACTACAGTGCGCCCGACACCCCGGTCGAGATCAACATCCGCTCCGTGCCCAAGGGCGTCTGCGTCATCGTCGACGACGCCGGCCTCGGCATGAGCCAGGAGGAGAAGGACCGCGCCGCGGCCCTGCTCTCTCCGTCCGCTCCGGTGGGGATCACCACGCTCGGCAACCCCCCGAAGTTCGGTTTCGCCGTCGCGGGCATGCTCGCGGCCCGCTACGGGTTCGAGGTGTCCGTCGACTCCGTCTCCCCGTACGGCGGCGTGCGGGCGGTAATCCTTCTGCCGGAGGACCTTCTGAGCAACGAAGTCCCTGCACCGCAGCCCGAGGCCGTTCACGACCGCGCGCACGCCCACCCGCACGACAACGCGGAGCCGGCGCCCCCCAAGCGCCTGGCGCCCGTGAGCGCTCCCGTCGCCATGGCGGCCACGGGCACCACGGCGGGCGGCCTGCCCAAGCGCCGTCGCCAGCGGGTGACGGTGCTGCCGCAGCCCGCGGCCTCCGACGCCGAAGGCACGGCCGCACCGGTGGGCGAGCCGTCCAGCGGCACGCGGGCCTCGCGCATCGGGGCGTTCCAGCGCGGCACCCTGTCCGGTCGGGACACGACGAACACGGAAGGACTCCAGGACCAATGAACCCCGATCTGTCGTGGGTGCTGAACGACGTACTCCAGGTGCGCGGCGCCCGGCACGCGATCCTCGTCTCGGCAGACGGTCTGCTGCTGGAGAAGTCCAGCGAGATCGGCCGTGACGACGCGGAGACCAACGCGGCGGCGATGAGTTCGATGCAGTCGCTGTCCCGGGCCGTCGCCCCGTTCACCGGTGGCGGCGGCAGTCCGTGGCGGCAGACGCTGCTGGAGTACGAGCACGGCTGGATCTTCCTGATCGCCGCGGGCGACGGCGCGTACCTCGCGGCCTCGGCGGCTCCGGACGTGGACATGGAGGCCATGAGCTTCCGGATGCAGCAGCAGGTCGGCGCGCTGGGCAAGGCGATGACCACGCCGCCCCGCCAGAACGCCGGTGCCGAGGCATGACGTCGTCCGGCAAGGAAGAACCGGTCTCGAGCGACTTCGTCCGCTCGTACGTCATCACCGGCGGCCGCCAACTCCCGGCCGCGGACAAGCTGTCCCTGCTCACCCTGGTCACCATCGCCCCCGACCGGGAGCTGCCCCTGGGGGCGGGTCCCGAGGTGCGCGCCATCTGGGAGCTGTGCTCCGGGGGGTATCTGTCGGTGGCCGAGGTCGCCGCCCACCTGGAACTCCCGGTGGGCGTCGCGAGGCTGCTGCTGACCGATTTAACCGAGCATGGGCACCTGCTGCGCCGTGAAGCCCCGCCCCCCGCCCAGGCCGTCGACAAGAGAATCCTCGAAGAGGTGTTGCATGGACTCCAAAGGCGCTTTGCCTGACAACGCATATGTGTCGGAGGGGGTGACCACCGCCGCGAAGATCCTCGTGGTGGGTCACTTCGCTGTGGGCAAGACGACGTTGATCGGCACGCTCTCGGAGATCGCCCCGCTGCGCACCGAAGAGAAGATGACGCAGGCGTCGCTCCACGTGGACGACCTGGCGGGCGCGCCGGACAAGCGGACCACCACGGTCGCGCTGGACTTCGGCCGTCTGACGCTGAGCGAGGAGCTGGTGCTCTACCTCTTCGGCACCCCCGGTCAGCAGCGCTTCATGCAGCTGTGGGAGGACATGTCCCGGGGCGCTCTCGGGGCACTGCTGCTGGTCGACCCCGCCCGGCTCGCCGAGTCGTTCCCCGTCATCGATCTCGTCGAGAAGTACGGCCTGGAGTACGCCATCGCCGTCAACAACTTCGACACCGAGCACCGCTACCAGGAGGACGAGATCAGGGAAGCGCTCGACCTCTTCCCGCACACCCCCGTCGTGTACTGCGACGCCCGTGACGAGGCCTCCTCGGCACAGGCGTTGATCTCCCTCGTCAAGCACTTGCTCACCCACGCCGCCTGACCGCCGGAGCTCTTCCCCGCCCGCCAGGGCGGGAGGACTCCGGCCCCCTCAAGGAACCCCCATGGAATCTGAGCACCCCACCCCCGTCCCCGGCGCCCCTTCCAGATGCCCGATGCACGGCCACGACTTCGCGGCCGACCCCGGGCGGATCTACGACCAGTTGCGCGAGTTCGGCCCCGCCGCGCCCGTGGAGCTGTCCCCCGGTGTCGACGCCACCTTGGTGACCGAGCACCACACCGCGCGCCGTGTCCTGCAGAACCCGACCCTGTTCGCGCGCGACTCGCGCCGCTGGAACGCGCTCAACGAGGGCCGCATAGCGCTGGACAACCCGGTCCTGCCGATGATGGCCTACCGGCCCAACTGCCTCTTCACCGACGGCACGGTGCACCTGCGACTGCGCAAGGCGGTCACCGAGAGCCTGGACCGGCTCAACGTCAGCCGGCTGTCCCGCGACGTGGAGCAGATAGCCGACTACCTGATCAGCCAGTTCAGCGAGCGCGGCCGCGCCGACCTGCTGAACGACTACGCCAAGCTGCTGCCGCTGCTGCTGTTCAACAAGCTCTTCGGCTGCCCCGCCGACATCGGCGACCGACTGACCACCTCGATGGCCGCCATCTTCGACGGCGAGGACGCCCTGCGGGCCAACGAGGAGCTCACCGCCTGCCTGATGGAGCTCATCGCCCTCAAGCGGCGCACGCCCGGCGACGACATCACCTCCTGGCTGATCGCGCACCCCGCGGGCCTGAACGACGAGGAGCTGAAGGACCAGCTCGTCATGCTCATGGGCGCCGGCGTGGAGCCCGAGCGCAACCTCATCGGCAACACCCTGCTCCTGCTGCTGTCCGAGGACTCCTCGGGCCGCCACTCGGGCATGCTGATCGAGGAGGCCATGGACGACGTGCTGTGGAACAACCCCCCGATCGCCAACTACGCCACGCACTTCCCGCTCCAGGACGTGGACCTCGACGGCGTGGAGGTGGCGGCCGGCACCCCGCTGGTCATCAGCTTCGCGGCCGCCAACAGCGACCCGGCGCTCACCGCGGAGCGCGAGACGCTGAGCAAGGGCGCCCACCTGGCCTGGGGCGCGGGACCGCACGCCTGCCCGGCGAAGTCCCCGGCCCAGCTGATCGCCCTGACGGCGGTGGAGAAGATCCTCAACACCCTCCACGACCTGACGCTGGCCGAGGACCCCGAGAAGCTGCAGTGGCGCCCGGGGCCCTTCCACCGGGCCCTGGTGACGCTGCCGGTGAGCTTCAGCCCCATTCCGGCCACCCGGTTCGCCGAGCCGCTGCCGCGCGCCCAGGTGCCGGCGGCGACCGGTCCCGCGGTGACGGAGGCACAGCCGGCGCAAGGGGGCCGTCCGCAGGTGAAGAAGGGGTTCTGGAGCACCTTCCTGGACCTCTTCCGGGTCTGACGAGCGGCATGTGACAGGAGCAACACCCAAGGACCGCATGGCCGCTGGAGAGGGAGGGGTAGGTTCCGCCGGTCCGGACGCCCAGCCTGAGGAGCTCTGCGTGACCGCAGTCGGTGACATAAGTGGCACAGTCATTGACCGTCGAGCCGTCATATCCGTCCTTCGGCGCCTTCGCACCGCACAGGGGCAGGCCGATCCCTTCCCCCTCTACGAGGAACTGCAGTCCATGGGTGATGTCGTGCCCGCCCCCTGGGGCGGGTACTTCATCACCGGATACGACACCTGTGACCAGGTCCTGCGCGGCAGGAACTGGATCGTCCCCGACTTCGCCTGGCAGGAGCGGCAGCGGGACACCGAACGGTGGCACGCCCCGGCCACGCAGGAGATGAGCCGGACGCTGTCCCGGCTGAACGCGCCCGCCCACACCTGCCAGCGCCGCAGCCTCGGCAATCCCTTCGACCGCAATACCGTCGCCGCCATGGAGCCGGAGGTCGAGGGGCATGTCGCCCGGCTCCTCGACACACTGGAGGACCGGCTGCTCGCCGACGGCGTCGCCGATTTCGTCGGCACCGTCAGCGAGCAGTTGCCGGTCGTCACGGTCGGCCGCTGGCTGGACATCCCGGCCACGGACCACGCCCGTATCCTCGATTTCACGCACCGTCAGGTGCATGCGCAGGAACTGCTGCCCACCAAGTCGGAGTTGGCCATCTCGGAAGAGGCCACGGCCGACATGCGGGCCTTCTTCACCGACCTGGTGGCCGGCCGCCGCGCCCGGCCTGGCAACGATGTCCTGTCCGGCTGGATCCGTCACTGGGACGAGCAACTGCCGGGCGATCGCGAGGCCGCCGACCGGATGATCTACCAGTTGGTCATGTTCCTCACGATCGCCTCCCTGGAGACCACGGCCACCTTGCTGTCGGTCGCCGTGTGGCTGCTGCTGGACGAGCCGGCTCGCTGGGAGTGGCTGCGACGGCACCCCGAGCACGTCGACGACGCCATCGAGGAGGCCCTGCGCTACGACCCGCCCATCCACCTCAACAGCCGTGTCGCCGCCGACGACACGGTCCTCGCGGGTGTCCCGATCGCCAAGGA
The DNA here is from genome assembly GCF_044751185.1 of Streptomyces sp. NPDC088733. NCBI lineage: Bacteria > Bacillati > Actinomycetota > Actinomycetes > Kitasatosporales > Streptomycetaceae > Streptomyces > Streptomyces sp. NPDC088733. Next base: position 361,267 of record NZ_JBIVLH010000004.1, read on the forward strand.
CACGATGGTGCACGTGATGTACGGGGCGGCCAACCACGACCCGCGGCGGAACGCCGATCCGCACGCCTACGACATCCTGCGCAAGGGCACGCATCTCACCTTCGGCGGCGGCGCCCACTACTGCCTGGGGGCCGCGCTGGCACGACTTGAGGCCCGTACGTTGCTGACCGCTTTGCTGAAACGATTCCCCGCACTCCGCCTCGCCTCCGCGCCCACCTACGCGCCCCGCATGGTCTTCCGCCGTGTGACCTCGATGAAAGTGACCGCATGAACGCCCCGCAGTCCCTCCCCCACCCGGCCGGCGGCGCGCCCCGGCCCCTCACCACGCTCAGGACCGGCCGGCGGGGCCCGGTCCTGGACATCGAGCTGCACGACCCCGGCCAGGGCAACGCCGTCACCGAGACCATGCTGGACGAGCTGCTCGCGGTCCTCACCACCCCGGAACCGGGGGTGCGGGTCATCGTGCTGTCCGGCGCCGGCGACGACTTCTGCCTGGGCGGCGACCGTACCGAGTACGCCGGCTTCCTCGACCGCGACCCCACCGGCGGCGGCATCCGCGCGTCGGCCACCAAGGGCCGCCTCGTCTGCGAGGCACTCAGCGGCAACTCCGCGGTCACCATCGCCAAGGTCCACGGCAAGGCCATCGGCGCGGGGCTCGGCCTGGCCCTCGCCTGCGACCTGCGCGTGGGCTCCGACACCGCCTCCTTCCGCCTCCCCGAACTCGCCCTCGGCCTCCCCACCGCCTGGGGCGGCCTCCTCCCCCGGCTCCTGAACGAGGTCGGCGCCGCGCGCGTGCGCGAACTCGTCCTCACCGGAAGGTCCTTCGACGCCCACGAGGCGCTGTCCCTGTCCGTCCTGCAGAAGGTCGTCCCCGAGGACCGGCTCGACGACGCCGTCGCCGCGTGGGCGCGGCCCGTCGTCCGGCGCCCCGAGGGCGCGCTGCGCGTGACCAAGACCCTGCTCAACTCCTACACGGCCCCGACCCGCCTCGCCGACGCCTCGGCCCTGGACGCGGAGCTCATGGCCGCCGTCCTGGCCGCCACGCACTACGCGCGCAACGAAGGCACGGTCCACCACATGTAAGTCCGGGGCCCGCCGCGCCGGCGGGCCCGCTGCCGGCGGCACCGCGACGCGCACGCCCGGCCCGGCCCCCGCCGGGCGGCGCGTCACGGTACCGCCGATATTCATGTGCGGGGCACGGCCGGTCCACGGCGCGCCACGCGATACTCCTGCACCGCACCCGTGTCCTGGCATCCTGCTGGACGTCGCGACCCGCGCCGCGCGCCGTGGGGTTCCGCCCGGAGCCGCCCGGATTCCCACCGAACCGAAGGACTCGCCCATGCCCGCGGTCACGCGCTGATCGTCAACCGGCGCGGCCAGTACCTGCTCCACCTGCGGGACGCCAACAAGCCGATCAGCGACCCCGGCACCTGGTCGCTGCCCGGCGGCGCCAGGGAGGGCGACGAGACGCCGGAGGAGGCGATCGCGCGGGAGCTGCTGGAGGAGACGGGCCTCACCATCGACGGCCTCACCCGGTTCGGGGTCGTCGAGCGCCCCGGCCCCGACGGCCGCCCCCGGCCGCACGTCCAGATCTTCCTGGGGCAGTGGGACGGCGACCCCTCCCGCCTGGAGGTGGGCGAAGGCATCATGTTCGCGTTCTTCGACGTCGCCACGATGGCCCATCTGACGATGGCGCCGTGGGCGGCCCGGGTGATCGAGCGCCACCAGGCCGCCGGGGCCGCCGTGCCGCCGCCCGGCGGGGCGCCGGCCGGCCGGGGCGTTCCTAACGTCGTCGGCGCCCACCTGTACCTCGAACGCGACGGCCAGGTCCTGCTCGGCCTGCGCCACCCGGACTCGGCCTTCGCGCCGCTGCAGTACCACTTCCTGGCAGGCCACTGCGAGCAGGAGTCCGCCGTCGCGTGCCTGGTGCGCGAGGCCCGCGAGGAGGCGGGCCTGGTGATCGAGCCCGGGGACGTGGAGTTCGTCCACGCCGTGCACATGCTCTGGGCCCCCGGCACCCGGCCGCGCCTGCAACTGGTCTTCCGCGCCCGGCAGTGGAAGGGCGAGCCGCAACTCCTCGAACCCGACAAGTGCGTCAGCTGGGACTGGTGGCCCGTGGACCGCCTTCCGGAGCGCACCGTCGCCTACACCCGCGCCGCCGTCGACGCCGTCCGGCGCGGCCGGCCCTACACCGAGATGGGCTGGTCGTGACGGGCGTCCGGGCCCGCGGCGGGCCGGCTCAGAAGCGGACGTAGACGTTCTTCTGCTGGGTGTACTCGGCCAGTTCCTCGATGCCCTCCTCACGTCCGACGCCGGAGTTCTTGACCCCGCCGAACGCGGTGCCGGGGAGGTGGGAGGAGCTGGCGTTGACCCAGACGTAGCCCGTGCGCAGGTCGCGGGCCGCGGCCAGGGCGGTGTGCAGGTCCTGGGTCCACACGCTGGCGGTGAGTCCGTAGGGCAGGGCGTTGGCCTCGCCGACGGCCTCCTCGTAGCTGTCGAAGGGGGCCGCCACGAGGACCGGCCCGAAGATCTCGTCCGTGAAGAGGGGACCGCCCGGTCCGCCGGGTGCGGAGAAGAGGGTGGGGCGGACGTAGTAACCGGGGCGGTCGGGGAAGGTGCCGCCGGCGACGAGGTCGAGGGCCGGGTCGGCGAGGCCGGCCCGGACGTAGGAGGAGACCTTGCTGTAGTGGGCCGCCGAGACCAGCGGACCGATGTCGGTGCCGGTCTCGGAGGGGTCGCCGATCCGCAGGTCGTCCATGCGCCGCCCCACCTCCCCGACCACGCGCTCGTACAGCGACTGGTGGACGAACAGCCGGGAGGTGGAGCCGCAGCTCTGGCCCTGCCACTTGAAGTTCATCCCGGCCATCACGCCGTCGATCGCGGCGCGCACGTCCGCGTCGCGGAAGACGATGATCGGGTTCTTCCCGCCGAGTTCGAGGGTGACCGTCTTGACGGCGGCGCTCGCCGCGCGCGCCTGGACGCGCCGTCCCGTGGCGGACGAGCCCGTGAAGGCGATGCGCGGGACGTCGGGGTGGGTCACGAGCCGTTCGCCCGCCACGGACCCGAGCCCCGGCACGATGTTGAGCACCCCCGGCGGCACGATGCGCGCGGCGATCTCGCCCAGCCGCAGCGCCGACAGGGAGGTCACCTCGGCGGGCTTCAGGACCACGGCGTTGCCGGCCAGCAGCGGCGCGGCGACGCGGGCCGCCGCGAACATCAGCGGGTGGTTCCAGGGGACGATCCGCCCGACCACGCCGTAGGGGTCGCGCAGCGTGAAGTCGAACGCGTCGGGGTCGGCCATGGGGACGGTCTCGCCGCGCAGTTGCAGGGCCAGGCCCGCGAAGTAGCGCAACTGGGCCACGGCCACGCGGAAGTCGTCCCGCATCACGCCGATGGGGCTGCCGTTGTCGATCGTGTCGATCCAGGCCAGTTCCTCGCCGTGCGCCTCCACGGCGTCGGCCAGCACGTTCAGCACGGCGGCCCGGTCGGTGATCGACGTCGCGGCCCACGCCGGCGCCGCGTCGCGGGCCGCGTCGACCGCGGCGTCCACATCCGCGCAGCCCCCGAGGGGCATGCGCGCCACCACCGTCTCGTCCGCCGGGTTGATCACATCGAGAGTGCCCCCCGAGACCGCGTCGGTCAGTTCCCCGCCGATCAGCATGTGCCAGGGACGGTCCACGATCTCGCGCGTGCGGGGCCGCGCGGCGAGGGTGCCCTGCGGATGAGTCAACCACGAAGTACGCATACATCCCATGTTTGCACCATTAGGGGATATATGCGCTAATATTTTGGATTCGTTCCAGACAACCCTGCCGCCGTGGCGGGCGCACGGGCCCCGGTGCACGGCATCGCCCCTGCTGAACGGGGGTGACGGGGGTGTGCACCGGCCGTCCCGGCGCGGGCGCCCGCCTCCTCAGGCGCTGTAGAAGTTGCGCTGCCAGCGGTGCCGGGCCAGTACGCCGAGCTGTCCGGAGTCCAGGGCGCGGCCGTCGCTCACGGCGGCGTTCCGCTCGACGTTGCGCACGGAGCGCATGCCGGGGATCACCGTGGAGACCGCCGGGGAGCTCAGGACGAAGCGCAGCGCCGTCTCGGCGAGCTCGTCGCGGCCGATGCCGAGGTCGGCGACGATGGCGTCGACGTGCCGCTCGACCTCGGCGGGCCGGTCGCCGCGGAAGTAGCGGTTGCGGAAGTCGCCCTCCGGGAAGGTGGTCCCGGCCGTGACACCGCCGGTCAGTCCGCCCTCGTCGAGCGCCACCCGGACGATCACGCCGACGCCGTGCTCCTGGCACGCCGGGAAGAGGGCGTCCGCCGGGGCCTGGTCGAAGATGTTGTAGATGACCTGCACGGTGTCGACCACGCCGCTGCGCACGAGCGCGAGCGCGTTGGCGGGCTCGTGGTCGTTGACGGAGACGCCGAAGAGGCGGATCTTCCCCTCCCGCTTCAGATCGGCGACCGTCTCCAGCCAGTCCCCGCGGCCCACCCACTCGTCGCTCCACACATGGAACTGGAGGACGTCGAAGTGGTCGAGGCCGCTCGCCCGCAGGCTGGTCTCCAGGCTCTCCCGGATGTGTGCCCCCGGGAACGCCTCCGCGGGGTCGACGCCGTCCGGCGCGGGCCACAGGCGGTTCATCGGCGGGACCTTCGTGGCCACGAGGATGTCGTCGCCCGCACCGGCCCGCCGGCGGACGAACCGCCCGACGATGCGCTCGCTCTCGCCGTAGCCGCGGGCGGTGTCGATGAAGTTCACCCCGAGGTCGACGGCCCGGTCCAGCGCCCGCACGGACTCGCCCTCGGTCGCACCCACCCAGGCCGACTCCCCGATGCCCCAGGCTCCGTAGCCGATCTCGGACACCCGAAGCCCGCTGCGTCCCAGGTCCCTCGTACGCACAGTCGTCCTCCCGCGGATGCCGCCGTGGCGGCGTGATCGATCCCCGTCGGCACGACGATAGGCGATCACGCGCGGGGCGGGCGGAGCGGTCCACGGCGGACCCGCGGACCGCCAGGCGGACCGGGGACGACGGAATTTCCGGAACACTGCCATCGGCTTGATCGCCCTGACAAGATGAACCGGCGGCAGCTTCCCGCCAGGTGTCGTGAGAACGACACATGTTCACGCTTCCGGCGCACGGAGAAGGATCATGCTCGAATCGATCGGCCTGAGCCGGCAGGACGAAGCGGTCTACGAGATCCTCATCCGCCGGACCCGGGCCACCGTCGCCGACCTCGCCCACGACGGCCATCTCTCCGTCGCGGTCGCCCGGCGCTCGGTGCAGTCGCTGGTGGCGCTCGGCCTCGCGATCCGCGCCCCCGGCCGTCCCGTCACCTACGTGGTCGTCGCCCCGGACACCGGGCTGGAGGCGGTGCTGCGGGACCGGGAACGCTCGCTGAGCGAGGTGCGCGCGCAGGTCGCGGGCCTGATGGACGTCTACCGCGCCGCCACCCGCTTCGTGAACCCCGACGACCTCGTGGAGGTCGTCTCCGGGCGCGAGGACGTCAACCGCCGCTGGGCGCACATGCAGCAGAGCACCCGCACCCAGGTACGCGGCTTCGACCGGCCCCCGTACGCGGCGGTCGAGGCGCACACCGAGCCGAACCGGGACGAGCTGGCGCTGCTGGACCGCGGCGTGGCCTACCGCGTCATCTACGACAGCACCGTGCTGTCGCTCCCCGGCTGGCTCGACGACGTCACCGTCGGCATACGCCACGGCGAACAGGCGCGCATCGCCCCCGGCCTGCCCATGAAACTGGCCGTGTCGGACGACCGGCTGGCCATCATCCCCCTGCTGCGCCCCGGCGACAACGCCGTGACCGCCTCCTACCTCATCCACCCCTCGCCCCTGCTGGACGCCCTGATCGCCCTTTTCGAGGCGCTGTGGGACCGCAGTGTCCACGTCCGGGCGCACGAGGGGGTCACGACGGAGGACGGCCAGGAGGAGCTGTCGCCGCAGGAGGCACGGCTGCTGACGCTGCTGGCGGCGGGCGCCACGGACAAGGCGGCCGGGCGGGCGATGGGGTGGAGCGAGCGGACCGTGCAGCGGCACGTCACCAAGCTCATGCAGCGCTTCGGCGCGCAGACCCGCTTCCAGATCGCCATGGAGGCCACGCGCCGCGGCTGGATCTGACGATCCGTCAGTACCGGCGGTCCGTGCAGGCCGAACATCTGGTGTCACGTGCCCCCAGATGGGTGTAGCCTCGGGGGCATTGCGGTGCACCACCTGACAGACCGCGCAAATCGCCGCCGGAGAGGGCTGGATCCGCCCCCGCGGCGGCCTCCAAGGCGCAGCGCCCCCTGCCGCGCAGCGGGTCGCTCGTACGTCCGTCGCGCCGTCGCGACGCGCCGGACCACCATCGCGCACGCGCCCCCGGCGCCGGCGCCGCGGAACGCCCGCGGCCACGGCGCGGGATCGATCAGGGGACGGCCCTCCCGGTCGCCGCCCCGGAAGAAGTGCTTTGCCATGACGTCCTTTGCCATGCCCGTGAACGAGAACCGCCTGTTCGTCGGCGGCCGGTGGACCGCACCGTCCGGCCACCGCACCATCACCGTCGCCTCGGCCAGCACCGGCGACCGCCTGGGGGCCGTGCCCGAAGCCGGCCCTGCCGACGTCGACCGCGCCGTCCGCGCGGCCCGCACCGCCTTCGACGCCCCGGACGGCTGGCCCACCTGGGAACCCGAGCGCCGGGCGGCCGCCATGGTCCGGCTCGCGGACGAGCTCGCCTCCCGGAGCGAGGTGACGGCGATCAGCGTCAGCGCGCAGAACGGCATGCCGATCTCCGTCGCCCGCGCCTACGAGGGGTCGGTGCCGGCCGCCCTCCTGCGCTACTACGCCGCCCTGGCCACCGCCGCTCCCGCCGAGGAGTTCCGGTCCGGCCTGCCCCGGGGCACAACCGAGGTCCGCCGGGAACCGGTGGGCGTGGTCGCCGCCGTCATGGCCTGGAACTTCCCGCAGACCGTGGGGTTCTTCAAGATCGCACCGGCGCTGGCGGCGGGCTGCACGCTGGTCCTGAAGCCGGCCCCGGAGACCGTCCTGGACTCGGTGCTGCTGGCCCAGGCCGTCGAGGCGGCGGGCCTGCCCGAAGGGGTCGTCAGCATCCTTCCCGCCGGGCGCGAGACCGGCGCCTACCTGGTCGCGCACCCGGGCGTCGACAAGGTCGCCTTCACCGGTTCGACCGCGTCCGGGCGCCGCGTCGCCGCCGCCTGCGCGGCACTGCTGCGGCCGGTGACCCTGGAGCTCGGGGGCAAGTCCGCGGCCGTCGTCCTGGACGACGCCGACCTCGGACAGGACACCGGGGAGCGCTTCGCCGCCAGCCTGCTCAACAACGGCCAGACCTGCTTCGCGAGCACGCGGATCCTCGCGCCCCGCAGCCGCTACGCCGAGGTCGTGGACGTCTACACCACGATGGCGCGCGACGCGCGGGTGGGCGACGCGCTCGACCCCGCCACGCAGATCGGCCCCCTCGTCAGCTCCCGGCAGCGGGAGCGGGTGGAGGGCTGGATCGGCAAGGGGCGGGCCGACGGCGCCCGGCTCACCACCGGCGGGGGCCGGCCGCCCGGCCTCGACCGGGGCTGGTTCGTCGAGCCGACGGTCTTCGCCGACGTCGACAACTCCTCGGTGATCGCCCAGGAGGAGATCTTCGGCCCGGTCCTGACGATCACCCCCTACGAAGACGAGGACGACGCCGTACGCCTCGCCAACGACTCCGCGTACGGGCTCGCCGGCACCGTGTGGACCACCGACCTGGAGCGCGGCGCCCGCGTGGCCCGCCGGATCCGCACGGGCACGATCGGCCTCAACGGGTACCAGCCCGACATCGCCTCGCCCTACGGCGGCGAGAAGAACAGCGGACTCGGCCGCGAACTGGGCCCCGAGGGGCTTCAGGCCTACCAGCGGCTGCAGTCCGTCTACCATCCCTGACCTCGCCGGCACCGGCGAGCAGCGCTGCCGAACGGATTCGGCGCGGGCATCGTGTCCTCCTGTGCAAGCCGTACGACGAGGAGGCCCGTCCGATGTCCACACCGCCCACACCGCCCACACCGCCCGGCGCCGCGGCCGGCACCGTCCTGTCCCTGAACGAGGACCCGGCCGCCGTGCTGGAGGCCGCCACCTGGGCCATGGCCGCGATGGTCGGCACCCTGCACGACGCGCTCACCACGCCGCTCGCCGAGGTGCTGGCCGCCGACCCGCACCGCACCGCCGTCCTGGAGCAGGCCGGGCTGGTACGCCGGGAGGGCGACGCGCTCGTCCCGCACCCGTCCCTCGTCCCGCCGGACGGTCCGACGGCCCGCAGCGCCGTGGAGGCCCGCCTCAGCTCGCTGCGGCAGGCGGTGGCCGCGGCGGCGGGCGAGACCTCCGGCGGCTGGGCGGCGCTGGACGACCGGGTGCTGCTCAACCAGGGGCGCGCGTCGGCCGCGGTCGGCCGCGCGCTCGGCAGCCGGATCGTGCCCCAACTGCCCGGCCTGGGCGACCGCCTGGCCGGCGACGGCGGCCGCATCCTGGACGTCGGCACAGGGGTCGCCGCACTGGCCCTCGCGCTGGCGGAGGCCTTCCCCCGCGCCCAGGTCACCGGTATCGACGTCCTGGAACGCGCGCTGGACCTGGCGCGCGGGGAACTGGCCGGGGCGCCGCAGGAGACCGCGAGCCGGGTCACCCTGCTGCTCCGCGACGTCGCCGACACCTCCGAGCAGACCGCGTACGACCTGGTCTGGCTGCCCGCGCCCTTCCTCTCGGAGGCGGTCCTGGACACCGCCCTCCCCCGGCTGACCGACGCGCTCGTGCCCGGCGGCTGGCTCGTGGCGGGCGCCGGCTCGCCGGCGCCCGACGGGCTGCGGGGGGCGGTCGGCCGCTGGAACGCCGCGCGCAACGGCGGTTCCGCGTACGACGCCGACCAGATGGCGGCCGTCCTGACCGCCCAGGGCCTGGAGGACGTCCGGCGCTTCCCGACCGTCCCCGGCGGCCCGGTGCTCGTGGCGGGCCGCCGCCCGCAGTAGCCGCTGGGCGTACCCCCAGGTGCGGTGCATCGCAAGGCGGAGAGTCGTCCCGTGACAACTCCCCCAGGCCGGAGGCTGGGGGAGCGTCGCGGGATGGGGGCGCCTCCCCACGTGGCTGGGCAAGGCCATGTGACGACGGCACGGTCTAAGGTGACCGGCATGACGGCCCAGGGCGAGGCGGCGGACGGCGAGGAGCCACTGACGGGCGGGGTCATGAACGCGGGCGCCGTGTTCCGCCGCGGTGCCGTGGTGGAACGCCCGGCCCCGCGCACCGCGCGGGCCCTGCACGCCCACCTCCGCGCACTCGTGGACCGCGGTTTCGACGCGGCCCCGAAGCCCGTCCGGCTCACCGGCGACGGCCGCGAGCAGCTGACCTGGATCCCCGGTGACGTCGCCCTGCCGCCGTTCCCCGGCTGGGCGACGACCGGGACCGCGCTGCGTTCCGTGGGCGGCCTCCTGCGGCGCCTGCACGACGCGAGCGCGGGCATCCCCGTCGACTCCGGCGCCGAGTGGCCCCGGGACCTTGCCGACCCGGAAGGGGGGACGATGCTGTGCCACAACGACGTGTGCCCGGAGAACGTCGTCTTCCGGGACGGCCGTGCCGCGGCCCTGATCGACTTCGACCTGGCCGCCCCCGGCAGGCCCCTGTGGGATCTCGCCATGGCCGCCCGCTACTGGGTGCCGATGCTCGATCCCGAGTCCGCGGCGGCCCACTACCCCGCCGGACTGGACGCCCCGGGCCGGCTGCGCGTCCTCGCCGACGGCTACGGCCTCACGGCACAGGAGCGCGCCGCACTTCCCGCTCTGGTCGAGGCGGCCACCGCCGTCTGCCGGGCCTTCTCCGTCGGCCGCGCGAACGACGGAGACCCCGGTTTCGTACGGCTGCTGGCGGAGCGCGGTGGCACGCGGCGCTGGGACCGTGTGCAGGACTGGCTCGTGGGCCACCGCGGGACGTTCACGGCCGCCCTGCTCGCCTGACCGGCCGCGGCCGGGAACGCTACCCCGTGGTGCCGAACGTGATCCGGTAGTAGCAGGCCCCCTTGCACGACATGGTCGCCGAGTCGTCGAAGGCGTAGGAGTAGGCGTAGGGGGCGGCCTTCTTGAAGACGCGGGTGTAGTCGACCGGCCACTTCGAGGGCACGCAGTTGGTGCGGCCCGCCCACGTCCCGCGGCAGCAGTAGACGTCGCCGCCGAAGGCCGCGCAGGGCGGCTTGCAGCCGATGACCTGGCCGCCTGCCTTGGCCTGCATGGCGCTCGGGCAGTCCACGGGGCTGGTGCACGTACCGCGGTAGCAGCCGGAGGCGCTGACCGGGTCGGTGCTGGTGGTGTGCGAGATGTTGATGTACATCGGCAGGTTGGAGCCGTCGACCATGCTCACGTCGTAGAAGTCCAGGCCGGCATACGCGTCGAAAGTGAACTCACCGAGCGTGGTGGGCGGGTTGGGGCCGTTGCACACGGTGGTGCAGTCACCGGTGCGGCAGGCGCTCGCGGCGGTCGTGGCGCAGCCCGTGCGGCCCCAGATCCGTCCGCCCCACTTGTTCCCCACGGTCAGCGTGGTGCTCTGCCCGGGGGCGAGCCTGCGGCCGTCGGGGTAGGCCGGGGAGTCGGTGACGACGGCCCAGACCGTCTCCTGCGTCCGGTTGACCACGGTGATCGACCTGCTGCCGGCCGGGACCGCCGCCCGGGACGTGCCTGCCCGGGGCGGGGTCTTGGCGGTGGGGGTGGGCCGGGTGCTGCCCTTGGCGGAGGGGCTGGGCGAGCCGGAGGGCCGGTGGCTCGCCGAGGGGGAGGCCGGGGGCGACGCGGCCGGACCCGTCCCTCCGGCGGTCGCCCCCGGGGAGGGGGCGGCGGCCGCCGCCACGTCCCGTACCGCCGCCCGCGTCGCAGGGGCGTCGCCCGTGCCGAACTGGGTGAGGGCCCCGTAGACGGCGAGAACCGTCACCGCGACCGCTGCGGCCCCGAACACCCACCTCCGCCCCTGCGGGGACTTCGCGCCGTGCCGACCGCGTCGTGCCATCCTTGTGCCCTCCTCGTCCTCACCTGGTGCGTGCGCACGTATCGGGGACCGCGTCCGGGGGCGTCCGACAACACAAATCCGTGCGGGGATCCCGCGGGATTTGTGTTGTCCGGGCCGCGGCCGGCCGTCTCCTGTACGTGCAGGCATTTCCGTCCGCCCCGCGCACGGGCCGGACGGGTCAGGGCAGCGAGACCAAGTGCCGCGCCACGGGGCGCCGGTACGAAGGGAAGAGTGGAGTCACATGCGCAAGACCCACCGGAGCGGACCCGGCGCCGGGGTGGTGACGGCGGCACGCGCGGGCGACCCGCGGGCACTGGACCAGCTGGTGGCCGAGTGCCTGCCGCTCGTCTACAACATCGTCGGCCGGGCGCTGAACGGCCACGCCGACGTGGACGACGTCGTACAGGAGACGCTGTTGCGCATGGTGCGGGGGCTGACGGAACTGCGGGACCCGGGGGCGTTCCGCTCGTGGCTGGTGGCGATCACGATCCGGCAGGTCCGTGATCACGCGCGGCTGCGCGCGACCGCCCGGGACCGCAGCGCGGACCTGGCGGCCGCCGAGCAGATACCCGACCCCGGCCTCGACTTCGCCGGGCTGACGATTCTGCGGCTGGGCCTGACCGAGCAGCGCCGCGAGGTCGCCGAGGCCACCCGGTGGCTGGACGAGGACGACCGGGAGCTGCTGTCCCTGTGGTGGCTGGAGGAGAGCGGCGAGCTGGACCGGCCCGAACTCGCCTCCGCGCTGGGCCTGTCGGACCGGCATGCCGCGGTGCGGGTGCAGCGCATGAAGAAGCAGATGGAGGCCGCCCGCGTGGTGGTGCGGGCCCTGAACGCCGTGCCCCGGTGCGCCGAGCTCCAGGCGCCCGCCGACAACTGGGACGGCGTGCCGAGCCCGCTGTGGCGCAAGCGCTTCGCGCGGCACGTGCGCGGGTGCCCGGTGTGCGGCGGGATGGAGGAGGGCCTGTTCCCCATGGACCGCCTGCTGAGCGGGCTGCCGCTGCTGGCGGTGCCCCCGGCGCTGGACCCGGCGCGGGTGGTCGCGGCGGTCGCGCGCGAGGCGGGGACGCCCGCCGCGGCTCCCGCCGGCCCGGGGTCCTCCGGTGGTCCGGGGAGCCCCGCGGGACACCGGGCGGCAGGCCGCGCACGGCACTCGCACCGGGCCGCGCGGCCTGCGTCGCGCGTGTTCAGCACGCCCGTCGTCTCGGGGGCCGCGGTCGCGGCCGTGGTCACGGTGGCGCTGGTCGCCGCCGGGCTCACGGCGAACTCGTCGGACACCCCGCAGAAGGCCGCGGCGCCCGCCCGCTCCGCCCCCGTCGGCACGCCCACCGCCTCACCGCGGCCCTCCGCGCACTCCGCGAGCCCGTCGCCGTCCGTCAGCGCGTCGAAGTCGCCGGCGAAGAAGAAGGCGACGCCCAAGCCCACGCACAAGGCACCCGCCGCCCCGCCCGCGGTGAACGTCGCCTCGACGTCCAAGAAGGGCGTCGGGGTGTGGACCTTCCCCGGGGTGAGCAAGGCGCTGGCCGCGTCCGGCGCGAGCTGGTTCTACACCTGGTCGACACAGCACTCGGAGGTGACGAGCCCGCCCTCGGCCGGATTCGTCCCGATGATCTGGGGGCGCGACTCCGTCACGCCGCAGAACCTGTCCCAGGCGAAGTCCCAGGGCCCGTACCTGCTGGGCTTCAACGAGCCGGACATGGCCCAGCAGTCCAACATGACGGTGGAGCAGGCCCTTTCGCTGTGGCCGCAGCTCATGGACGCGGGCAAGGTGCTCGGCAGCCCCGCGGTCGCCTATGGCGGCGACACCCCCGGCGGCTGGCTGGACCGCTTCATGTCGGGGGCGAAGGCGAAGGGCTACCGCGTCGACTTCATCACCCTGCACTGGTACGGCGGCGACTTCCGCACTCCCGAGGCGGTCGGGCAGCTGACGTCCTATCTGAACGCGGTGCACCAGCGGTACAACAAGCCCATCTGGCTCACCGAGTACGCCCTGATCGACTTCTCCCACGGCACCCGCTTCCCCACCCCCGACCAGCAGGCCGCCTTCGTGACGGCCTCCACCAAGGCGCTGGAGGGCCTGCCCTGGCTCCAGCGCTACGCGTGGTTCGGGCTCGGGGCCGACGCCGCCAAGCCGAGCAGCGGCCTGTTCACCGATGGCACGACGGCCACGGCCGCGGGCCGTGCTTTCCAGGCGGCGCACTCATAACACCCCGGACGGTCGGCTGATTCACAGCGGTATTTAATTTCCCGGCCGCTTGACCCTGCTCTTCCCCGTCTTCCCCCTATCGGAAGCCGGGACATGTCGGGAATGCCGTTCCGGAAATGCGTGCTTGCGCCACCGGATCGGCCTCGGATAACTTGTCGACGCATCAACAGGCGGAGTTCAGGCCGGAGATGATCTCTCCGGCCGCTCCGGCACGGCCGGAAACCTTCGTCGCGCGAAACCGTCAGTATTCGGGCAGGGAATTCTTGCGAAAAGAAACCCCTGCCCCCTTTCATGTCGAGGAGTTCTCGTGCGCAGCCTGAGGTCGGCGAAAAACATTCCCGCTGGAACGGCGTCCCGCACCCGGCGCCCCGGCCGTCTCCGTCTGGGGGCCGTCGCGACCGCCCTGGGCGCGATGGCGGTCCTTGCCTTCCCCGCCGAGGCCAACGCCTCCGTCCTCCAGCTCCTGCCGCAGAACGCGGACGGCCTGGAGCAGTCCTTCTCCCCGGCCTACGACTACGACGGGGACGGCTGCTACGCCACGGCCGCCATCGGTGCGGACGGCACCCTCAACCCCGGCCTGAAGCTGGGCGGGGACGTCAACGGGCACTGCCACGACTACGCCCAGCTGGCCAACGCCAACACGTACTCGCGCGAGAAGTGCAACAACGACTGGTGCGCCGTCGTGTACGCCAGCTACTTCGAGAAGGACCAGGCCACGCTCGGCCCCGCGGCCATCGGCCACACCCACGACTGGGAGCACGTCGTGGTCTGGATCCACAACAACCAGGTCGAGTACGTCGCGGCGTCGCAGCACTCCGGCTACCAGATCGCCGCCCGCTCCGCGATCCGCTTCGACGGCACCCACCCCAAGATCGTGTACCACAAGGACGGCGCCTCGACGCACTGCTTCCGCTTCGCCAACACCAACGACGAGCCCGCGGAGAACGCCACCGGCGGCTGGTTCTTCCCCCGTCTCGTCGGCTGGGCGGGCTACCCGGCGGGCTACCGCGACAAGCTCATGAACGCGGACTTCGGCGCGGCCACGATCAAGATCAACGACGCCCGTTTCAACTCCACCCTCGCCAACGCGAAGCCGTCCGGCATCCCCTTCGACCCCAACGCCTGATCCGCCGTCGCGTGCGGTGCCCCGCCCGGGGCGCCGCACGCGAGCCCGATCGGCGGCCCCTCTCATTCGCAGAGGTGCTTGGGCTCCGTCGCACCCGGCCGGGCCAGGAACCGCACCCGGTGCCCCTCGTCGTCGGTGAACACGGCCTCGGTCGGCGAGACCACGGTCATCGTGCCCTGGTGCAGGGGATTGTCCCAGCCCGCGGGCGGGTTGCCGGAGCCGTCCGAGAGCGGGCGCTCGGCCTCGAACCACGCCGAACCGATACGGACGTCGTCGATTCCGCAGTGGGTGTAGAGCTCGAACGGCATGGCCCGCGGCACGGCTGCGCCGGTCGCCGCGGCCGTCGGTTCGTGTCCGGCGGTACGGCGCGGCCGGTCGCCGTCACTGGTGCATCCGGTGAGGACCGCGGTGGAGAGTGCCGCGGCAAGGACGAGATACGGGATTCTGGGATTCATGGCGCTTTGACGCCCCGGTCCTGGTCCCGGTTCCGGGCCGGGCGCGGTCAGGCGCGGGGCGGCACCTGCCCGTGCGGCAGCAGGACGGCGCGGCCGTTCGCGGTACCCGTCGCCTGGCGGTGCCATGCGGCGGGCAGGTCGTCGAGCGGAACCCGTTCATGGGCGACGGTGAGCCCGCCCTCGGCCGAGCGGCGGGCGATCTCGACCAGGGAGGCCGCCCGTTGGGCCGGGGTGAGCTCGTTGTTGGTGTACCCGAGGACACGCAGGGAGCGGCTGCGCAGCGTGCCGGAGTCGAGCGGGCAGGTCTCGGCTGCGGAGCTGCCCAGATTGACCAGGCGTCCGCCGCTGCGCAGGGTGCGGGCCGCCGCCGCGGCCGGCGGGCCGAAGAGCGGGTCGATGACCAGGTCCACGGGCCCGTCCGCCGCGGAGGCGATCCGGGCGGCCAACTCGCCCACGTCATCGGTGTCGAGGACGACGACGGCGTCGGCGCCCACGTCTCGGGCCCGCTCCCGCGCCGCTGCGGAGCGGGCGGCGGCCACCACACGTCGGGCGCCGGCGGCCCGGGCGAGCTGCACCGCGGCCTGCCCGACCGTGCCCCCGGCGCCGAGGACGACCACCTGCTCCCCCGGGGCCAGTTCGCCGCGCCACGTCAGCGCCATGTGCGCGGCGACCGCGGACAGGCCCAGGGCGGCGACGGCCACCGGGTCGGCGCCGGGCGGTAGTTCGACCAGCGCCTCCTCGGGGACCGCCGCGAACTGGGCCATGCTGCCGTCCCCGGGTGCCATGCCCGCCGCCGTCGGGAACCAGACCGTGCGCCCGGCGTGCAGGCCCACGCCCTGGACGCCGGGCACGTACGGGGTGCGCGGCCGGCCGAAGTACGAGGTGCCGCTCGCGCACAGCAGGTCCAGCGGTGTCAGCGGCGCGGCCCGCACCTCGACCAGGACCTCGTCCTCCCCCGGCCGGGGCCGCTCCCGGTCGGCCACCCGGGGCGGCCGGCCGGGCTCGGCGATCTCCGCCGCCCGCATCGTCATGTGGTGATGTCCGGGTAGGGCAGCGTCATGTGCGACAGCCGCCGGGCGTACTCCTTCTGGAACTCCAGCGGGCCGTGGTCGCGTTCGAAGAGCCCGATGAACAGCGTGATCGTGAGGAAGGGGTGCGCTCCCAGCTCGAACAGCTTCGGGTAGTCGTGGGTGGACAGGGCCTCGCGCTCGGTGTCGTCGAAGCTCAGCCACGTCGAGGCCTCGCCGTGCAGGCAGTTGAGGATGCGGTTGGCGTACTCGTCCTCCCACGTCCGCACCGTGGCCGCCGGCTCCTCCCGGTAGCGCTCCAGCAGCTCGGGGTCGCGGTCGACGGTGTAGAGGAACTTGTTCAGCAGGTACTTGCTCACGAGCGGCCTCCGCGCGGGTACCAGGTGAAGTAGGCCTCCATGGTGTGGAACAGGTCGAACGTGTCGGTGTAATCGGCCTTCCGGCCCTCACCGGCGACACCCATCATCAGCATGAAGTCCATGAAGCCGTGGGTGGCGTTCCCCGGCAGGTGCAGGCTGTCGAGGGTGACCTCGGCGAGGCAGCCCTCGATGTCCCCTGAGGAGATCCACTCGACGGCCTTGCGGTCGAACTCCGGGTCGGGGCCGTGCGGCCCGAACTGGCGCGGCCCGCCGAGCTCCAGCGACAGATGGCCGGTGCCGACGACCGCGACGCGCTGATCGGCCGGCCAGGACTCGATGAGCTCGCGTATCGCCCGTCCGAGCTGCACGAAGCGCTTGGGCTGCGGCAGCGGCGGGGCGAAGATGTTGGTGTAGATCGGCACGATCGGCAGGTCGTTCTCCGGCCGCAGCGTGATGATCGGGCACGTGATGGAGTGGTCGATGCGCATCTCGTTGGAGAACGCGAGGTCGAAACCGAGGTCGAGGCCGCCGCGCAGCACGTGCGAGGAGAGGTCCTCGTGGCCCTTCAGCAGCATGCGGGGCAGGCCGAACTCGCGTTCCTCGTTGTAGAAGTTCGCGTCGTAGAAGGGCGCCTTGCCCACGAGGAACTGAGGCATGTTGTCCAGCCACAGCTGGTGGAAGTGGTCGGAGCCGACCATGACCAGCACATCGGGCCGGGCGGCGGTCAGTGTCCTGCGGAACGCCTCCACCTTGCGCACCCATTCGTCGGCGAAGGGCGGCCGGTCCTCCCCGGTGGCGTTGCTCGCCCGGTAGTAGAACGGGTGGTGGGTGGACGCGATGACCGCGACCAGCTCAGCCATGCGGACCTCCGTGGGTCTCGTCGGCGGGTGAGTGGGGATCGGGTGCCACGGACCGGTTGTTCAGGTCCACGGACAGGAAGATCTCGTTCGCGACGGGGTGGCGCAGCTCCTCGGCGAGCTGCCCGATGAGCCCGGCGGTACGGGCCAGCAGGGCGAAGCCGCGCAGCAGTTGCAGGGGCAGCCCGAGGTCGGCGAGCGCGGCACCGCACACCCCGGCCCCGTTGAGCGGCAGCGTCCTGCCCAGCACCTCGGGGTGGACCCGGCCGATGGCGGCGAACAGCGACAGGTGGGGGCCGACGAGCCCTTCCTCCTCGGCGATGTTGAAGAGCCGGGGGGTGCGGGGGTCGCCGTTCTTGTGCACGTGGTGGCCGAGGCCGGGGACGAAGCGCCCCTCGGCCCGCCGGGCCCGGACGGTGGTGAGCGCCAGCGCGTCCCAGCCGGCGTCGTCGGTGGGCCGGGGGCCGTCGAGGGAGTCGAGGACGTCGTGCAGGAAGCGGCCGCAGTCCTCGGTGACACCGAGGAACCGGGAGCCGCCGCCGAGCAGTCCCGCGGCGAGCGCGCCCTGCACCGAGTCGGGGGCCGACAGGTACGTCAGCCGGGTGACGATGGCGGTGGGGGTGAAGCCGTGGTCGGCCAGGGCGGCGAGCACCGCCTCGAAGACCCGGGTCTCCCCCGCCGTGGGCCGGCGCTGGGTGGCGAGCCAGAAGGCGAGTTCACCGAAGCCGACCTTGCCCATCACGTCCTCGGCCAGGTCCTGGCCGAGCAGGGTGATGGACTCCGTGGACGAGGCGCCGAGCGCGGTGGGATACGTGGGACGGCCGGGGTGGTCCGGCTGCCCGCCGGGGCCCGTCACCGCTCCTCCCCGGAACCGGCCGCGTCCACGCCCTCGCCCGGTTCGCTCAGCCAGGCGCGCAACTCGTCGCCGTGCTCGTCCAGTTCGGGTGGCGGCAGCCGGTAGCCGGCCGGGGTGCGGGAGAAGCGGATCGGGTGCCGGGTGGTGGGCACCGCGCGGTCGCCCTCGCCGACCTCGACCACCGGGTCCAGCCCGAAGCGCTCGGCCATCGCGAACCCGCCGTCGATGGTGTTGATGGGCCCGCAGGGGATGCCGGCCTGGACCAGCAGCTCGAACCACTCGTCCGCGCCGCGTTTGGCGAGCTGCCCGACCAGCAGGGGCCGCAGTTCCTCACGCCGCTCGGTGCGGTCGGCGTTGCGGGTGAAGCGCGGGTCGTCGGCGACCTCGGGGATGCCGAGGATCTCGCAGAGCCTGCGGAACTGGCCGTCGTTGGCGGCGGCCACGATGAGGTCGTTGTCGGCGGTGGGCAGCGGCTCGTACGGGAAGACGCTGGGGTGCGCGTTGCCCATCCGGTAGGGGACCACGCCTCCGGCGGCGTAGGCGGAGCTGTGGTTGACCAGTCCGGTGAGCGCCGAGGACAGCAGGTTGACCTCGACGTGCTGGCCGTTCCCGGTGGTGTCGCGGTGGCGCAGCGCCGCGAGGATGCCGATGACCGCGTGGTTGCCCGCCATGACGTCGAAGACGGAGATGCCGGCGCGGTAGGGCGGTCCGTCGGGGTCGCCGGTCAGGCTCATCAGCCCGGAGATCGCCTGCACCATCAGGTCGTAGCCGGGTACGTTCCGCCCGGGGCCGGTGCCGAAGCCGCTGATGGAGGCGTAGACGACGCCGGGGTTGGCGGCAGAGACCGAGGCGAAGTCCAGCCCGAAGCGCTCCAGGCCCCCGGGCCGGAAGTTCTCGATCAGCACATCGGCGCGGCGGGCGAGTTCCCGGGCGGCCGCGGCGTCGTCCGCGTTCCGCAGGTCCAGGGCGATCGAGCGCTTGCCGCGGTTGACGCCCAGGTAGTACGTCGAGACGTCGCCGCGCACGGGGGGCATCCACGACCGGGTGTCGTCGCCCTGGGGGCTCTCCACCTTGACGACATCCGCGCCCATGTCCGCCAGGAGCATCGAGGCGTAGGGGCCGGCCAGGATCCGGGAGAAGTCGGCGACCAGCACACCGGCCAGCGGCCCTGCCTGCGGCGGCGGCTCGGGTGGCAGGTGGGTGTTCGGCATAGGGGTGGGCCTCCGTGTCCGCGAGGCGGACGACTGTCCGCTGATGCGATTCTGGCACGTCACCCGCCGACGTCAAGAGCGTCCGGCTCCCGAATACCGCGGCGCCTCCCCTCGCCTCGCCTCGCCTCCGCTCACCCGCTCACCCGCTCACCCGCGCGGCCTGCGTCACGTGCGGAACGGTCTCCAGCCGGGCGAAATCGGCACTGATCTCCCCGGCGGCCTGCAGCAGCAGCGGGAGATGGTGGTCGAGCAGGTGCTCCACGGACGTCTCGGCGGCGTGCGTGTTGACGTTGAACGCGGCGACGACCCGGCCGGTCCCGTCACGCAGCGGCACCGCGACCGACCGGATACCGCGGGCGAGTTGCTCGTCGGTCAGCGCCCAGCCGCGGGCCCGCACCTGGCGCAGTTCCGCGTCGCGCTCCTCGGGTCCGGGCCGCCAGCGCGGCTCCAGCCCGGACCGGCTGGGCTCCGCCAGGACGCCGTCGACCTCCCCGGGCGCCAGCGCCGCCAGCAGCACCTTGCCGAGCGAGGTCTGAAGGGCCGGGAAACGCGTCCCGATCTGCACGGCCAGGGTCACGATCTTCGGCACGGCCACCCGGGCCACATAGACGATGTCCGGGCCGTCCAGCTGCGCGACGGAGCAGGACTCCCCGGTGCGCCCGGACAGTTCCTCCATGTGCGGGCGGGCCACGTCCCAGAGCCCCATCGACCGCACATAGGCCACGCCCAGTTCGAGCACCCGGGGGGTCAGCACGAAACCGCCCCCGCCGGACGCGGCGCGCACATAGCCGAGTTCCTGGAGGGTCAGCAGGATGCGGCGGGCCGTCGGGCGCGCCAGGCCGGTCGCGGCGGCCACCTCGCTCAGGGACATCGCCGGCCGGTGCGGCGCGAAGGCCGTGATCACCTCCAGGCCGCGCGCGAGCGCCTCGATGAAGTCGGGTCCGGTGCCCTCGCGTGGCATGTCGCCTCCAGCTGACGTACGGGATCGGTGGGCGATCCACGGGAACGGCCCAGCCTAGCGTCCGGCAGGCGGACGCGAGTTCGGGCCGGTATCCGGGCCGTCGGCGGACCGGATGCCCACCGTTTCACCAGGTCGCGAGGGATTCCGGCCCTCCTTGCCGCGCAGGCGTCCGGTCGCCCGCCCGATCACCTCCACCAAGGCTCCGGCAGGCGGACATGATGCGCAAGAGCGCCGGAAGAAGCGCGCGGCGACGCCGCGCAACAGGTGCCGACAGATTCCTTGACACCACCGGCACACAAGCTCACAGTGACAGAAATTCCAAGTGACCGCTTGCCGGACGGAAGTCCGTTGATCGGCCACGGGCGGCTGCCTGCCATGCCGCACCCCTGGCGAGGAGTGGAGTTCGACGATGAACGAGCAAGCGGAGTTCCCGCCCGGACGACCCGTCCTGCTGCGCGGCGGCACGGTCCTGCCGATGGACGACCGGCGGCAGGTGCTCCTCGACACCGACGTCCTGGTCCTGCGCGACCGGATCGCCGCGGTGGGGCCGGACCTCGCCGCCCCGGACGGCGCCGTCGTCGTCGACGCCACCGGCGGCATCGTCATGCCCGGCATGATCGACACCCATCGCCACATGTGGCAGACCGCCATGCGCGGTTACGGCGCCGACTGGACGCTGACCCAGTACTTCGTCTGGTACTACCTGGAGTCGGGCCGGCTGTTCCGTCCCGAGGACATCCACGCGGGCAACCTGCTGGCGGCCCTGGAGGCCGTCGACGCGGGCGTCACGACCGTCGTGGACTGGTCGCACGGCCTGCGGACCGTCGACCACGCCGACGCGGCGGTGGACGCGCTGCGCTCCGTGCCGGGCCGCTTCGTGCTCGCCTACGGCAACATCCAGCAGCCCCCCGCCGAATGGACCGCCGCCCCGGAGTTCCGCGACTTCGTGAACCGCCGGATCACCGGCGACGACATGCTCGGCTTCCAGCTCGCCTTCGACGTGACCGGCGACCCGACCTTCCCGGAGAAGCCCGCCTTCGAGGTCGCCCGGGACCTCGGGGTGCCGGTGACCACGCACGCCGGGGTGTGGGGCGCCACCGGCGACGACGGCATCCGCCTCATGCACGACCACGGCTTCATGACCGACCGCACCGTCTACGTCCACGCCGCCTCGCTGTCCGCGGACTCCTACCACCGCATCGCGGCAACCGGCGGGTCGATATCGGTCTCCACCGAGAGCGAGCAGAGCGCCGGCCAGGGCTACCCTCCCACCTGGGCCATCCGCTCCCACGGCATCCCGGTGTCGCTGTCCATGGACACCAGCGTGTGGTGGAGCGGCGACCTGTTCTCCGCGATGCGCACCACCCTCGGCGCCGACCGCGCCCGCGAGCACCACGAGGCGCACGCCAAGAGCGAGACGGTGACGCACTGCAGCCTGCGCGCCGACCAGGTCGTGGACTGGGCCACCCGCGGCGGCGCCCGCACCCTCGGCCGGGACCACGAGCTCGGCAGCATCGAGCCCGGCAAGAAGGCCGACCTCGTCCTGATCAAGAACGACCACTCCCCCGTGTCGTTCCCGCTGCTCAACCCCTACGGCCATGTGGCCTTCCAGGCCCAGCGCGGGGACGTGCACACCGTCCTGGTCGACGGCCGGGTCGTCAAGCACGAGCACCGGCTGGTCGGCGCCGACCTCGCGGCCGCGCGCCGCGAGGTCGAGGGGACGGTGGAGTACCTGCGCTCGCAGCTCGGCGAGGACGGCTGGGCCCGGGGCATGAATCCCGACGTCCCCGAGACCAAGATCCTCGACAATCCCTACCAGTACACGGACTACCGCAGCGGCTCCACGCACAGCCGGGCCGAATGACACCCCGGCCCGAGGGGCCCGCCCCAAGGCCCTGACCGGGCTGCCCGGCCGCCGCCCGGCCGCCACCGGCGCGGCGGCCGGGTCAGGCGGTGTCGACGGTGGGCGAGTAGAGGTCCATCCACAGCGCGAGGTCGAGGACGCGCTCCAGCCCGTGCCGGGCGGCCTGGGTGTGCTGCGGGGCGTCGTCCTTGACCGCGCGTTCCAGCCACGCCTTGCTGACCAGGTCGAAGACCGGGTGCGAGGGCTTGGACAGCAGCTCCTTGCCGTTCTGCCGCAGTGCCACGGCGTACCCCGGGTCCTGCGTGGAGGGGTAGGGGCTCTTGACCCGGTCGTACACGGACCGCGGCAGCAGGTCCGCGGTGGCCTCGCGCAGCAGGCTCTTCTCCCGGCCGTCGAAGGACTTCAGCGCCCACGGGGTGTTGTAGACGTACTCCACCAGCCGGTGGTCGCAGAACGGCACCCGGACCTCCAGGCCGACCGCCATGCTGGCCCGGTCCTTGCGGTCCAGGAGGATGCGCACGAAGCGGGTGAGGTGCAGATAGCTGATGCCCCGCATCCGGAACTCGAAGTCGCTCTCGCCCTCGAGCCGTTGCACCCCGGTCATCGCCTCGCGGTAGCCGTCGTGGACATAGCCCTCCAGATCGAGGGCCTTGGACATCGACTCGGTCAGGACGTTGCCGTCGTCCCCGAAGTGCTGGGCGAAGTGCACCAGCCAGGGGAACGTGTCGGCCCGGCGGGCCTCCTCGTCGAAGAACTGCTGGTAGCCGCCGAAGACCTCGTCCGCCGACTCCCCGGACAGGGCGACGGTCGAGTGCTGCCGGATGGCCTTGAACAGCAGGTAGAGGGAGCTGTCCATGTCGCCGAGCCCCGCGGGGATGTCCCGGGCGCGGATGACCCGGGCGCGCACCTCCGGGTCGGCGAGCTGCTGGGAGTCGAGCACGATGTCCTGGTGCTCCGTGCCGGCCAGTGCGGCGACGTCGTGGACGAACGGCGTGTCGGGAGTGGCCCGCAGCTCGTCCGGGACGAAGTGCTCGGTCTGCCCGACGAAGTCGACGGCGAAGCTGCGCACCTTCTCGCCCACGGCGGCCAGTTGGCGTGCGGCCAGCGCGGTCATCGCCGAGGAGTCCAGTCCGCCGGAGAGCAGGGTGCAGCGCGGTACGTCGGCGACGAGCTGGCGGCGGACGATGTCGTCGAGCAGCTCGCGCACGCGGGCGATCGACGTCTCCTTGTCGTCGGTGTGCCGCCGGGTCTGGAGCGACCAGTACACATGGGTGCGCAGCCCGCCCCGGTCGACCGTCACCACGGTGCCGGGCTCGACCTCGCGCATGCCGTCCCACACCGCGTGGCCGGGCGTCTTGACGAAGGCGAACAGCTCGCGCAGGCCGTCGAGGGTGACATGCCGCACGGCGAGCGGGTTGGCGAGGATCGCCTTGGGCTCCGAGCCGAACAGCACACCGTCGTCGGTCGGGTAGTAGTAGAAGGGCTTGATGCCCATGCGGTCACGGATCATGACCAGCTTCTCTTCGCGGCTGTCCCAGATGGCGAAGGCGTACATGCCGTTCAGCCGTTCGGCGATCCCCTCGCCCCACTCCAGGTAGCCGTGGAGCACCACCTCGGTGTCCGAGGTGGTGGTGAAGCGGTGGCCGCGTGCGGCGAGTTCCTTGCGCAGCTCGGTGAAGTTGTACGCCTCGCCGGAGTACACCATGACCGCCGTCCCGCCGTCGGGGTCGTCGGCGGCCATCGGCTGC
This sequence comes from Streptomyces sp. NPDC088733, assembly GCF_044751185.1. Classification (NCBI taxonomy): domain Bacteria; kingdom Bacillati; phylum Actinomycetota; class Actinomycetes; order Kitasatosporales; family Streptomycetaceae; genus Streptomyces; species Streptomyces sp. NPDC088733. Next base: position 384,938 of record NZ_JBIVLH010000004.1, read on the forward strand.
CTGCCGCCGGGCAGGTCGATGATGGCGAGCCGGCGGTGTCCGAGCGCGGCGGGCCCCTGTACCCAGGTGCCGCGGGCGTCCGGCCCGCGGCAGGCCATCGTCTCGGTCATCGCGTCCACTGTGGCCTGCTCGTTCCGCAGATCCCGCTCGAACGAGACCCATCCCGCGATTCCGCACATGCGTGTGCCTCCGGCTCTGCCGTGCCTTCGTGTTCCGTCGCTTCGCGGCCCGGGGTCCCGCCTGGCGACTCCGCGCCGGGAGCACCATCACTGGGCGTGATGTGTATTAAGCACCTATATGTCCGAGTTTCCGTCGGCCGGAGCCATTCGTCAAACGCCGCGCGCGACAGCCCTCAGCGGTCGGCCGTCCGGACGGGGAAGCCCACAAAGCGCCCCTGACCTGCGACGACACCGGCGGACGACAGGCAGCGGCACCCCGTGTACACACACACGCACAGCGTCGCCGGCCGATGCGCGGCCGCCCGTCCGGGCGACCGGACAGCGGTGACGGCGAGAGAGGACGGTGACGGCGGCAGGGACGTGCTCACCTTGCGCGACAGCCGGTGCGCCGCGCCGGATCAGGCGCGCGCGGACACCAACGCCCAGACCGACTTCCCGGCCCCGTCGGGCGGCGTCCAGCCCCAGGAGTCACTGAGCGAGTCGATGATGTGCAGCCCCCGCCCCGACTCGGCGAACCAGTCGGGCTCCTTCAGCACGGGAACGCCGGTGCCGGGATCGGCGACCGTGCACAGCACCGAGGTGTCGCGCAGCAGCAGCCCCAGCCACAGCGGCCGGTCGGAGAGCGCGCACGTCGCGTCCTCCAGCCCGTAGCGGACGGCGTTGGTCAGCATCTCCGAGACGACTATCGACGCGTTCTCGACGACTCCCAGCATCCCCCAGTCGCTCAGCGTGGACCGGGTGAACTGCCGTGCGGCGCCCGCCGCATGGAGATCCCCGCTCAGCCCGCAGGCGGCGAAACGCGTCCCGGGACCCTCGGGCAGGTCGAAATCGAGAGGGGTCGCCGGGTGAGTCGTCATCGAGTACTCCGCGGAGCGTCGAGGGGGGCGCGGTGTCTACGGACTCCACTATCCCGGTCGGATCCCTACCCGTGCAAGCACATCTGCAATTACAGTCGTAAGTGCAACTGTAAGTACGTCTGCACGTGCAGATGCACGTGCAGAACGCCAAGGAGGCGTACCCATGCGGGAGTTCGAAAACGGCGTCCCGGCCACCGACATCGACGGCGCGGTCTGGCGGAAGAGCCGCCGCAGCAACCCCAGCGGCAACTGCGTGGAGCTCGCCCCGCTGCCGGACGGCGGCGTCGCGATGCGCAACTCCCGCCACCCCGGGGGTCCCGCCCTCGTCTACACCCGCGCGGAGATCGAGGCGTTCCTCGGCGGGGTCAAGGACGGCGACTTTGACGACATGGCCGGCTGACGGCCCCTCATCCCCTCGATGACCTGCCCTCCGCCCCTTCGAAGCGCGGACCCCCGGGCGCGCCGCCCGCGAACGCGTACGGCGCGCCCGGGGATATGGCTGTATTCGCACGCCCATTGGTGGGAGACTGGTTGTCTGCCCAGTCACTCACGGGAGTCGGCATGACCGCGACGCGGCCGAGCAACGAACCGTCGATAAAGCAGTACCTGGAGCACCCGCGAGGTGGTCCGACGGTCCTGCGCATCGTGCTGGGCACCCAGTTGCGCAGGTTGCGGGAGGCCTCCCACATCACCCGCGAGGCCGCCGGCGACGCGATCCGCGGCTCCCACGCCAAGATCAGCCGCCTGGAGCTGGGCCGTGTGGGCTACAAGGAGCGCGACGTCGCCGATCTGCTCACCCTGTACGGGGTGACCGACGAGTCCGAGCGCGCCGACTTCCTGAATCTCGCACGGCAGGCCAGCACGCCCGGCTGGTGGCACCGGTACGGCGACGTCCTGCCCGGCTGGTTCGAGACCCTGGTCGGCCTGGAGGAAGCCGCCTCCGTCATCCGTACCTACGAGGTGCAGTTCGTCCCCGGCCTGCTGCAGACCGAGGAGTACGCCCGCTCCGTGATCCGCCTGGGGCACCCCCGGGCGTCCGGTGTCCAACTGGAGCGCCGGGTCGCGCTGCGCATGGCACGCCAGCAGCTGCTGACCGCGCCGGGAGCGCCGCGGCTGTGGGCGGTCGTGGACGAGGCGGCCCTGCGCCGGGCGCTGGGCGGCCGGGAGGCGATGCGCGGCCAGCTGGAACGTCTCATCGAGGCGGCCGCCCTGCCGAACGTGACACTGCAGATCGCGCCCTTCAACGTCGGCGGCCTCGCCACGGCGGGCGGCCCGGTCACGATCCTGCGTTTCCTGGAGCCCGACCTCCCGGACATCGTCTACCTGGAGCAGCTGACCAGCTCGCTGTACCTGGACAAGCAGGAGGACGTCGACAACTACCTGGCCGTCATGGACCGGCTGAGCGCCGAGGCCGAGCCGCCGGCGCGGACGCCCGGCATCCTCAACGACATCCTGAAGCAGCTGGTCTGATCGGCGGTCCCGCCCGGTCCCGGGGCGCACCCCGGGACCCGGCACGGCCGACGCGGCGACCCGTCAGGCCTTGCGGCCGACTCCGCCGAACTCGATCCATTCCTGCGTGGCCTGACGGGGCGCCAGCTCGGTGTCGGGCCGCCAGGTGGACACCTCCACCAGACCGGGCTCCAGGATCTCCATCCCGTCGAGGAAGCCGGCCACGTCGTGCTCCTGGCGCACCCGGCCCCAGTTGCCCTGGGTGCTGGCGTCCATGAACTCGGTGACGAAGTCCCGCACCGACTTGTCCTCGCTGACCAGCTGGCACACCACGAGGAAGCTGCCCGGCACCAGACGCTCCGCGACCCGCCGCACCAGCCCCGCCGGGTCGTCCTCATCGGTGATGCAGTGCATGACGGAGACGAACAGGGCGGCGACCGGCTTGCTGAAGTCGATCAGCCGCTCGACCTCCGCGTGCCCGAAGATGCCCTCGGTGTCACGGAAGTCGGCCTGGATGACCGCGGTGTTCTCGTTCTCCTCCAGCAGCGCCCGGCCGTGCGCGAGCACGATCGGGTCGTTGTCGACGTAGACCACGCGCGAGGAGGGGTCGATGCGCTGGGCGACCTGGTGCACGTTGTCCTGCGTCGGCAGGCCTGAGCCGTGGTCGAGGAACTGCCGGATGCCGTAGTCCCGAGCCAGCACGCCCACCACACGCTGGAGGAACCGCCGGTTGTTCACGGCGAGTTCCTTCGTGCTGGGCACGACCTTGAGCAGTTCCTCGGAGGCCTCGCGGTCGACCGCGTAGTTGTCCTTGCCGCCGAGCAGGAAGTCGTACATCCGCGCGACGCTGGGCGTCCCGGTGTCGATCGCGGTCGGCAGCGGCTCACGTTCCTGGCTCATCCGGCCCCTCACAGTCCTCCCCACGACCCGAACGCAGGGGTTGATCGCGGATCTCCATCCTATGGGCAATCCCCGGTGCCGATCTGTGGTTTTTCCATTCCGCTTGAGCAATTGCCCGCGGTGGAACGGGTTCTGAAATGCCTTCAGTCGGGCGCTGTGCGACATTCCGCGCGCCAGGACAGGCCCGCGCGGAGCGGCCGGCCGGCGGCTCCTCCGCGCGCCCGGCGCCGGTCGCCACCGCATGTCGTGCGGCCTATCGTCGTTCCCATGGAACTCGATGCGCTGGACCGGGCCCTGATCCGGGAGCTCCAGCACGACGCCCGGCAGACCAACCGGGACCTGGCCGCCAAGACCGGGGTGTCCCCGTCGACCTCGCTGGAGCGGGTGCGGCTGCTGCGCGAGCGCGGTGTGGTCACCGGCTTCCACGCGGCCCTGGACCTCGAGGCCGTGGGGCGCCCGGTGCAGGCCCTGATCGCGGTGCGCATCCGGCCGCCGGCCCGGCCGGTCATCGAGGGGTTCCGCGAATGGGCGGCGCGGCTGCCGGAGACCATCGGCCTGTTCGTCACCTCGGGCGCGCACGACTTCCTGATCCACATCGCGGTCCCCGACGTCAACGGCGTGTACGCCTTCGTCATCGACCGCCTCACCGAACGCCGCGAAGTGGCGGACGTGCAGACCACGATGGCCTACGAGCACGTACGGTCCAGCTCGATCGAACCGGCCGGCCCGGACCGGAACCGGAAGCGCTGAGGCCGCCGGTCCCGGTCCGGAGCGCCGCCGCACGAAAGGGCAGCGCGGGGGCGGAACGCCGTACGACGTGCGCCAGGGGAGCGCGGGACGCGGGGGCCGCCGAAGGAAGTGCGGCAGCCACGCCGCGCGGCCGGACACCTGCCTAGCATCTGCCGGGTCCACCGAACGACCTGGCAGGAGAGCCGACCATGACCGCCGCACACACCGCATCCCCCGCCGGAGCCGTCGGCTTCTCCCCCGAGGAGATCGACCAGGGCGCACCCACCCGCGCGGCCCGGCTCCGCTGGGTCGTCGTCGTCGACAGCGGCCTTCCGCCGGGGCGGGCCGTCAACGCCGCCGTCTGCGCGGGGGCGGCGACCGCCGTCGCCGTGACCGGGCTCCTCGGCGAGGACGCCACCGACTCCGGCGGCAGCGTCCACCCGGGGCTGCCGTGGGCCGGCTGCACGGTGCTGACCGCCGACACCGCCGCGCTCCGGGCGATCCGCGCGGCGGCGCGGGCCTCCGCGGACACCTTCGTCGCCGACATGCCGGAGGCGGCCCAGCGCACCCGCGTCTACACCGACTACCTGGACGCGATGGGCAGGACCGCGGCCGAGGACGTCGACTACTGCGCGGTGAGCATCATTGGGCCGCGCCGGCGCGTCGACAAGATCGTCGGCAGGCTGCCGCTGATGCCATGACGCCCGCGGGCCGGCGGGCCGCCGAAAAAACCCGTGGAACCGAGACACCGCTCCGCCTAGGGTCGGGAACATGAGCACGCGCGTCTTCCGCATCACCGTCCGTGGCGTCTTCGACGGCCTCAGCCCCGAGCAGCGGGCCGAACTCCTGGCCCGGGCCGGGGACCACGACGTGCTGCACGCGGCCTTCACCCCGGAGGGCCACCTCACGTACGACATCGCGGCCCGCCCCGCGTTCACCTTCCGCTTCCAGGACTCGGGCGAGGCCGAGGAGGACATCCTGGAGGCCACCGAGCGCGCCGAGGAGGCGGCCCGGGCGTGGCTGACCGCAGGCGGCTACGGCTTCAAGAACCTCCGCGCCCAGGCCGAGGACCTCTCCCAGGCCCCGCTCGCCAAGCGGCAGCGCCGCGCGGCGGCCACGCAGAACCCGGCCTGACGACCGGGCCCGGCTACGCCTCGCGCGGCGGGACGTAGAAGGCGGTCGTCGCGGCGACCGCGGCGGCCACGACGTCCTGGGGTGCGCCCGAGGCGGCGTACGCCTCGCCCCATGCCTCGCTGCTGCGGACCATGCCCGCGCGGACCTCGTCGGACTCCGCGAACTCGGCGGCCTTCTCGGGGCTGACGAACTCGCCGGCCAGGTAGCGCGAGAACCCGATGAGCGCGAGGTCCCAGCCGACACCGACGGCGCCGGGCCCGAACTGGTCCCACATGCCGGGCGGGACGACGGCGACGTGCTCGAGTTCGAGGACGGTCCGCTCGTCCTGCTCGGACAGGCGCACCGTCACCTCGCTGAAGCCCGGCGCCTCGCCCATCACCCAGCTGACGCGCAGCAGCCGGGGTGCCTCGCACTGGAGGATCTCCCCGCCCGCGTTGCCCTCCAGCTGGTAGCGGCCGCCGAGCCGCAGGTCACCGGTGACGGGCAGGAACCAGCGCTGGATGCGCTCGGCGGTGGTGCAGGCGTCCCACACGTCCTCGATGTCCGCGTCGTAGGCGCGGCGGAGCAGCACCGTGCGCGCCTCCTCGCCGGACACGTCCCGGGAACCCACCTGCCGGTGGGCTTGGTTGATCTGGTCGACAATGTCGCTCATGGTGTCTCTTCCTGTTCCCTCCCGGAGCGGGGGGTGTGCCCCGTCCCCGGCCGTGGTCCCTGCTGCCGTTCCCCGGCGATGCGCCGTTCCCGGCGTCCGCGCGCCAGTTCCGTGCCCAGCGCGTCGAGCCGCTGCTCCCAGAAGCCGCGGAAGCGCTCCAGCCAGACGTCGACCTCGCGCAGCGGGGCCGCTTCCACGGCGTAGAGCCGCCGGGTCCCCTCCGCCCGGACGACGGCGAAGCCGTGCTCCCGCAGCACCCGCAAGTGCTGGGACACAGCGGGCTGCGAGATCCCGAACTCCTCGCGGATCACGTCGCTGATGGCACCGGAGGGCTGCTCACCGGCGGCGAGCAGTTCCAGGATCCGGCGGCGCACCGGATCACCGAGGATGTCGAACGCGTGCACGCGGAGCACTATGCCAGGATCCACTTATATAAGCAACAACTTATGGAGAAGCATCCGGTGACCCGGGGCGGCCGGCCGCCCCGGGTCGTCCCGGTCCACCCCTCCCCCGCCTCACGGGGCCGCGGGATCGCGGAGGCCGTCGTCGAGCGTGCCGTAGTTGTGCTGCGGCAGCACGTCCGCGTCGTAGTCGGCCTTGACCCAGGTGCCGAGCACCATCTCGGCGGTGATGCCCGGGCCGAAGCCGGCCAGCAGACCGCGGTGGCCGTCGAGCGCGGTTCCCTCGTCGAACATCCGGGCCAGGGCGTCGAGCACGACGCAACTGGCGATGTTGCCGTACTCGGTGAGCGTGGCACGGCTGAAGCGGAACGCCTCCGGGTCGACGCCGAGGAAGTGGCTCAGGTCGTCCAGGATGCGCGGGCCGCCCGCGTGGATGACGTAGAAGTCCAGCGCCGACGCGTTCCACTGGTGCTCCTCGGCCACGCGGCTGAGCACCGGCGCCAGCGGCTCCATGGTGCCGGGCACCCGCTTGTCGAGCTGGAAGTGGAAGCCGGTCTGGCGCACCGCGTAGGAGATCCACGCCTCGGTGTTGGGAATGAGGTACGAGGAGTTGCGCTCCAGCCGCATCCCGGTGCCGCCGTTCCCCCGGACCACCGCGGCCGCGACACCGTCGCCGAACAGCCCGTTGGACAGCAGCGTTCCGACGCTCAGGTCGGTCGGCTGGTAGCACAGCGAGCAGAACTCGCAGGCCACGATGAGGACATTGGCCTCGGGGTACGCGGTGCAGAAGTCGTGCGCCCGGTTGATGGCCGCGCCGCCCGCCGCGCAGCCGAGTTGGGCGATGGGCAACTGCCGTGTGTCGTGCCGGAAACCCATCGTGTTGATGAGCCATGCCGTCAGCGACGGCATCATGAAGCCCGTGCACGAGACGTAGATGATGAGGTCGATGTCCGCGGCGGTCAGTTCCGCCTCGTCCAGCGCCTGGCGCACCACCGCGGGCACGCGCGCCTTGGACTCCTCCTCGTAGATCGCGCTGCGCACATCGAAACCCGGATGTTCCAGCACCTCGTCGATCGGGCGTATCAGGTGCCGTTTCCGGACGCCGGTGTTCTCGATGAGCCGGAGGGTCAGGCCGAGTTGCGGGTGGTCCTTGTGCAGCCGTCGTGCCAGCTCGAGCGTCTGTTCGCAGGTGATAACGTTGTCGGGAACCGCGATCACCGGCTTGCACAGAACTGCCATGATTGGCTCCATTCCTGTCCCTCTGGCGGGCAATGGTCCACGCGATGTGTCGCCCCGGCGTATTCCTGCCGGGGCAGACCCGTACCTGTCATGGAAATCAGTAGGGAAGTACGGGCAATTCACCTGCGGCGCCCCAATGGCGCCGGATATCACACGTGGGCCCAAAACGGAGTCGGAAGACATTCGGACCGGTCACCGTCGGTATGACGTGGTAACTCATTCACTTTCTGGTCCGCCCAACAAAAAGTACGGCAGCGGGACCCGGAGCGCACGTCGGAGGCGGTCGCGCCCCGCACGGCACGGTCACCGCACCCCGGCGCCGGCCCCGCCCCGTACGGGCGGAACCGGCGCCGGGGCACTCGGGGCGGTTTCTACCAGCCCACGTGCAGGGCGACCGGGTAGCGCCAGATCGACGTGGCGCTCCAGCGCACCTCCTCGGCCGGCTTGGCCAGCCGCAGCTCCGGGAAGCGGCGCAGCAGCTCAGTGAAGGCGACCTGCAGCTCCATCGTCGCCAGCGGGGCCCCGAGGCAGTGGTGACCGCCCCAGCCGAAGGTCATGTGCGGGGCACCGGTGCGCTCCAGGTCCAGCTCGTCGGGGCGCTCGAACTTCGCGGCGTCGCGGTTTGCGGTCAGGTACGAGACGTGCACAATGTCCCCGGCGCGGATCAGAACGCCGCCGAGCTCCACGTCCTCGGTGGCCACCCGCGGGATGCCGACGCCCTTGCGGAACGGGATGTGGCGCAGCATCTCCTCGATGGCCTGCGGGATCTTCTCGGGGTGCGCGCGCAGCGTCGCGAGCTCGCGGGGCCGGGTCAGCAGCGTGTAGGCGATGTTGCCGATCTCGTTCGACGTCGTGTCCTGGCCGGTGATCAGCAGCACCATGGCCATGACGGTGAGTTCCTTGTCGTTGAGGATCTCGTCGCCGTCGCGGGCCGTCGCCAGCACGCTGATCAGGTCGTCGCCGGGGTGCGCGCGCCGCTGCGCGGTCAGGTCCGCGAAGTACGCGCGCAGGTCGGCCTTGGAGCGCACGGCGTCGTCGCGGTTGTCCGGGCTGAAGTCCATCAGCGTGCGGGCGTGGGCGCGCAGCCGCCACCGGTCGTCCTCGGGGATGTCGAGGACCTCGCAGATCGCGGTGAGCGGCAGGGGCGCGGCCAGGTGCTCCACGAGGTCGGCCGGGGGGCCCTCGGCGGCCATCGTGTCGAGGAGTTCGGTGACGACGCGCTCGATGTGCGGGCGCATGCGCTCGACCTGGCGCGGGGTGAAGCCCTTGGAGACCAGGGACCGCAGCCGGCTGCTGTCCGGCGGGTCCATCACGTTGATCGCCTCGTCCTGCACGATCGGCTCGGGGGTCATGCGGGGGAAGTCCTTGCCGACGACGCCGCGGCGGCTGAAGCGCCGGTCGGTCGTCACCGTCCGGACGTCCTCGTAGCTCGTGACGAGCCACGCCTCGCCCTCCCCGTGGGGCAGCTTGATGCGAGAGATCGGTTCGTTCTCCATCAGGTGCTTCAACTGGGGGTCGAATTCGAGGGCCACGGCGAAGTCGAAGGGGCAGTCGTGCGCGGAGGGACCGGAATCCATGCGATGCTCCAGTGAGCCTGGACGTCAGGGAACATCTCACAACAAATCGCCCCCGGGGTCCCCACGGCCACCGCAGCAAGCCCATCCGGGGGACCCGCACCGGACGGCCCGGCGTGGCGCGCCCCGGGGCCGCCGGCGGCCCCGGCGTCCCGGGGTCAGGAACGCCGGCGGGGCTTGCCCTGCTTGCCGCCGCGGCTCGCACCGCCCTTGGCACCCCCGGACGCCCCGCGCGGGCTCTTGCCACCCGCCCGGCCGCCGCCCGCCTTCTGCGCCGTCTTCCCCGCGGCCTTTCCGGCCGCGGGCTTGCGCCGCGCGGCGCCGGCGTCGGGGCGCTGCTCCTTCGCCTGGGCGGTCGCGTCGGGGCGGCGGCCCCGCGTGCTGTTGACCGTCCGGCCGCGGACGACGCCGATGAAGTCCTCCACCAGGTCCGTCGTCGCGTCCTCGGGCCAGGACAGCGCGACGCGCGACTGCGGGGCGTCCACGAGCGGACGGTAGGTGAGGTCCCGGCGGTGGTGGAGCCGGGCCAGGGACTGCGGGACGACCAGCAGGCCCACGCCCGCCGCCACCAGCTCGACCGCGTCCGCGGTCGTCGCGGGCCGCTCGATCGCAGGCCGGCCGGGGGGCCGCTCCCAGTCGAGGGTGTCGTCGAGGGGATGGAAGAGCACCTCGTCGGCCAGGTCGCCGGTGCTCACCTCCTCGACCGCCGCCACGGCGTGGTCCTTGGGGACCACGACCACGGTCGTCTCGGTGTAGAGGGGGATCGCGCTGAGGTCGGTGCCGTCCACCGGGAGCCGTACGAAGCCCGCGTCGGCGCCGCGGTCCCGCAGCAGTCCCGTGACCTCGGCGGAGGGGACCGCGACGAGTTCCAGAGGGGCGGCGGGGAACCGCTCCTGCCAGATCCTCACCCATTTGGCGGGTGTCACGCCCGGCACGTACGCGAGCCTGAACTGGGGGGATGCTTCCGAGCCTGTCACCAGGACAGGCTACCCGGGCCGCGGCGGGGACGGCCCGTCCACGCGGTCGGAGCGGGCCCGCGGGGTCGATATCCTGGACGTATGACGTCGCACCACAGCACCCAGACCATGAAGCCCGCCACCGCGGCCAAGAAGCTGGGTGTGTACCTCGAAGCCACTCCCGCCGAGTTCCAGGAAGGCGTCGTCTCCCGCGACGAGCTGAACGCGCTCCAGGCCGACCCGCCGGAGTGGCTGCGGGACCTGCGGCGCGACGGGCCGCACCCCCGCCCGGTCGTCGCGGCCAAGCTGGGCGTCTCGATCGCGGGCCTGGCCCGCGGTGGCGTCACCGAGCCGCTCACGACCGAGCAGATCGACGCGCTCAAGCAGGACGTCCCCGAGTGGCTGGTGAAGGAGCGCGCCACGCAGGCCGAGGTCCGCAAGGAGGCGGCGCGCCTGAAGGAGCGGAACGCCGAGCGCGAGGAGCGGGCGAACCGGTCGCGCTGACCCGAGGGTCCCAGGGGTCCCGGAGGGCTGCCCCGTCACGCGGAGGTGGGGAGCGATCCGTCGGCGACGAGGTCGAGCAGACCCGGGAAGCGTTCCTGGAGGTCGTCGCGGCGCAGCGAGACCACCTTGCGGCGCAGGGGATCCGCCAGGGCGGCGAAGACGGAGCCCAGATCCATCTCCCCGATCTCGGGGTGGCCTTCGGCGTCCGGCATGTTCCCTCCTGGTCCCCTTCTGCCCCGGATACGACAATCACGATACCTCAGGGGTATGTGCGGCCTGGCGGGCGAGCCATGAACATATGCGGACCTTTCCCCAGGCCCGCCGCCCGCGCCTCCGACCCTCCCTGACGTGCCGTCAACTCCGTACCGGACAGCGGAAATCAGCCACGGCAGGCCCCTCCCTGACCGAGCCGCGGGACGGCGGAGCGAACGGGGGTCCGACCGCGATATGGTGCGCCCCGGGAGGGGCCTCGGCGTGCGGTGCCGGAACGCCCAGGGGAGGGATGTGCCATGGGCGCACCAGACGCCGCGATCCAGCGGGCAGAGCGGGCGCTCGGCGTCGCCTTCCCCGAGGACTACCGCTCCTTCCTCTCCGACCCGGGCTCCGTGGCCCGGCACTTCCTCCCCGCCGGTGACTTCCTGACGCTCTGTCCGGTCGGCGACCTCCTCGGCCTCAACGACGCGGCGGGCCCGGCCGGCCGCCTGCCCGGCGCCGTGGTCATCGGCGGCGACGGCTGCCGCGAGCTCCTCGTCTACGACTTCCGGCAGCAGCCTCCCCCGCTGCTCCTGATCGACTCCGCGACCGCCGCCTGGTCCGAGGGCCTCCGTCAGGCGGCCACACTGACGGAGTTCCTGACCCACTTCCCCGAACACGGCTGGCGCTGGCACTAGCCGCCGCCGGGTGCCCGGCGGCCCGGCCGGCCTCCGTCGACCGGAAAGCCGATCACGGCGGCCGCGTCCGCGACGGCCGTGAAGGACACGGTGCCGCGCAGAGCGCGAACCGTCCACGTACTCGGCGCGCAAGGCGTCGATGTCGACCGGCGTCCCGTCGTACCGCTCCGCGAGATTGCGGAACGCCCCGGGCGCCGGGCCGGTCGGCAACCGGAAGAGCCGGTCGGCGCCATCGGGATCCGCGTGCCCCTCGGGGAAGTCGATCCCGCCCGCGTGCCGGCGGTCGTCGTCCGACGCCCGCCACAGACATGCGGTCACGGCGAGCATGCCGTCGTCCAGGAAAGCCGGCTCCGCCACATGCCCCTGGAACGACCGGGGAACGTCGTCCACCACACCGCCGCACTCCGTCGTCACTGAGGGGCCTACGGTGCCCCCGCGCCCGGAGTTCGACGCAGGGTGGGCGCTCGACTACTCCCCGGAAGAGGTACGCGGGTCCCCGGTGGGCGCACGGAGGGCGCCGCCGCCCTTGCGCAGGCGCGCCGCGACGTGCGCGGGCATCAGGGGGGCGTGGGTGCTCAGGATCTCCAGGAAGGATTCGGTCACCGGGTCCGGGGTGGTGCGGGTGTATCCGGTCAGCCGGCGCCGCACAGGCGGGTCGGGGCGCAGGACGAGGCCGCCGAAGTGCGGCGGGATGGTGTTGGCCGGGACGAAGGTGGGCCCCAGCCCGGCGGCGGCGTACTCGACGGCAGACGGCGCCTGCTCGGTGCGCACGGCGATCCGGGGCCGGAACCCGGCGGCGGCGCAGGCGTCGTCGAGGATGTCGGAGAGGCCGCTGTCGGGTGTGAAGTGGACCCATTCGCGGTCCGCGAGATCGCCGAGCCGGACGTCCGGTGCGCGGCCGGCGGCGGCCCGGTCGCCGGCGTCGGTGACGACCAGGAACTCCTCCGCGCCGATGGGCCGCGCGGGGCCCTCCCAGTCCTCGGGCAGGGGTCCCACCGCGACGTCCGCCTGGCCGGCGGCCATGGCCTGCGCGAGATCGTCCCATCTGCGGTGCTCGAACAACCGGACCCGCACCTCCGGATGCGTGCGTCGCCAGCGGCCCAGCACCGCGGGCAGTACACCGGAGCTGACCGAGTAGAGCGTCGCGAGATGCAGCTCGCCGGTGGCGACGCCCGCGGCACGCCGGGCGGATGTGGTGGCCCGGCCCGCCTCCGCGAGGGCCGCACGAGCGTGCGGCAGCATCGACCGGCCGGCCGGGGTGAGCCGGACTCCGCGGGGCAGCCGTTCCAGCAGCGGGCCGCCCACTTCCCGTTCCAGTGCCCGGAGTTGGTGCGACAGCCCCGGCTGCGAGATGTGCAGGCTCTCGGCGGCCCGGGTGAAGGACCCCTCGTCCACGATGGCCACCAGATATTCCAGCTGGCGCAGCGTTGCCATGCATTCAGGATATCGAAGGGATACAAAACGTCTCTTGGACTTATGGCCCGGACCGGGCGAGGCTGGATGGCGTAGGGCGATCCACGCGGTGCCGGTCCCGGACCGGCGGGCGGATCGCACCTTCCGAGACCTCATCGGCACTGGAATTCCCCGGGAGGCGCTGTGCCGCTCACATCTTCCGATCCGATCGTGGTGGGAAACATCGCTCTGTCCTTTCACCGTGCCGCCGCTGCCGTCGTCCGCCGTGTCCTGGAGTCCCACGGGCACCCGGTGGCCGGTGCCGAGGGCGTGCACGAGGAGATGTTCGGTCTCCTGGAGCACGGACGGGTCGACGTGCTGGTGTCGGCGTGGCTGCCGTCCAGCCACGGCCGGTACCTGTCCGGCTTCCGGGACCGGGTGCGGGTGCTCAGCCCGCACTATCAACCGCACTGTGTGTGGGCGGTACCGCGGTACGTCCCCTTCGACATGGTCGGTGAGGTGTCCGATCTGGTCCGGCCCGAGATCGCCGGCCGTATGACAACGGCCATCGACGGGATCAACCCCGGAGCAGGCATCAGCCGCTTCTCCGCCGCGATGGTGAAGGCGTACGGGCTGGACAGGGCCGGGTACAGGTTCAGGCCGGGCACCGAAGGGGATTTCGTCGCCCGGGTGGGACGCGGTATCGCCGCGGGCGAATGGTTCGTGATCCCGCTGTGGCGTCCGCAGTTCCTCAATCGCCTGCACCACCTCCGGCCGCTCGAGGAGCCCAAGGGACTGCTGGGAAGCGTGGACGACGCCTGCCCGGTCATCCGCAACGACGCCCTGGAGCGCGTCGGCCCCGAGGCCGTTGCCCGGCTGGATGCCCTGGCCCTGGGCAACGACGGCGTCGAGGAGATCGACGCCTTGATCAACGTCGACGGGCTGAGCCCGCTGCAGGCCGCCGACCGCTATCTGGCCGCGCACCCCCGCGAGGTCTCCCTCTGACACGGCCCCCGGTACCCGGGCCTGTCCCCCACCGAACTGGAGTCACCCCCATGAACGCGACGACCATGCGAGCCGTCGGCTATCTCAAGAGCCTCCCGATCGACGACGAGAGCAGTCTGATCGACCTCGAACTGCCCGTTCCGAAGCCGGAACCGCACGATCTGCTGGTGAAGGTCGAGGCCGTGGCGCTCAATCCCGTCGACTTCAAGATGCGCCAGAACAGCGATCCCGGCGGCACGGCGAAGGTACTCGGCTGGGACGCGGCAGGGACGGTCGTCGCGGTCGGCGACGAGGTGCGGCGGTTCGAGGTCGGCGACAGCGTCTACTACGCCGGTGCCATCGACCGTCCGGGCACCAACTCCGAGTACCACGTGGTCGACGAACGCATCGCCGCCCGCAAGCCGGCCTCCCTCTCCTTCGCCGAGGCCGCCGCGCTGCCGCTGACCTCGCTGACCGCCTGGGAAGGGCTGTTCGAGCGCCTGGGCCTGGAGAACGGGGCCATGAACCAGGACGGCGCCCTGCTCGTCACCGCGGCGGCCGGCGGCGTGGGGGCCATGGTCGCCCAGCTCACCCGCGCGCTCACCAGCCTCACCGTGATCGGCACCGCCTCGCGCCCCGAGACCGTCGACTTCGCCACCCGCATGGGTGTGCAGCACATCGTCAACCACCACGAGCCGCTGGTACCGCAGCTGGCCGAGGTGGCGCCGGGCGGGATCACCCACGTCTTCAGCACCACGGGGACCGACCGCAATCTGCCCGACTACGCCGAGGCGCTGAAGCCCTTCGGCCACATCGTCGCCATCGACGACCACGACAGCCTGCGCGTCGGTCTGCTCAAGCCCAAGTGCATCGCCTTGCACTGGGAGTTCATGTTCACCCGGTCACTCTTCCGCACGCCCGACCAGGACCGGCAGCACCACATCCTGACCCAGGTCGCCCGCCTCGTGGACGCGGGCATCCTGAGGACGACGGCGAACAGGGACCTGGGACCGGTCAACGCGGCCAACCTCCGCGAGGCGCACCGCGTCCTCGAATCCGGCTCCACCGTCGGCAAGGTCACCCTCACCGGGTTCTGACGGCCGTCGCCGCGGAGGAACGGCTACGGCGCGAGGAGCGCACCCGCGAGGGTCCGGGCGAGCCAGTCCTGGTACTCCTCGACACTCCATTCGCAGACGTCGACGAGCCGTTCGTACACCTCGATCGAGGTGAGGGCGTAGGCCTCGTCGGCGGCCCGGTCGGCGGTCAGGCCCGGGCGCAGGGCGCCCACTTCGGCCAGATGCCCGGTCAATTGGCGGCTGCCGGTGCGGCGCTGCCGCTCGGTGTCGGCGAGCAGGTCGCCGGCACCGGCGCCGCCCGCGGCGGCGGCCGCGCGCAGCACGCGGTGGACCGGCCCGATCCGGCCGAGGATCGCGACCGCCATCGCCGCGTACATCGCCAGTTTCCTTGCCGGGTCGGGCTCTTCGACGATCGCCCGCACCGCGGGGCGTTCGCTCTGCGGGACCTGCCGGCCGTCGCCGGCCAGCGTGACGTCGTACACGAGCTTGACCAGGGCCGGTTTGCCGCCCGGGCAGGTGGCGTACAGCGTCTGCACGGCAACGCCGGCGGCCGTGGCGACGCCGCTCATGGTGGTGTCCGCGAAGCCCCGCTCGATCATCAACGCCCGCGCGGCCTCGGCGATCCGCAGCCGGGTCGCCTCGGCGTGCTCGCGCCGCAGTTCGCTGTTGTAGCGCCGCTTGTGAGTGCCTTCCATCGGGGTTCATCGTGCCATACGATTCGCAAGACACGTCTCTAATGAAAAGCTGAAAGTCTAGCCAAATAGGGGTGGGGCCCATGCGTACCGTCGTACTGGAGATCGTCCGTGGCGGAGCGGCGACACTGCTCGGGCTCTACGCGGGGGGTGTGTTCTTCGCCGTGATCGCGCCGTCCGTCGGGCGGCTCCCCGGCCCGGTGTACGTGCCCTATTGGAAGGCGCTCAACACCGACTACGGCCGGGTGATGCCGCCGTTCCTCCTCACCTGCCTCGCGCTGCTCGTCGCGACGTGCGCGCTCTCCTACGGGCGGGGCAGGACGGCGTTCTGGCTCAGCGTGGCCGCCACGGTGCTCGTGCTCGCCACGATCGTGCTGACCGTGACGCAGATGGAACCGCTCAACCGCCTTGTCGACGGCTGGAGTCCCGACGACGCCCCGGCCGACTTCGCCGCCGTCCGCGGCCGTTGGCTGGCCCTCCACACCGTCCGCACGGTCCTCGCGGTACTGGCCTTCGTCAGCCTCCTCACCGCCCAGGGAACCGACCGGCCGAAGCCGCCGCACGCCCGTCCGGCCACGGCGGTCGTCGGCGTCGGCGTCGCGCGGTAGGCCGCGGCCCGGTCAGAACTCCAGCTCGACGTAGTCGATGTCGGTGAACTCGACGTTCAGGCCCTGGGCGCGGCGGCCGCGGTCCTTGAAGTAGATCTCCTGGAGGCCCTCGGCGGCGATGGCGCGCAGCTGCTGCTCGGTGGCCCCGGCGTCCTGGGCGGCGAAGAGGCGGGCGGCGTACGCGGGCGGCAGGGACTGGGTGATGAGGCGCACGCGGCTGTCGTCGGTGGAGCCGGGCGCGGCGGTGAAGCCGAAGCGGGCGCGGGTCTCGATGACGATCCCGCCGGTGGTGGCCGCGCGCTTTTTCGCACGCTCGCGGACACGGGGCTGCCAGCGCTCGCGGACGGCGTTCTCCAGCCGGGCGGCGAGGTCCTTGCGGGGATGCTTCAACTGGCCCGTGACGTACCGCTCGACGGTGCGCTGGGAGACCCCCAGGAGGGCCGCGACGGCGCGGGTGCCCTTCTCGTGCTTGACGAGGAACCGCATGCGCGACGGGGCCGACTTGGGGAGAGGGCGGGTGAAGGTCGCCGCGCTCGCCTTGTCGAGGCTGTCACCGAGGACGCCCATGGGTGCTCTCCCTACTCGCCGTCGGCGGCGGCGTCGGTGCCCTTGATGTGGCGGGCGGGATTGTGCCCGTCCTCCAGGAGTTCGGCGGCCCACATCAGCGACTGGGTGCCCTCGTGCTTGACCATGCCGGGCGAGACCCCGAGGCGGAAACCGCCCGCCAGGGGCTTGCCGTCGGCGCTGTACGGCAGGAAGTCCAGGGGGCCGGGGCCGTCGGACAGATAGACGGCGCAGTCGGAGAGCACCGCGATCGGGTGCAGGCCGACGGCGGCGAGCCTGAGCATCTTGCGGTGCATGTTGACGCGGGCGGTGGCGATGACGGCGGCCCTGATGTCCGGGCGCCAGGTGGGGCGTTCCAGGGCCGGCCAGCGCTCGCCGGGCCGGTAGCCGGCGCCCTGGGGACGTTCGCGGAGCTTGCCGATGCCGCCCTTGACGGTGGCCTTGATCGCCGACAGCAGCGCGACCCGCGCCGGGTCGGTCCGCTTGTGGCGCTCCATCGCGGCGAGGAACTCGCCTTCCGGCATGCCCGGAACCACTCCCAGTTCGCCCATGGTGGCCAGATAGGCGTCGCGCAGACGCGTGTACCAGGCGTCCAGGTACGGTCCGTGCTCGGGCCGCACGTACGCCTCCAAGGGGGCGACGCCGTGACCGAGTTCGGCGGCGTAGGCCACCGTCGGCGTGGCGTACCAGGCGGGGCCCTCGGGGCGGCCGCCGTGCGGGGTGAAGGGGTTCGGCAGCCGAGGGTCGAGGTCGACGCCGGACAGGTCGACCAGCCAGCAGCCGGGCAGGGCCTTGTCGAAGGCCGGGGCCTTCACGTGCACGGGCTCGCCGAGCCCGACGGTGAGCCGGTTCGCGGCGGCGGCGAAGGCCATGTTGACGTCGACGCCGACGGCGTACGGCTGCGCGCACTCGGCGTCGGTGAGGAGTTCCGGGTCGCGGATCCAGTCGTACGCCTCCTCGTCCAGTACCTGGTCCGGGGTGCGCTGGTGACCGCGCGGGTGGAGCGCGGCGACGACGGGGTGCTCGTCGGGGGCCTCGGGCGGTGCGGGGTCGGCCGGGCCGGTGAGCGCGCCGGGGTTCGGCCCGGACACCCATGCCCCGGTCGCCGGGTCCTTCACCGCCCGGGTGGGCGGGCGCAGGGCGGTCATCAGCTCCAGGCCGGACACGGCGGTCGAGCCGCGCGGGGTCAGCACGCGGGAGGCGTACGCGGCGAGCATCTGGGCGAGTTCGGGCGCCGGCAGGCCGGCGGCACCGCCCCACGACCTCGTGTCCAGCGCCCCCCAGGGCAGGACGGCCAGTTGCACGCACTGGCGCCGGCCGCCCTCCGCGGGCCGGAACACCCGGGCCCACGGGCCGAAGCCGCGCTGGGTCAGCTGCCATCCGGCCCGCGTGATCCGCCGCACGACCGCGTGGTCCGCGGGCAGCCTCAGACCGCGGCGGTCCTCCAACTCCGCGGGCAGGCGGAGTCGTTCGGCCGCGGCGGCGGTGAGCACGATCAGCGGGTCGGCGTCCTTGCCGTTGCGGTGCAGCCGCGCCGCGCCGAGACGTGCCTCCGCCAGCGTCCACTCCACCAGGGACGGGATGTCCTGTGCCGGGCAGCTGAGCACCAGGCCGCCGGCTCCGTACGCCGATCCGTCGCCGTCCAGCACCGCCAGTGGGCCGTTCACGAACCGGGGGTCGGGCGCCTCCTGTTCGGCGTCCCGGGTGCGGCGTCCCGCCTGCGGCGCCCGCGCGGCGGGGGCGGCCGGGGCCTGTGGCTGTGACTGCGGCTGCGGTTCCGGCTGGGGCTGCGGCTGCGGTGCCGCGTCCTGGGCGAGCTGCCCCGCGATGCCGTCCAGGAGCTTGGCGTACGCGGCCCGCGTGGCGCCCTGCGGTTCGCTGCGGCCGGCCTCCCAGCCGGCCACCGTGGTACGGGTGACCTGGAGCGCCTCGGCGATCTCGGCCTGGGTGAGGCCGTACGCGGTGCGCAGCCGGGAACGTTCGGCGGGCTCGGGGAGGGCGGTGCGGCGGGGTCCGGACCGCAGGAGGGCGTCGACGGGGTCGGGGCGCTGGGACTTCGTCACGCGTCATGCCTCCCCGGAGCGGTGGACGTCACGCGGCGCGGCGTCGAGGAACGCGCGCAGGTGCTGGCCGGTGAGGATGCGCGCGGGGTTGCGTCCCGGGGGCAGCGGCAGCCGGTGGCCGAGGGCCCACTGGAAGCGGCGGGCCGGGGCGAGGTCGAAGACGTAGCGGCCGTCCGCCGCGTCGTCGCAGCGGCTCCCCCGGATCTCGAAGGCGCCGACGCACACCCCTCCGTCGACGAAGGCGAGCAGGAAGTCGCCGTGCGTGGCGACGGTGCGCGCCGCGAAGCGCCAGCCGCGCCCCGCGCCCTCCGCCACGGTCCGGCCGTCGCGCAGCGACTGCCGGACGTCGACCGCAAGCATGCACTCCTCCGACTCCGACCGGGGGCGGGCCGTCCGGCCGTTCCGGCCGGTTCACCCGCGCAACGACGGACTTTATCAGCCGATAAAGTCCGTCGCGATCATCCCCGCGCGGAGCCGCCCGGTGTGTCGCGAGGGCTCCTCAGAAGACGATGGTCCAGCCCTCGCGCCCGGCCTGCTCCGCGGTGTAGGAGACGCCGTGCACCTTGCGGCCGTCCGCGTCGAGGAGTGTGATCGCGCCGCCGCGGTTGCCCAGTTGGAGCGGGGCGGCGAGCGTGAACGCCAGGGCCGCCCCGGCCGGGAGCGGTCCGGCGGGCACGGCGCAGCCGTTCTTCAGGCGGTCGAGCAGGGTCCAGCCGGTGAGGTCGACCGGGGCGGGTGAGGCGTTGAGCAGCGTGACGGTCTCCGTCTCGGGGGCGGGACCGGGCGGATTGGCGAGGGCGGCCACGATCCGGACGCGCTCCTCGCCCGCGCCGGGTCGCGGGCCCGCGTCCTCCAAGGCGTGGCCGGTGATGTCGTCGGTGTGCCAGGCCTGGCTCTGGAAGGCGAGGAAGATGCCGACCCAGCGCGGCTCGCCGGGGAAGCGGATCAGGAGGCCGCCGTCCTGCCAGACGCCGTCGTCGCCGCGGAACCGGCCGCTGTTGCCCTGGTTCATGTGGATGTCGTGCACGCCGTTGCCGGGCAGGAAGCCGAACACCTTGTCCTTGACGCCCGGTTCGGGTCCCCAGCGCTCGCCGAAGACGTACAGCCGCGCGTCCGGGTCGGCGACGGCGCGCTGCACGTAGTGGTCGAGGAGGTCGGCGAGGTCGTTGTCGGGGCCCTGGGCGTCCGGCGGCAGGGTGCGCATCCGCGCGGGGTCGAGGAGATTGCCGCGGATGTAGTCGAGGTTGGCGCCGCCGGGACCGGCCGGGAGGGTGTTCCAGCCGCTTCCGAGGTCGCCGAGGGGCTCGGTGAGGGGGTGCCGGAGGTCGTCCTCGACGAGGTACAGCAGCTCGGAGGGCTCCTCCTGGGACCTGACGTTGACGGCCGCTCGGTAGTGGGTGCCGCCGCCGTCGGTCAGGTGGATCTGATAATG
Source organism: Streptomyces sp. NPDC088733 (assembly GCF_044751185.1). Classification (NCBI taxonomy): domain Bacteria; kingdom Bacillati; phylum Actinomycetota; class Actinomycetes; order Kitasatosporales; family Streptomycetaceae; genus Streptomyces; species Streptomyces sp. NPDC088733. The sequence goes on from NZ_JBIVLH010000004.1 coordinate 405,213, forward strand.
CGGGGTGTCGGAGGCACCCTCCCGGCGAACGCCGGTCGCGCGGGCGACCAGGACTCCGTACGACTTCAGCGGCATCGGGTTCTGCTCCTTCGCGTGGGGCGACCGCGCGAGCTGTGCGCCGGACGCCCCCAGTGTCGCAGCGGGGCCGTGGGCCGCGCGGCGAAACCTCCCGTTCCGCCCGGGAGTTCACCGTACGGACGCGGCCGGGGGGCGTTCGCGCAGGGCGCCGTACCCGAAGAAGTAGGCCGGAAGCAGCCGCAGCCGGCGCGAACCGGCGAGCGCGTTGGCGACGCGTCGACCGCGCGCGGCGCTGCCGAACGGCGGCTCCCCGCGCAGCACGGGGGCGATGACCCGGGCGTGGGCGATCCGCTGGAGGGTCTGGGTGGCGGCCGTGGTGGGCCGCCTGCGGCGCTGCACAGCGCGTACGTCGCGCAGGCCGACGCCGCCGCGGCGCAGGGGCTCGACGAGATGCCGGGCGGTGGCCACGGCGTCCTCGACGGCGAGGTTGATGCCGATGCCGAAGACCGGGGACATCGCGTGCGCGGCGTCGCCGATGCACAGCAGTCCGGGGCGGTGCCAGCGGCGCAGCCGTTCCAGGCGTACGTCGAGGAGCTTGACCTCGTCCCAGGAGCGCAGGGCGCCGGTGCGGTCCCCGAGCCACGGCACGGCGGTGGCGTAGTCGGTGAGGAAGCGCTCGAGTCCGTCGGCGCGGCGCTCGGCGTCGCTGCCCTTGGGGATGAGCGCGGCGCACTGCCAGTAGTCGCCGCGGTCGATCATCGCGGTCAGGAAGCGGTCGCCGGCGCCGCCGACGAGTCCGTGCGGGTCGCCGTCGTGCCGGGGCAGCCGGAACCACCAGGCGTCCATCGGGCAGTCGTAGCGGCGCAGGCCCAGTTCCGGCCGGGAGCGCCCCAGTGATCCCCGCCCGTCGCAGGCGACGGTGAGGTCGGCGCGCAGCTCGCCGGTGCGTCCCTCCGAGGTGCGGTAGCGCACCCCGGTGACGCGGCCGCGCTCGATGAGGAAGGAGGTCGCCTCGGTGTTCATCCGCAGGTCGAAGGACGGCTCGCGCCCGGCCTCGTCCGCGAGAAGTCCGAGCAGGTCCCATTGGGGCACCATCGCCACATAGTTGTAGGGGCCGCGCAGCACTTCGAGGTCGGCGACGGTGACCAGCGACCCGTCGGTCCCGACGGGCAGCTGGAGGGTGCGCACCCGGCGCTGCGGCAGCGCCGCGAAGCGTTCGGCGAGGCCGAGATCGTCCAGCAGGGCGAGGGTCGAGGGATGCACGGTGTCGCCGCGGAAGTCGCGCAGGAAGTCGCCGTGCTTCTCCAGCACGGTGACCGCGATCCCGGCCCGGGCGAGCAGCAGGGCGAGCACCATGCCCGCGGGGCCGCCGCCCACCACACAGCACGTGGTCCGTTCCATCCGCGCCCTGCCCCTCCGGCAGTGCACAGACACCGCCATATCGGTACATAATATTCTTATTGTGATCACAGCCTCGCGCGCCGGTCCCGACGCGCGCCCCCACGTTCCGGAGGCACGATGAGCCGGCAACCGGTCCTTCTCCCCTACGCCGACCCGGCCTTCGTGGCGGACCCCTTCCCGTTGTACCGGGAACTCAGCCAGGAGGGCCCGGTACGGCGGGCCGTCATCGCGGGCGGTGTCGAGGCCTGGCTGGTGACACGCTTCGAGGACGGTCTCGCCGCCCTCTCCGATCCCCGGCTGAGCAGCGACGTCCGCGACGCGTCCGACCCCCGCCTCATGGAGATGCTGCCCGTCACGGAGCGCGAGTCGATGCTGAGCAGCATGCTGCGCTCCGACCCTCCCGACCACACCCGTCTGCGCCGGCTGGTCTCGAAGGCGTTCACCGCCCGCCGCATCGCCGAGCTGCGGCCGCGGATCCAGGAGGTCACCGACCGCCTGCTGGACGCGATCGTCCCCGAGGGGCGCGCCGACCTCGTCGCCGACTTCGCGCTGCCGCTCCCCGTCACCGTGATCAGCGAGCTGCTCGGGGTGCCGTCCACCGAGCAGGACGACTTCCAGCGGTGGACCGACGAGATGATCATGCGCGGGGCGGAGCCGCCGGACCCGGTGAAGGTCGACGCGGCCTGGCGGCAGATGCGCGCCTACCTGGTCGGCCTCCTGGACGACAAGCGCGCCCGGCCCGGCGACGACCTGCTCAGCGCCCTCATCACCGCCCGGGACGAGGAGAACCGGCTCGACGAGGACGAGCTGATCGCCATGTGCTTCCTGCTGCTGGTGGCCGGCTACATCACCACGGTCAACCTGATCGGCGGCGGCGTGACGGCGCTGCTCGCCCACCCGGAGCAGCTGCGCATGCTGCGGGACGACCCGGAACTGCTGCCCGGCGCCATCGAGGAGTTCCTGCGCTGGGACGGTCCCGTCAGCCCCGGCATCGCGCGCTTCGCGCGGGAGGACGTCGAGATCGCGGGCACGGCCGTTCCGCGCGGCGCGACCGTCCTGATCGCCTCCGCCATCGCCGACCGCGACCCGCAGCGCTTCCCCGACCCGGACCGGCTCGACATCACCCGCGGCGACAGCGCCCACCTGGCGTTCGGCCACGGCATCCACTACTGCCTCGGCGCCCCGCTGGCCCGCCTGGAGGGCCAGATCGCGATCGGCACGGCCTTGCGCCGCCTCCCCGGGCTCGCGCTCGCCGTGCCGCCGGAGGAGATCCGCTGGCGGATGGGCGGACTGCGCGGGCCGTCGTGGCTGCCGGTCACGTTCACGGCCGGTGCCCCTGAGGAGGCGGGCCGGGAGGCCGGGGTCGCGGCGTCGTAGCAACCCCCACCGCCGCGCCGGGGCAAGCGGGCGGAAGTGCCTCGATAGGCGGTATCGATCAAGCGATAAAAAGCCGCATTTGGACACGCGGAGGGCCGGGACCTCAGGATTTTCTGCGTGCCCCGCACCACGGACGACGACCCGCCGTGTCCGGGAGTCGGGGCCGAATCCGAGGTGTTCCCGTGCTGCTCCCGCGCATTCCCCCACCCTGCGCCGCGTCCGGATCCCGCCCCACGACGGGCCGCGATCGGGAGAGGCGGCGCCATGGCGACTAGCCCGCCCGAGACCACCGTGACCGCGCATGCCCCGGCCGGCCCCGCGGAGCGGGCGCCGGCCCGGTGGTGGCGTTCCACGGAGCCGCGGCCGGCGCGGCGCACGGTCGTGTCGGCGGCCGTCACCACGTCGGTGGGACTGGCCCTCGTGGTGGCCCTGGGAACGCTCATCCACCAGACGGTGCTGATACCGCCGCTCGCGGCCACGACGGCCATCGTCACGGCGACCCCCGGCTCGCCCCTCGCGCAGCCGCGCCATGTCTTCGGCGGCCACCTGCTGTCCTGCCTCGTCTGCTTCGTGGTGCTCGCCTTCGGCTGGCACGGGCCCTGGGCGGCAGCCGTGGCCTGCGGCATCGCCTGCGGCCTCGTCCTCGTGCTCAAGGCGGCCCACCCGCCCGCGATGGCGACCGCCGTCATGATCATGCTCACGAACCCGCCGGCCCATCTCTTCGTGCCCCTGCTGGCCGCCGGACTGGCCCTGCTGGTCATGGCACAGATGGCCTCGTCCCGCCTGCAACGAGAGGTCTACCCCACCACGTGGTGGTGAGCCACCGCGACACGGAGTGGGGCGGCGCACCTGACCTGCAGCCGCCCCACTCCGCCCCGTGTGCCGGTCAGCGCACCGTCCGCACCGCCTGCTCGATGACGCGGGCGACGGCGTCCGGGTGGGACACGGTCACGGCATGGGAGGAGCGGACCGTCGCGATGTGGGCGTGAGCGCGCTCGGCCATCCACACCTGAAGCTTCGGAGGGATGATCCGGTCGTCGGTGCCGACCAGGGCCCAGGAGGGGATCGTCTTCCAGGCGGGTTCACCGGAAGGCTCGTGCAGGGCCGTGCCCGTCCCCGGCCGCTGCGTGACGGCCATCAGCCCGGCGGTGCCCGCGGGCACGTCCGCACCGAACGCCTGACGGAACTGGGACTGGTCGATGGACAGGTCCACGTCCTTGGAACCGTCGGGATTCGTGATCGGGACGGGCCGGAGCACCTGCCCGATGACGCTGCCCGGGAACTTGCCCGCCAGATCGTCGGCGCTCTCGCCCTTGTCGGGGAGGAACGCGTCCGTGTACACCAGCGCCTTGACCTTGTCGGAGCCCCGGGCGGCGTTGCTGATCACCGCGCCGCCGTACGAGTGCGCGGCCAGGACCACCGGCCCGTCGACGGCGGCCAGCACACTCTTGACGGAGGCGGCGTCGCCGCTCAGACTCCGCAGCGGGTTGGCCGCGGCCACCACCGGATAGCCGTCCTTCTTCAGCTTCTTGATGACACCGTTCCAACTGGAGGAGTCGGCGAACGCCCCGTGCACGAGCACGACGGTCGGCTTGGCGCGCTGCGGGGAAGCGGCCTTCGCCGTGCTCGCCGTGCTCGCCGTGCTCGTCGCGCTCGCCGCATCGACCGACGTGGCGAGGAGGCCGGCGGCGGCCGCGGCCGCGGCCAGCAGGACGAGCGGAGTACGGGCACGGGGGTCCATCGAGAGACGGGTCATGGGAAGTCCTTTCCGAGCGGATGGTTCAGCCGTGCAGGGCGAACAGCCGCGGGGCTGCGGGTCCTTCGGATGCGGCGACGCGGGGATCCCGGCACCGGACAACGGCGGGTCGGCCCGCACAATCGCCAGGCTCCGCCCTGCTCACACCCCTTACGACAAAGCACCAGCCGAAAACGTGACATTCGGTGTGGAAAGGGGCAACGGGCGGGCACTCGGGGAAAACGGGTGACGGGCGACGTCGATCCGTTGAACCGCTCGGCCGCCCGCCGCGTATCCGTCACTGCGGGTCGCGCCGGGTCGGCGGTGTGCCGCCCGGCGACAGAAGGGGCCGAACGATCTCAGTGCAGGCGAGCCGTCCTCCCGCGAGCAGCACCCTCGGCGTGCCCGTGCCCGCTCCCGTGCCCGCTCCCGTTCCGGTGGGACACGTGCGGCAGCAGCACGTGGCGGGCCTCGACGGCCTCCGCGGCCTGGCCGCTCTGTACGTGGTCCTCTTCCACTGCTGGCTCTACACGTTCCCCGGCTACCCCGACAGTTCGGCTCCCTGGTGGCTCGACGGGCTGATGTTCGGCCGGCTCGCCGTCGTCTTCTTCCTGGTGGTCTCCGGCTTCTCCCTCGCCGTCACTCCGGCACGCAACGGCTGGCGGACCGACGGACTGGCCCGCTTCCTGCGCCGCCGGGCCTGGCGCATCCTGCCCCCGTACTGGGCGGCACTCGTGATGAGCCTGCTCATCGCGTGGTTCGTGGTGCCGGCCTCGCATTTCGGTCCGCCCACGGGCAGGTCCGTCCTGGTGTACGGGCTCCTCGCCCAGGACATGGTCACCGCGCCGACGCCGAACGGGGCGTTCTGGTCGATCGGCGTCGAGGCGGAGCTCTACCTCGTCTTCCCGCTCCTCCTGTTCGTGCGGCGCAGACTGGGTGCCGTGGCCCTGGTCGCGGGCGTGGCGCTCCCGGTCGTCGTCCGCGGCCTGACGGCGGCCAACGCCTCCCCCGTGGAGGGCGACAACTGGCTGACCCCGCACCTCGCACCCGCGTTCGTCGCCGGCGTGGCGGCTGCCGGGGTCGTCGCCGCATCGGCCAAGGTGCGGCGCCTGCCCTGGCATTGGCTGGCCTCCGCGGCGGTCGTTCCCGTCCTCGCTCTCGGCATCGCCAAGGGACCGGTGTGGACGGTGAACCACTACTTCTGGATCGACCTGGCCATCGCGCCCGCCATGGCGATGCTGCTCGCCGCGGTCGCCACGGGACGCCCCGCCGTTCTCGTACGCCTCCTGACCGCACGGCCCCTGAGCAGCCTCGGCGGCTTCTCGTACAGCCTCTACCTCATCCATCTGCCGATCGTCATGACCGTCGTCCGGCGCATCGCCCCGCGGTTCGTGCCCCCCGGCCTGCCCACGTTCCTGCTCGCCCTCGCCGTGGCGCTGCCCGTTTCGGTGCTGGGCGCGTGGCTGTTCGCCCGGTTCTTCGAGACGCCGTTCAAGCGGCACCGTTCCTGGAAGTCGTTGCTCAAGCAGGGCCGTTCCGGTGCGGAGGGGCGTGAGTGAGCAGCACGTCGGCGGCACCGGAGCCCGGGTCCACTCAGCGCAATCGGGCGGCCCGGTCGTAGCTCTCTCGCAGCCACGGTTCCCTGGCGGCGGGCATCCGCGCGAGCGTGTACTGGAACGCTTTCCCGGACGGCTGGAAGAGGTACGACGGGTGCGGCGGCAGCGGATCGTCCCGCTCCACGCCTGCCGGCAGCCCACCGACCGCCGGCAGCCGGGTCCGGTACGGCGGAAAGGCGAGCTCGGCCCAGAGCCCGGCGTCCATGGGTACCGGCAGCGCGTCGCCACCCGGCTGCCACACCTCTCCGGTCTGCGGATGGACCGGGACCAGCACCAGGTCAGCGGCCGGCTCGCCGAACCCCGGGCCCGCCAAGTCCAACCGCTTCGCGCCTTCCCCGGCGGGCAACAGCGCGCCGAGTGCCCGGCCCAGGAGTTCGTCCACCGGTCCCGGCGCCACCTCGACCGGCATACCCCCGGCGGCCACCACCACCCGTGCGAGAGCCACGCCCGCCGGGATGTCCCGGAACTCGCTCAGCCGGTTCTCCAGCGCCCCGGCACTCGGCAGCTCCGCCCAGTCCATGACCGGCCGCTCCGGCGGGCCCGGCAGCCGCACCACTGCCTGCGGTTCGAGCTGGACGAGCTGCCAGTACCCGCAGTCGTCCGTCCTCGTCGCGACCGGCAGATCACAGCCCAGGCACGCGAGGTTCGGCCCGTCCCTCCCGTCGATCCCCATGCAGTAGCCGTCGGCCCGCTCAAGGATCAACCGTGTGCCGCGCATGTCGCCGGGCGCGAGGATGACAGTGTCCGACAACGCGTACAGCGCGGGATCTACGGCGTAGGAACCGGACTCCAGCAAGGGCGGATGCAGCGTCTCCCAGTGGGTGTCGGCCAGGTGGATCGGCAACGCCACCTCCGACACCGCCTCCGTCAGGACCGCCCCGCAGCCCGCACACCCGAATACCGCCAAGCTGTCCCCTCCCGCGGTCGAAGCGCCTGCATCCCACCAAGCGGCGGTTCGGAGCGCAAGGGGTTTTCGCGTGCTCAGGCCGAAGTCGCCTGCGGCGCGCTCGTGTCGAGACGGGCGAACAGGTCGGCGAGCAGAGGTGCCGCGTGCTGTTCGAGGTAGAAGTGCCCGCCGGGGAAGGAGCGCGCGGCGAAGCCCGACCGGGTCACCGCGGACCAGGCGTTCACTGCGTCCTCGTCGACGTGCTCGTCCTGGTCGCCGTAGTAGGCGACGACCGGGACATCCAGCCTCCCGGGCGCGAGATGGTCCCCGTAGCGGTCCAGGAGGCGGTAGTCGGCCCGGATCATCGGCAGGAACAGCTCACGGAGCTCCGGGCTGGCCAGGGCCTCCGCGTTGGTGCCGCTCATGGAGACCAGGTCCGCGACCAGTTCCTCGTCAGTGGCGTCGGCGAGCCCCCGTGAGCGCGTCTTTCCCGGTCCGGGCCTGCCCGAGACGCACAACGCCGCGAGTCCGGGCGCGAGGGGACCCGCCGCCAGGCGTGCCGCGACCTCGAATGCCACGGACGCGCCCATGCTGTGCCCGAAGAACACCAGCGGCCTGTCGGCGAGCCCCGCGCATGCCTGGGCGATCGGCTCGGCGAGCTCCTCCATGCTCCGCGCCGGCGGTTCGGCAAAGCGGTCCTCGCGTCCCGGGTACCGTACGGCCAGCAGCTCGACGTCGTCGGGCACGAGCCCGGACCAGGGCCGGAAGAAGTTGGCCGCGCCTCCGGCGTGCGGGAAGCAGAGCAGACGCAGCCGCGGGGCCGGGCAGTTCCGCAACTGCCGGAACCACGGTGAGGGCCATGTCCCATTGGCCGCGGTGTGCATGGCATCTCTTCTCTGTCGTGGGCGTCGGAGGCCTTCGGCGTCCCGCGCGACACACAGTACGGTGCCGGGTTTCCCGGGCTGCCACCGCAGCGCCGGTCACCGGCTTTCCGGAGGAACGCAGTCTCAGCCCGCCGAACAGGACTGTCGGGACGGCTCCGACGCCGTGGTGCCCGGGACAACATCGAGAATGCCCCTATGACTGAAGAACTGGTGAGGTTCCTCGAGGCCCGACTGGACGAGGAGGCCGACTTGGCTCGGCGGTGCGACGGTGACGGATGCGGGGAGTGGTCTGCCCACGGACACACGGTCGACTTCTGCCAGGTCGACCTCTCCGGCTTCCACCCCACGATCGCTCTGCATGTGGCCCTGCACGACCCGGCCCGCGTCCTGCGCGAAATCGCGGCCAAGCGGCGCATCTTGGCCCGTCACGCCCGCGACCCCTGGCCGTGCCACGACCTGCGCGACCTTGCCTCCCCCTACGCCGGCCACCCTGACTTCCCCGCCCGGACTTGAAGCGCTGCGGCGATTGCGGACCGCTGTTCGCGCATGACCGAATAGGGCTGGCCGAGGGCGTGGCCGCCGTCGACGTGAAGAATGTCGCCATTGACATAGGCCGATTCATCGCTCGCCAGATACACGGCAGCGGCCGCGACGTCCTCCGGTTCTCCGACTCGGGTGATCGGGCTGACTTCCTTCAGAAGAGGAAGCATTCTCCCCGAAACCTCCGCCAGCACTTCCGGGTCTTCGGACTGCTCGGCACCGTACCCTGCGACCTTGGCGAATATCCCCGTCGTGACGCCGCTCACGCTGATGGTATTGACCCGGACCCCGTACTGCCCCATCTCCGCAGCCGCCCAGTTGCTCAAATGATGCAGCGCGGCCTTGGAAACGGAATAGTCCAGCCCCGTAATGGCCGCCCTCATTCCCGCGACACTGCCGATGTTGATGATGCTCCCCGAGCCCTGCTCCCGCATGAACCTGCCTGCATGTTTTATCCCCAGCATCGGGCCGCAGACATTCACTTCGTACACGCGCCTGAAATCGTCGAGGTCGATCTCGGTGACGGAAGCAATGGTCGCCGGCGCCCCGGCGTTGTTCACCCATATGTCCAGCCCGCCGAAGTGGTCGACCGCCGAGCGCATGAGCTGCTGGACGTCCCTCTCGACCGACACGTCCGCCTGGACAAAGAAGGCCGCTTCCCCCAGGGGTTCGGCTGTCGACAGGCCGCTGTCCGGCCGGCGGCCGGACAAGACCACCCGGGCGCCCTCGTCCACAAAACTTTGAGCTATGGCGGCACCGATTCCGCTTGTGGCGCCGGTTATTACCGCGACTTTCCCGTCGAGCCTTTTCATGTCCGCTCCGATACGCGTGTGTGGACCACGCCCAGCGCGCTCATATCTGGCAATAGCTACGAAACTAACACGTATCTACGTCATCGGTGAGGTCGGCGGCACTCGATCGACTGCAAGGACGGGCGGCAGCGTCTGTCGTCATGGCATGATTCCGATGTGACTCCGATCCGAAAGGGCGATGCCGCGTAGGTCGCCCGGCGCGTTGCGCGCCCAGACGCGGTTGAGCCGGGGCGGTTCCCGGCGGTTCAGTCAGATCTCGGGACTTGGGCGCAGTGCCCAGGCCGCCGTCCGCCGCCTGGAGGCGGACCGGTTCCATGCCGGATATCTGCGCGATGGCCTCGATCAGTTCGAGCAGTTCCTTCGGGGCCCGGGGCGATGGCTCTACGTCCCGTTGGCCGACTGCCCGTGCCACGATCCGGTCTCCGGCCGCGACACCGTCGAAGTGATGCTGAACGCCCTGCCGTCGCGCGCTCGGCGTGAACTGCGAGCGGTCATCGGGCGGCTGGACGACGAGTTCGAACGGCGGACCCTGCCCGATCCGACCGCTCCGGTGAAACCCGGGCTCGGCTGGTGGCATCGGCGCCTGACGGAACGGTAGTTACCTGCGGCGGGCAACTCATGCCGGGCCGACGACGAGGGCCGAGCGTGATCGAGGAGCCGCGTCACGGATGCATTCGTGCACTCCGACTCCGGCCCGATCGGTTCCCGCGCGCCGATCAAGCCGGGGCGGACAGCGCTCGGTGGACACCACCTGTACCTGTGGTTCCTCGGCGACTGCGACTGCCGGCCGGCTGAGTCCCGGAGCCATGGCGGGACGGCTGCGCCGACGGCCAGGGAGTGCCGCAGCCGGCGGGCCTCCGTGATCCAGCGGAACAGCACCAGTGTCACCGCCGTGCGACCAGGAGAATCCGGCTGCCCGAGTGCAGCCGATCGGTTCGGCGATGACGCGTGGTTGCACTGCCCGACTAGGGTCCGTCTTCAAAGATCATCGGGTGGTGGATCATGGTGGGGTGATACGTCGCCATGAACTCACCGACCGGGAGTGGGAGTTGCTCGCTCCGTTGATACCGCGGGCCGCCACGGGACGACCTCGCGTGGCGGACCGGCAGGTCGTCAACGGCATGGTCTACAAGATCCGTACCGGAGTCTCCTGGCGTGACCTGCCCGAACGCTACGGGCCATGGCAGACG